>NZ_JBYOJV010000015.1:0-171375 GCF_057798835.1 Cupriavidus sp. 291-E7
GGGCTTGGGGGTTCTGGGTATAAGAGCCTGGCGATGACCTACTTTCACACGGGTAGTCCGCACTATCATCGGCGCAAAGTCGTTTCACGGTCCTGTTCGGGATGGGAAGGGGTGGTTCCAACTCGCTATGGTCACCAGGCATGAGGGGTTGCCGGGCTGACTAGTGTCAGCGCGGCGAATCTGGGTGTAGTAAAGATTGGGTTGTGTTGTACACCTGGGCACTAGGCGCACTCACCAGGTAAAACACACTGGTTATAGGATCAAGCCTTACGGGCAATTAGTACTGGTTAGCTTAACGCATTACTGCGCTTCCACACCCAGCCTATCAACGTCCTGGTCTCGAACGACCCTTCAAGGAGGTCAAGCCTCCAGGGAATCCTCATCTTCAGGCGAGTTTCCCGCTTAGATGCTTTCAGCGGTTATCTCTTCCGTACATAGCTACCCTGCGATGCCTCTGGCGAGACAACAGGTACACCAGCGGTACGTCCACTCCGGTCCTCTCGTACTAGGAGCAGCCCCCGTCAAGATTCCAACGCCCACGGCAGATAGGGACCAAACTGTCTCACGACGTTTTAAACCCAGCTCACGTACCTCTTTAAATGGCGAACAGCCATACCCTTGGGACCGGCTACAGCCCCAGGATGAGATGAGCCGACATCGAGGTGCCAAACACCGCCGTCGATATGAACTCTTGGGCGGTATCAGCCTGTTATCCCCAGAGTACCTTTTATCCGTTGAGCGATGGCCCTTCCATTCAGAACCACCGGATCACTATGTCCTGCTTTCGCACCTGCTCGACTTGTCGGTCTCGCAGTTAAGCACGCTTTTGCCATTGCACTTTAGGTACGATGTCCGACCGTACCAAGCGTACCTTCGAACTCCTCCGTTACACTTTGGGAGGAGACCGCCCCAGTCAAACTGCCTACCATGCACTGTCCCCGACCCGGATTCACGGGCCAAGGTTAGAACCTCAAACAAACCAGGGTGGTATTTCAAGGACGGCTCCACGTGAACTAGCGTCCACGCTTCAAAGCCTCCCACCTATCCTACACAGATCGGTTCAAAGTCCAATGCAAAGCTACAGTAAAGGTTCATGGGGTCTTTCCGTCTAGCCGCGGGGAGATTGCATCATCACAAACACTTCAACTTCGCTGAGTCTCGGGAGGAGACAGTGTGGCCATCGTTACGCCATTCGTGCAGGTCGGAACTTACCCGACAAGGAATTTCGCTACCTTAGGACCGTTATAGTTACGGCCGCCGTTTACCGGGACTTCAATCAAGAGCTTGCACCCCATCATTTAATCTTCCGGCACCGGGCAGGCGTCACACCCTATACGTCCACTTTCGTGTTTGCAGAGTGCTGTGTTTTTATTAAACAGTCGCAGCCACCATTTTATTGCAACCCCTTCACCCTCCTGGCGCAGGCCAGTCAAGCTACAAGGGCGTACCTTATCCCGAAGTTACGGTACCAATTTGCCGAGTTCCTTCTCCCGAGTTCTCTCAAGCGCCTTAGAATACTCATCTCGCCCACCTGTGTCGGTTTGCGGTACGGTCTCGTATGACTGAAGCTTAGAGGCTTTTCTTGGAACCACTTCCAATTGCTTCGCAGCACTAGGCCGCTCGCCCCACATCCTTGAATTCCGCGCCCGGATTTGCCTAAGCGCCTTCTCCAATGCAGGGACCGGGACTTCCAACACCCGGACAACCTTCCGCGATCCGTCCCCCCATCGCATCATACGACGGTGCAGGAATATTAACCTGCTTCCCATCAGCTACGCATCTCTGCCTCGCCTTAGGGGCCGACTCACCCTACGCCGATGAACGTTGCGTAGGAAACCTTGGGCTTACGGCGAGGGGGCCTTTCACCCCCTTTATCGCTACTCATGTCAGCATTCGCACTTCTGATACCTCCAGCATCCTTTACAAGACACCTTCACAGGCTTACAGAACGCTCTCCTACCACGCACTTGCGTGCGTCCGCAGCTTCGGTGACTGGCTTAGCCCCGTTACATCTTCCGCGCAGGACGACTCGATCAGTGAGCTATTACGCTTTCTTTAAAGGGTGGCTGCTTCTAAGCCAACCTCCTGACTGTTTTAGCCTTCCCACTTCGTTTCCCACTTAGCCAATCTTTGGGACCTTAGCTGGCGGTCTGGGTTGTTTCCCTCTTGACACCGGACGTTAGCACCCGATGTCTGTCTCCCGTGATTGCACTCTTCGGTATTCGGAGTTTGCTATGGCGGGGTAATCAGCAATAGACCCCCCAACCATGACAGTGCTCTACCCCCGAAGGTGAGACACGAGGCACTACCTAAATAGTTTTCGGAGAGAACCAGCTATTTCCAGATTTGTTTAGCCTTTCACCCCTATCCACAGCTCATCCCCTAACTTTTCAACGTTAGTGGGTTCGGTCCTCCAGTACGTGTTACCGCACCTTCAACCTGGCCATGGATAGATCATCTGGTTTCGGGTCTACACCCAGCGACTCAACGCCCTATTCGGACTCGCTTTCGCTACGCCTTCCCTAATCGGTTAAGCTTGCCACTGAATGTAAGTCGCTGACCCATTATACAAAAGGTACGCCGTCACCCGTTTCCAGGCTCCGACTGTTTGTATGCATGCGGTTTCAGGATCTATTTCACTCCCCTCCCGGGGTTCTTTTCGCCTTTCCCTCACGGTACTGGTTCACTATCGGTCGATTACGAGTATTTAGCCTTGGAGGATGGTCCCCCCATCTTCAGACAGGATTTCACGTGTCCCGCCCTACTTGTCGTACACCTAGTTCCACAACGCTGTTTTCGCATACAGGGCTATCACCTGCTATGGCCGGGCTTTCCATCCCGTTCTGCTAACAATGCTGCTAAAGAGTACAAGGCTCTTCCCATTTCGTTCGCCACTACTTTGGGAATCTCGGTTGATTTCTGTTCCTGCAGCTACTTAGATGTTTCAGTTCGCCGCGTTCGCTTCCCTTGCCTATGTATTCAGCAAGGGATGACCCATTAGGGCCGGGTTTCCCCATTCGGACATCTCCGGATCAAAGCTTGTTTGCCAGCTCCCCGAAGCTTTTCGCAGGCTACCGCGTCCTTCATCGCCTGTAATCGCCAAGGCATCCACCACATGCACTTGTTCGCTTGACCCTATAACGAGTGTGTCTCAAGGACACGACCGTCATAGGTCTGAGTTCTCGCGTTTGTGCCGTATTCCAAGTCATCTTTCGATCACTTAAATACATTTTGGTTGATACAATCACAACCCGGTATCGTGTTGGGTACTTCAGCCTCTCATCAAGGCTTCACGACACCTTTACTACATCCCATATTGTTAAAGAACAGCCGAGCTAAATGCTCGTTGGCAACAGCCAAAGACAATCACTCAGAATAAACTCCTGAATACTTGTCTTTGACGACTACCCCAAGGTAAGTGGTGGAGGATGACGGGATCGAACCGACGACCCCCTGCTTGCAAAGCAGGTGCTCTCCCAGCTGAGCTAATCCCCCGTGAGATAACTTGGTGGGTCTGGTAGGACTTGAACCTACGACCCCCGCCTTATCAAGACGGTGCTCTAACCACCTGAGCTACAGACCCTTGGCTGTAACAGCAAACAAACCGATAAGTGTGAACGCTTGACTTGTGAACACAAGCCTCTAGAAAGGAGGTGATCCAGCCGCACCTTCCGATACGGCTACCTTGTTACGACTTCACCCCAGTCATGAACCCTGCCGTGGTAATCGCCCTCCTTGCGGTTAGGCTAACTACTTCTGGCAAAACCCACTCCCATGGTGTGACGGGCGGTGTGTACAAGACCCGGGAACGTATTCACCGCGGCATGCTGATCCGCGATTACTAGCGATTCCAGCTTCACGTAGTCGAGTTGCAGACTACGATCCGGACTACGATGCATTTTCTGGGATTAGCTCCCCCTCGCGGGTTGGCAACCCTCTGTATGCACCATTGTATGACGTGTGAAGCCCTACCCATAAGGGCCATGAGGACTTGACGTCATCCCCACCTTCCTCCGGTTTGTCACCGGCAGTCTCTCTAGAGTGCCCTTTCGTAGCAACTAGAGACAAGGGTTGCGCTCGTTGCGGGACTTAACCCAACATCTCACGACACGAGCTGACGACAGCCATGCAGCACCTGTGTCCACTTTCTCTTTCGAGCACCTAATGCATCTCTGCTTCGTTAGTGGCATGTCAAGGGTAGGTAAGGTTTTTCGCGTTGCATCGAATTAATCCACATCATCCACCGCTTGTGCGGGTCCCCGTCAATTCCTTTGAGTTTTAATCTTGCGACCGTACTCCCCAGGCGGTCAACTTCACGCGTTAGCTACGTTACTGAGAAAATGAATCCCCAACAACTAGTTGACATCGTTTAGGGCGTGGACTACCAGGGTATCTAATCCTGTTTGCTCCCCACGCTTTCGTGCATGAGCGTCAGTGACGTCCCAGGGGGCTGCCTTCGCCATCGGTATTCCTCCACATCTCTACGCATTTCACTGCTACACGTGGAATTCTACCCCCCTCTGACATACTCTAGCCTTGCAGTCACAAGCGCAATTCCCAAGTTAAGCTCGGGGATTTCACGCCTGTCTTACAAAACCGCCTGCGCACGCTTTACGCCCAGTAATTCCGATTAACGCTCGCACCCTACGTATTACCGCGGCTGCTGGCACGTAGTTAGCCGGTGCTTATTCTTCCGGTACCGTCATCCGCCCCAGGTATTAACCAGTGCGTTTTCTTTCCGGACAAAAGTGCTTTACAACCCGAAGGCCTTCTTCACACACGCGGCATTGCTGGATCAGGGTTGCCCCCATTGTCCAAAATTCCCCACTGCTGCCTCCCGTAGGAGTCTGGGCCGTGTCTCAGTCCCAGTGTGGCTGATCGTCCTCTCAGACCAGCTACTGATCGTCGCCTTGGTGGGCCTTTACCCCACCAACTAGCTAATCAGACATCGGCCGCTCCTGCTGCGTGAGGCCTTGCGGTCCCCCACTTTCACCCTCAGGTCGTATGCGGTATTAGCTAATCTTTCGACTAGTTATCCCCCACAACAGGGTACGTTCCGATGTATTACTCACCCGTTCGCCACTCGCCGCCAGACCGAAGTCCGCGCTGCCGTTCGACTTGCATGTGTAAGGCATGCCGCCAGCGTTCAATCTGAGCCAGGATCAAACTCTTCAGTTCAATCTCTGTGTGGTGCCGAAGCACCTCGCTCTTTCGAGCGGTCGCTCACTCTCAGAAAACTGACTGGCTCACATCTCGCGACGTGAACCAACATGTTTTACTGTGCGAGCACTGATAACTTTTGAAGCATCACAAGGCCGAAACCTCGTGGCGTTCGCCATCAAGCGCCCACACTTATCGGTTGTTTGTTTGTTAAAGAACCTCAGCGGCCGGCTTTGCCGTTCGCTGTCGCTGCGTCGTTTTCGTTGCAGCGGAGAAACGAGATTATGCAGAGCATTCAGCGTTTCGTCAACAGTTTTTGCAGAACTTTTTTTCTGCCGGTCAGCGCTGAAAACTCCTCAGCCGCTCACCCCCTGTTGCCCCGCAGCCCTTGTCGCTGCTGCGTTTGCAGTGCGCTTCGTGTTGCGAGGGGGCGAATATTAGGCCCGTTCCCGAGGCTTTGCAATATGGATGTCACGATTTGATGGGGAGAATCTTTGCTAACTTTCATCAAACCATTGATCGGAAAGGAAAATCGGCCCGGCAATTATTTTCCGGACCGACCAATACCCCTTCACATTCCTCGGGTATTCCCTGACTCAAGTATTAGCGATGCTTGAAATCAGGTGCACGTTTCTCCACAAATGCCGCCATTCCTTCCTTCTGGTCTTCGGTTGCGAAGGTCGAGTGGAATAAGCGGCGCTCGAAATGCACCCCTTCGTTGAGAGTCGTCTCGTAGGCGGCGTTGATCGACTCCTTGATCATCATGACGACCGGGAGCGAATAGCCCGCAATAGTCTCGGCTGCCGAAATAGCCTCGTCGATCAACTTGTCCGCCGCAACCACGCGCGACACCAGGCCGGAACGCTCGGCCTCGGCCGCATCCATCATGCGCGCGCTCAGGCACAGGTCCATCGCCTTGGCTTTGGACACCGCGCGCGGCAGGCGCTGCGTGCCGCCCGCGCCCGGCATGGTGCCCAGCTTGACCTCCGGCTGGCCGAACTTCGCGCTATCCGCCGCAATCACGATGTCGCACATCATCGCCAGCTCGCAGCCTCCGCCCAGCGCATAGCCGGCCACCGCGGCAATCACGGGCTTGCGGATACGGCGGATCGTTTCCCAGTTGCGCGTGATGTAGTCGCCCTTGTAGACATCCATATAGGAGTACTTGGCCATCATGCCGATATCGGCGCCCGCCGCAAAAGCGCGCTCGCTGCCGGTGATCACGATGCAGCCGACCGCTTCGTCCTGGTCGAAGGCGGTCAGCGCCGCGCCCAGTTCGTCCATCAGCGCGTCATTGAGCGCGTTCAGGGCCTTGGGACGGTTGAGCGTCACCAGCCCCACACGGCCACGTGTCTCCACCAGGATGTTCTCGTACGACATGTCTTCTCCTTGCGATGAAAGGGATCTGCCTTGTAGATCAGCGGATCGATACTCGCTCGCCGCCATCAGGATGGTCAAGGCGGGCGGTCACCTCTTGCGCCCTGCCGGCATCCCTACTACTATTTGCCGACCGACTGGTCGGTTAATTTAATCGGTCCACACGCGCCACCTACAATGTGCCGTGCGACCGTCGTGGCATCAGATCCACAAACCCGACCTGGAGAACAACATGGCGCAGGAGACCACCATGCCCCCGACCCCGGCGCACGCCCAGGCGCGTGCGAGCCTTGATGCCGGCCCCATCCTGCTGCGCTGGCAGGGCGATGTGGCCATCATCACCCTCAATCGGCCAGACAAGCTCAACAGCTTCACACGTGCCATGCACGGCGCGCTGGTGCAGGCTCTCGATCACGTGGAAGCCGGCGGCGCGCGCGCGTTGCTGCTGACGGGCGCGGGCCGCGGATTCTGCGCGGGCCAGGATCTGGCCGATCTCGATTTCACTCCGGGCCACGCCACCGACCTCGGCGAACTGATCAATACCTGGTTCAATCCGCTGGTGCGCCGCCTGCAAGCCTTGCCCCTGCCGGTGATCGCCGCGGTCAACGGCACGGCGGCCGGCGCGGGTGCCAACCTGGCCCTGGCCTGTGACATCGTCCTGGCGGCCAGGTCGGCCAGCTTCATCCAGGCGTTCGTCAAGATCGGCCTGGTACCGGATTCCGGGGGAACGTGGCTCCTGCCCAAGCGCCTCGGCATGGCACGGGCACTGGGCCTGGCGATGACCGGTGACAAGCTCAGCGCCGAAGAAGCGGAAAAGTGGGGCCTGATCTGGGAAGTCATGGACGATCCTCTGCTCGCCGAGCAGGCAATCGCCATCGCTACACACCTGGCGGCGCAGCCCACGCGCGCGCTGGCAGCCATCAAGAAAGCCATGCACGCCAGCGCCACGAACACCTTCGACGCCCAGCTCGATCTCGAACGCGACCTGCAGCGCGATCTCGGCAAGTCACACGACTACAACGAAGGCGTGAACGCCTTCCTTGAAAAGCGCGCCCCGCATTTCAAAGGCGCCTGATTCCGTCCACTGCAACAAGGAGAGCCGCTTGAAGCAAGATCCCCAGGCGCTGGCCGAGGCCGCCGCGCACGCCATGTACGAATCCGACGCCTGCAGCCGCTGGCTGGGCATGGCGATCGAGGAGGTGCGACCCGGATATGCGCGCTTGTCGATGACGGTGCGGCCGGAATTCCTGAACGGCCACGCCATCTGTCACGGCGGCCTGATGTTCACGCTGGCCGATTCCGCTTTCGCATTCGCCTGCAACAGCCATAACATCAATACCGTGGCATCGGGCTGCACGATCGAATTCCTGCGGCCCGTCCAGGGTGGCGATGTGCTGACCGCCGAAGCCGTGGAACAGATCCTGTCCGGCCGGCATGGCGTGTACGACATCAAGGTGACCAACCGCGCCGGCGAACCCGTGGCGATGTTCCGCGGCAAGTCCGCCCAGATCAAGGGTCACGTGGTTCCGCCTGCCGAGTCCTGACCGCCGGATAACGCCGTACCCCGCGCCAACGTAGCGCAACCATCCCGGAAACGTGGAGACAACATGAGTACGCCCCTGACCGATCTGCCCCTGGAGCCGATCGAGACCGCCAGCCGGCAAGAGCTGCAGGCGCTGCAGCTGGACCGCCTGAAATGGTCGCTGCGCCATGCCTACGAGCATTCGCCCGTGTACCGGCGCAAGTTTGACAAAGCGGGCGTGCACCCCAGCCAGGTGCAGTCCCTGGCCGATCTCGCGCGCTTTCCATTTACGACCAAGAAGGATCTGCGCGACAACTACCCGTTCGGGATGTTCGCGGTGCCGCAGGACCGCATCGCGCGCGTGCACGCATCGTCCGGCACCACTGGCAAGCCGACAGTGGTCGGATACACGCTGAAGGACATCGATACCTGGGCCACCGTGATGGCGCGCTCGATCCGTGCGTCGGGCGCCCGGCGCGGCGACAAGGTGCACATCAGCTACGGCTACGGGCTGTTCACGGGCGGACTCGGTGCGCACTATGGCGTGGAGAAGGCCGGCCTTACGGCGATTCCGTTTGGCGGCGGCCAGACCGAGCGACAGGTTCAGCTGATTCAGGACTTCAAGCCCGAGATCATCATGGTGACGCCGAGCTACATGCTGGCGATCGCCGATGAGTTCGAGCGCCAGGGCATCGATCCGGCCTCGACGTCGCTGCGCGTCGGCATCTTCGGCGCCGAGCCGTGGACCCCTGAAATGCGGCAGGCCATCGAAAAGCGCATGGGTATCTCGGCGGTCGATATCTACGGCCTGTCCGAGGTCATGGGTCCGGGCGTCGCCAACGAATGCGTGGAAACCAAGGATGGCCCCACCATCTGGGAAGACCATTTCTACCCCGAAATCATCGATCCCGATACGGGCGAGGTGCTGCCCGACGGCGAATTCGGCGAGCTCGTCTTCACGTCTCTGACGAAGGAAGCGATGCCCGTCGTCCGCTATCGCACCCGCGATCTCACCCGGTTGCTGCCCGGCACCGCGCGCGCCGCGTTCCGCCGCATGGAGAAGATCACGGGCCGTACCGACGACATGATGATCGTGCGCGGCGTGAACGTGTTCCCGTCACAGATCGAGGAACTGATCCTGAAGCACACCGAGCTGGCGCCGCACTACCAGTGCGTGCTCGGCAAGGAAGGCCCGCTCGACACGCTGACCGTGCGCGTGGAGTGCGCCCACGGTGCGGAGCCGGGCGTGGCTGGCCAGGCGCGCGCGCAACTGGCGCACGACATCAAGTCCTACATCGGCGTGACGGCAGGTATCGAGATCCTGCCCGAGGGCGGCGTGGAGCGGTCGGTGGGCAAGGCACGGCGTATCGTCGACAACCGTCCGCGCTAGCGCACCGCTGACCGCCGCTCGCCGCCGCGCTATGCCGAGCGCACGACGCGCCGCCGGTCATCGCGCTTGAACCCCAGCCGGCGCGCCAGCTTGTGCAGGTTGCTGGCATCCACGCCGAGCTGGCGGGCAGCCTGCGCCCAGTTGCCGTCCTGCGAGAGCAGTGCCTGTTCGATGCAGCGGCGCTGGCACGAATCCACGGCTTCACGCAGCGTGACTTCCGGCACCACGACCGGCGCCGCCGGGGCCGATCCGGTCGCTACGGCCGGCAGCGCCAGCCCTTCCCGCTCTCCATCGAACAGATCGCCAAACAGATCGGCGTCGAGCGTCAGGATGTCGTTGCGGTTGGCGCCACGGCTCACGAGTTTCAATGCGGCACGGCTGACCACGTGCTCAAGCTCGCGCACATTGCCGGGCCACGGATAGCGCCGCAGCGCATCCTGCGCGGCTGCCGACAGCCGCAGGCTGCGCAACCCGAGTCGCGCCCGGTTCAGTTCCAGAAAGTGGCCGGCCAGCAGCAGGACATCGTTGTCGCGCTCACGCAGCGGCGGAATGGGGATTGGATAGACAGACAGCCGGTGATACAGATCCGCGCGGAACGATCCGTCGCGCACGTGCTCGCGCAGGTGACGGTTGGTAGCGGCAATGACGCGCACATCCACGCGGCGCGGCCGGTCGGACCCGAGCCGCTGGATCTCGCCATTCTGCAGCGTGCGCAGCAGCTTGGCCTGAATCGATAGCGGCAGTTCGCCCACCTCGTCGAGGAACAGCGTGCCGCCATCGGCGGCTTCGAAGCGGCCCGGCCGCTCGCCGGTGGCACCCGAGAAGGCGCCGCGCGCATGGCCGAACAACTCGCTCTCGGCCAGCGATTCCGGCAACGCCGCGCAGTTCACGTGAATCAGCGGCCGGTTGCGGCGGCGCGACAGCCGGTGCAGACGGTGCGCGAACAGCTCCTTGCCCACGCCGGTTTCGCCCAGCAGCAACACGGGCAACTCCGAATCGGCCACCACGCGCAATTCATGCAGCAGATGGCTGATGGCCTGGCTCTGTCCGATGATCTCGCCTTCGTCGCGCACCACGTCGCCGGCCGGCTCGTCGATACGCCCTTGCCGCAGCGCCCGGATCTCGGCCTCCAGCCGCGTGATGCGGATGGCTGCTTCCACCACCGGCGTCAGGCGCTGCAGCTCCACCTGCGCGGCATCGGTGAAGGTGCCCACCTCCAGCGCGTCCAGTGTCAGCACGCCCCAGGGCTTGCCCTCGGCCTGCAGGCTGACACCCATGCAGTCGTGCACTGGCAGCGGCTCGCCCACGTGTTCATCGATCAGCCCGTCGTACGGATCGGGCAACGCGCTGTCGTGGTGAAAGCAGGTCACGCCGCGCTTGGCCAGAATGGCCGCCAGCCGCGGATGCAGGCTCACCGCGAAGCGGCGTCCCAGCGTATCCCGCACCAGCCCATCGACGGCCAGCGGCCGCAATTGGTCCTCTTCCAGCCGCAGCAGCGCCACGGCGCCACAACGAAAATGCGCCCGCAGGCTGCCGACCAGTCTCTGCATGCGCACGGCTTGCGGCAGATCCGCGCAAAGGTCAGCCAGTAGTAGCTCGCCAATCATGGTTAAAAACACCCCAATCAGGTTTGATTCACCACGTATTGCCAGGGTCACAATTACCCTACCAAAAGGTAAATCATTGAATCTTTGAAGATTTCTGTTGGGCACGAGATTCGCACAAGAGACGCTTGGATTTATTGAGAAGGAGCAAATCATGAGCATGCAAGACCAGTCTCTGGGCCAACTGGCTCGTCGGATTCCCGGCGCGACCAAAATCTTCCACGACTACGACCTCGACTTCTGCTGTGGCGGCTCACACACATTGCGTGACGCGGCCCTGGCCAAGGGCCTGGATGGCGCCGCGATCGAGGCACGCCTGCAGGCATTGCAGGCCGAGGCACCCGTCGATGCGCAGGACTGGGGCGACGCGCCCGCCGAAGAACTGATCGGTTTCATCCTGGCCCGCTTTCACGAGCGCCACCGCGAGCAACTGCCTGAACTGATCCGCCTGGCGCGGCGCGTGGAGGAAGTCCACGGCGACCGTCCCGAATGCCCCGTGGGCCTGGCCGACCACCTCAGCGTGATGTTGCAGGAACTGCTGAGCCATATGCAGAAGGAAGAACAGGTGCTGTTCCCGATGCTTTCGCGCGGCATGGGCGGCATGGCCACCGCGCCGATCACCGTCATGCGCATGGAGCACGACGATCACGGTGCCGCGCTGGAGCGCCTGTCCAAGCTGACCCACGACATCACGCTGCCGCAAGCCGCCTGCAATACCTGGCGCGCGCTGTACCTGGGCCTGCGCACGTTCCGTGAAGACCTGATGGAACACATCCACCTGGAAAACAACGTGCTGTTCGAGAACGCCGTGCGACCCGCGGCAGACCGTGCGCACTAATCCCAGCCGCCTGCACGCGCGCCGCAACCGGCCGCACCCTTACAACCCATAACGCGAATCCCGCGCATCCCATCATGGGCCCCTACAAGAAACTATGGTTCACGCTGATCGCCGTACTGGCGATCACGTTTGCTCTCCTTGGCTACTACGGTTCCGAGGTCTACCGGCAGCAGCCGCCCATCCCAACACAAGTCGTCACCGCCGACGGCACGAAGCTGTTCACCTCCGAGGACATCCTCGACGGCCAGACCGCCTGGCAATCCGTCGGCGGCATGCAGCTTGGCTCGATCTGGGGCCACGGCGCCTACCAGGCGCCGGACTGGACCGCCGATTGGCTGCACCGCGAACTGACGGCCTGGCTGGAACTCGCCGCCCGTGAGCGCCACGGCAAGGACTTCGCCGCGCTCGACGTCGGCGAGCAGGCCGTGCTGCGCGCGCATCTGAAGGCCGAGTACCGTGGCAACCAGACCGATGCCAGCAACGTGCTGACCGTGTCGCCGCGCCGCGCAAAGGCCATCGAGATGACGGCCGACTACTATCGGCGCCTGTTCTCCGATGCTCCGGAACTGCACAAGAGCCGCGAGAGCTTCGCCATGAAGGAGAACACGCTGCCCTCGCCCGAACGGCGCGCGCAGCTGACGCACTTCTTCTTCTGGACGGCATGGGCGGCCGCCACGGATCGTCCGGGCCATACCGCCACCTACACCAACAACTGGCCGCACGAGCCGCTGATCGACAACCGTCCGACCGCCGAGAACGTGGTCTGGTCGGTGGCCAGCGTGGTGGTGCTGCTGGCCGGCGTGGGGCTGCTGATCTGGGCGTGGGCGTTCCTGCGCGGCAAGGAAGAACCGCTGCCGCCCGCACCGGCCCGCGATCCGCTCTCGACGTTCGCGCTGACGCCGTCGCAACGCGCGCTCGGCAAGTACGTATTCCTGGTGGTGGCGCTGTTCGCGTTCCAGGTGCTGATCGGCGGTTTCACCGCGCACTACACGGTCGAAGGACAGAAGTTCTACGGCATCGACATGTCGCAGTGGTTCCCGTATTCGCTGGTACGCACCTGGCACATTCAGAGCGCGCTGTTCTGGATCGCCACGGGCTTCCTGGCAGCCGGCCTGTTCCTGGCACCGCTGATCAACGGCGGCAAGGACCCGAAGTACCAGCGGCTGGGCGTCGACGTCCTGTTCTGGGCGCTGGTGGTGGTCGTGGTCGGCTCGTTCGTGGGCAACTACCTCGCCATCGCGCAGAAGATGCCTGCTCACCTGAACTTCTGGCTGGGTCACCAGGGCTATGAATATGTGGACCTGGGCCGCCTGTGGCAGATCGGCAAGCTGACCGGCATCGTGATCTGGCTGATTCTGATGTTGCGCGGCATTGCCCCGGCCTTCAAGGCACGTGGCGGCGGCGACAAGAATCTGCTGGCGCTGCTGACGTCGTCGGTGGTGGCCATCGGCCTGTTCTACGGCGCGGGTCTGTTCTACGGCGAGCGCACCAGCCTGACGGTGATGGAATACTGGCGCTGGTGGGTGGTCCACCTGTGGGTGGAAGGCTTCTTTGAAGTGTTTGCCACCACGGCACTCGCCTTCATCTTCTCCACGCTGGGTCTCGTGTCGCGCCCGATGGCCACCGCTGCCAGCCTGGCTTCGGCATCGCTGTTCATGCTCGGCGGCATTCCCGGCACGTTCCACCATCTGTACTTCGCCGGCACGACGACCCCGGTGATGGCGATCGGCGCGACGTTCTCCGCGCTGGAAGTGATGCCGCTGATCGTGCTCGGCCACGAAGCCTGGGAAAACTGGCGCCTCAAGGAACGCGCACCGTGGATGGAAAACCTGCGCTGGCCGATGATGTGCTTCACGGCCGTCGCGTTCTGGAACATGCTCGGTGCCGGCGTCTTCGGCTTCATGATCAATCCGCCGATCTCGCTGTACTACGTACAGGGTCTCAACACCACACCGGTCCACGCACACGCTGCGCTGTTCGGCGTCTATGGCTTCCTGGCGCTTGGCTTCACGCTGCTCGTGCTGCGCTATGTGCGTCCGGCCTACAAGCTCAGCCCGCGCATGATGTCGATCGCGTTCTGGGGTCTCAATGGCGGCCTGGTGCTGATGATCGGTACCAGCCTGCTGCCGGTGGGCATCATCCAGGCGCTGGCCAGCATCAGCCAAGGCCTGTGGTACGCACGCAGCGAAGCCTTCGTCCAGCAACCGATCCTGCAAACGCTGCGCTGGGTACGGACCTTCGGCGACGTGGTCTTCCTGGTGGGTGCGCTGACGTTCGCGCTGCAAGTTGTGCTGGGATTGCTTGGGCGCGGTCCGGCCCGGGAAATTCCCGAAGGCAAGCTCGCACAGCAGTGATCCACTGAACGGTTGATATGAAAAAAACCCCACGCCCGGAAACGGGCGTGGGGTTTTGTTTTATGCGCGGCGAAGAATCAGCGGATCAAACAGGATCAATGAATCAGGCCGCGACGTCGCAGCTTGGCACGCTCACTCGCGCCTCCAAACGTCCTGCCGGTTGCGGAAAAGGAGAAGTCCCGGACGGCGCATGCAATGCCGTCGCCACGACCTCTCCCACAAGGATGATCGACGGACTGGCAAGGCCGGCGTTGACGGCTTCGGTCAGTGTTCCCAAGGTACCCGTCCAGCTACGCTCATCGGCACAGCTCGCATGCATCACCACGCCGGCAGGCATATCGGCACGCATGCCGGCCTGCAGCAGCGATTCACGAATCGCCGCGATGCGATGCATGCCCATATAGATCACCAGCGTGGTACCGCTGGCCGCCAGCGCGCGCCAGTCCGGCTCGCCGTCGCCGCGTGTGTGCGCCGTTACGAAAGTCACGCCATGACAATGCGCGCGATGCGTCAGCGCGATGCCCAACGCCTGCGCCGCCGCCAGGCCGCTACTGATGCCGTTGACCACCTCGACTTCGATACCGTGTCCACGCAGGAACGCCGCCTCCTCTCCGCCACGGCCGAACATCAACGGATCGCCACCCTTTACCCGCGCCACGCAGCGCCCTGCCAGCGCGTGCGCCAGCGTCTGCGCCTGGATGCTCGCCTGGCTGACCGAACAACGCCCACCGCGCTTGCCCACCGAAATGATTTCAGTGCCGGGGCTTGCATAGCAAGCCATCATTTCCGGCACCAGATCGTCGATCAACCATACCTGTGCGTCGGACAGTGCCCGTGCCGCCTTGACCGTCACCAGATCGGGGTCACCGGGACCTACACCCACCAACCAGACCTTTCCTGCATGTCGCGGATTCATCATCATGTCATCTCTCAATTCAATGGCTCGTGCCCGAGGAGCGCGTGGTCTTGTTGAATACGTTGTACTTGCCGATCGGCTTATCCATCGGCAAACGCTTGATCTCTTTCAGCGTGGCCGCGTCGTACACCACGATGGCCCCGTCGGATTCCATCAGGCTGACCAGCGCATAGCGGCCGTCGCGCGTGAACTCCACGTGCGCCGCGGTACGCCCCGGCGCCGGGGTCACGCTGCCCACCACCGCCAGCGACTGCTTGTCGATGACCTGAAGGGTGTCGCGGCGCGGACTCATCATCGCGTCGGTCCATGCATAGGGTGTGGACTCATGGCTGCGCAGGAAAAAGCCGGGGCCATTCGTCGGAATCGTGGCAACGGTCTTCCACGTCTCCATGTCGATCACACTCAGCGTGCCCTGCTTCAGGTTCGGAGACGCCATCACGTCGCGCCCATTGCGCTGCCAGGTGATGCCGCTGCCCAGATGCGGCATACCCGTCAGCGACAGGTCCGCCACCTTGCGGCCGGCATCGAGATCGATCACCTGACCGGCTCCCGTACGCGACGCGCCGAGGATGTGGCGATACGGCTGATCGAAGAAGAAGTCGTCGAGCACATCGTCGAGCGCGATGACGCGCGGCTCCAGCGTGGCGTAAGGAATTTCCCAGACTTCGGGGATATCGCGCAGCGCGGCGATAAACGATGCGCGTGGCGCGGCGTCGTAGACCGCCGATACCCGCGACGGCTTGCCATTGGCGCCGGTCACCGGATACACGCGCTCCAGCGACAGATCATCGGCACGCAGCAGCACCATCGTCTGCGGCAGTGTGTTGCCGGCCATCACCCACTTGCCATCGTCGCTGACCGCAACATTGCGCGTGTTCAGGCCCGCACGTACCTCCGCCACCAGCGTCAGGTTCCACAGGTCGAACTTGCTGATCCAGCCATCGCGGCTGGCCACAAAGACATAGCGCCCATCGCGGCTGAACTTCGGTCCGCCATGCAAGGCGAAGCGTGTCTCAAAGCGATGGATCGGCTCCAGCTTGTCGCCATCGAGCACGCTCAGATGGTGGGTGCCCGATTCCACCACCAGGAACAGATTGGCCGGATCAGCCTTGAAAGCCGGCCGGTCCGGCAGGCTGCCGGGCGCGTGATAGACGACGCGCGACTTGCGGATGTCGGCCGGCTCCCAGTGCGGTGCCACCGCGGGTGCCGTGCGCAGCCATGTGGCGATCTGATCCAGCGTTGCTTCGGGCAGTTGATTGGCAAAGCCGGGCATCTGCGTGGCGGCGCGGCCATTACGCAGGACATCGCGCAATGCATCCGGCTTGAGCCGCTCCAGGCTTTCGGGCAGCAGCGCCGGCCCCATGCCGCCGAGCCGGTCCGCGCCGTGGCACGCCGCGCAGTGCTGCGCGAACACCGAGGCCGTATCGGTTTGCGTGGCCGGCTGGGGCTGCGCGGCCGCGTGCGCGCCCATCCATGCGGCGCCCATCAGGGCCAGTCCTGCAATCCGGCGCTTCATGCGATGGCCTCCCTGCCGAGCGGCGCGGCAATCTCGTCATCGGATAGATAGCAACCTGGGTCCTCGGCCCACGGATTGCCGCTGACCGCATAGGCGCGCACGCGCGTATTGCCATTGCAGATATCGCGATGCGCGCAGGTGGCGCAGCGGCCTTGCAGCGGCCGGGGACTCGACTTCAGCCCATGCATCAACGGATGGCTGCGGTCCGCCCAGATATCACCGAACGCTCGTTCACGCACGTTGCCGATCGACACGTGCCACCACATCGTATCCGGATGGACGTTGCCGAGATTGTCGATGTTGGCCACGCTCACACCGGTGGCATTGCCGCCCCAGTTGACCAGGCGCTGCCGCATGTCCGCCAGGCGCTCCGGCTGCCGGCGCGCGATCCAGTGCAACAGGCTCACGCCATCGGCATCATTGTTGCCCGTCACAAAATCACCGGCGCGTCCCTGCTGCGCCCGTTCCCACACGTGGTCGAAGAGCCAGTCCACCGACACGCGCGTATGAGCGTGATGCGCATCGTCGCGCCGGTGGCTGCTGCCACGCCCGGCATAGTTGAAGTGCGACAGGTAGAACTTGTCGATGCCTTCGGCCTCGGTCAGGGCGACGACGTCCGGCAGTTCATCGGCATTGGCTTCGGTCAGCGTCATGCGCACGCCCACGCGCAGCCCGCCTTGCCTGGCGATACGCAGCCCTTCTAGCGCTTGCCGGAATGCGCCCGGGCAGCGCCGAAAGCGATCATGCGTGCTTTCCATGCCATCGAGGCTGACGCCCACATAGTCGAAGCCCGCCACCAGCAGTTTGGCGGCGTGCCGGGCGTCCAGCAGCGTACCGTTCGAAGACAGCGACAGATGGAAGCCAAGCCGCTTGGCGTGCGCGGCGATTTCGTAGAGATCGGGACGCAGCAGCGGCTCGCCGCCGGACAGGATCAGCGCCGGCACCCTGGCCGCCTTGAGCTGTTCGAGCACCGCGATGGCTTCCTCGGTAGACAGCTCGCCCTTGAAATCGGTATCGGCCGAAGTGGAATAGCAGTGCTTGCAGTTGAGATTGCAGCGCCGCACCAGATTCCAGATCACCACCGGGCCACCGGCGCGGCGTGGCGCCGGCACGGGGCCGCCATCGCGCAATGCTTCCATGAAGCGGGAAACTCTGAACATAAGTCAATCTCCGGAAGCCTGCAGTCGCAGACCGGTCTTCTTGAGGATGCGTGTGGACCAGAGCACGTCATGTGCCCGACATGCCTCGCCCAGCAAGGCTTGTATCCGCGCGATCTGCGGCGCCGCTTCGTCGCGCGTGCGCGCATGCACCATCGCAAACAGGTTGTATGGCCAGTCCGGCAGGCGGCGCGGCCGCTGATAACAATGGCTGACCCACGGCAGCGCGCCGACGCGCTCGCCGAGTTCGTGGATATGCGCGTCATCGACGTCCCACACCGTCATACCGTTGGCGCGCCACCCCAGCACATAGTGGTTAGGTACCGCCCCCACCCGGCGCACGACGCCGCGATCGCGCATCGCGGCGAACCGCGCCAAGACCTCGTCTTCTCCAATGCCAAGTGCGTCGCCCAGCGCCTGCCACGGCGCTGGCACCAGCGGCAGGCCAGCCTGCGTGGCCCTTATCAGCGCCCGGTCGATCGAATCGGTCTGGTATGAGGAAAGTGGAGAAGCATTGGGGGCGTTGGGCATGGTCGCTACACCGGTAGGTACAGGTTGACGAAGAACTCTCGCATCTTCGGGAAAGGCAGAATCTCGACGCCGGCGCTAGCGGCAATGCGGGCCAGAACGCCGGGCACGTCGCCTGCGTCGGACACCGCGATCACGAACCAGAGATTCAGGTGATGCGTACGTTCGTAGTGATGCGCCACTTCACGAAACGCATTGATGGCCGCCACCACGGCGTCCATCCGCTCGGCCGGCGCATGGCAGGCGCAAAGCACGAACTGGCCACCGACCCGCTCTATCTGGAACAGCGGACCAAAGCGAGTCAGCGCGCCGCGTGCCAGCAAGGCACGCAGACGGTCAAGCAGCGTCGCTTCATCGATCTCCAGCGCGGCGGCCGCATCGGCATATGGGCGCGGCGTCAGTGGCAGGCCGCGCTGCAATGCATTGACGATGCGCCGGTCGAGAGGGTCCAGGTCATTCGATGTCGCCTGGGTTGCTTCATGTTCCGTCATGACGGCGGTGCCTCCCAGCTATAGCGGGTGCCACATTGCTTGAAGCAGGTGCCGCTGCGCAGCACCACGCCCGGCATTGCCGCCATGCCGGCCTGCTGCGCGAAATGATCCAGTGCGGTATTCAGTTCGCTCTCGCTACGCGCATGGACCATCGCAAACAGGTTGTACGGCCAGGCAGGAAGCCGGCGCGTACGCCGGTAGCAGAGCGAAACCGGCGCCACGCGCGCCAGCCGCGTGCCAATGGCATCGACGCGGTTGTCTGGCACGTCCCATACGCACATGGCGTTATGGCGATAGCCGAAGCGGCGATGATGCAGGATCACGCCAAAGCGGCGGATCACGCCGCTGGCATGCCATTGCGCGATCCGCGCCAGCACCCGGTGCAGCGGCATGCCACTGCGCCTTGCCAGCGCGTGAAAAGGTTGCGGTGTCAGCGGCAGCCCGGTCTCCAGTGCGGCCACCAGGCGCCAGTCGTCCTCGTCCAGATGGGTCGACGCGGGCGCCGGGCTACGCGGGCCGCGCCGCGCATCCTGCAGGCCGGACATCGGGAAACCCAGGTCGATGTGGTACTCGCGCTCCATCGGCAAGTCCAGCGGATACTGGCCCACGTCTGCCGCGATGCTGTCCAGCACCAGACTCAACGCGGCGCGGTTGCGCGCCCCGGCAACGAACCAGAGGTTGTACTGGTGCCCGTGGCGCGCATAGTTGTGACTCACGGCGCCATACGCATTGACGCGCGCCGCCACGTGGGCCAGCGCATCGGGCGGCACGGCCAGGGCCGCCAACGTGCTGGCGCCGATGACGTTGGGCGCGAACACGGCGCCGATGCGGCTGACGCGCCCGGCGCCGACATCGCGCGCCAGCAGGCTCAATACCGCGTGTTCGTTCATATCCAGCGCCGCGCCCGCGCTCTGGTAGGGGCGGGCCACGATCGGGAAATCGCGCTGGATGCAGTCGTAGAAGCGTTGCTCGTCGAACATGGCGATCACATGCCAATGCGCTGCGCGCGCACTGTGAAGAAGATGCCGCTCGGCTGGTCGGCGCTGAGCGTGGCGATGCGCTGGAACGTCGTGGTGTCGTAGACCTCCACCCGGTTGTCGTCGCGGCACGACAGCCAGAGCGATTCACCCTTTGGCGTGAACTCCATGTGCAGCACGCCGTGGCACGGTGTCAGCGTCTTCACCACCTGCCGCGTCGCGGTATCGATGACCTGGACGGTGTCGTTCCTCGGGAAGGCGAAGTTGACCCACACCTGCCGGCCGTCGGGGCGCGCCATCGCAAACACCGGCTGGCCGGCCACGGCCACGCGGCCCTGTTCCTGCCAGTTGCGGGCGGGATCGGCGACCAGCAGCTCATGGCGTCCGATAGCCGGCAACCAGGCCTGCCCTTGCGCCACGGCCCAGCCGCGCAAGTGCGGCATCTTGTAGACCGGCAGGGGCGCCTCGCCCCGACCGTAGCCGGACAGCACCTTGCGCGCGGTTGGCGGCGTTTGCCACAGGTCCACCAGCGACAGGCCGTCTTCGCCAAACAGGCCGGCCAGATACCAGCGGCCGTCGGGCGTCACCAGGCCATCGTATGGCTCGCGGCCGGCTTCGAGGCGTGTGACATTCGGGCGGCGCGGATCGGCTGCATCGATGATCCAGATCTCGCCGGATTCGAACAGGCTGGCGGCAAGGCGTTGGCCAGGCAGGTCGGCCAGGCCCACCACCTTCGATCGCCGCCCATCGCGGCCGATCGCCGGAATGTCCGCCAGCAGCTCCAGTGTTTCCGCGTCGAACAGCTTGATGCCGCCGGGCGCGTAGTTCTGCGCGGCCACCACCTTGCCGTTTTGCAGGATGGCGCCGCCGATGCTGTTGCCGGCCTGCTTCACCCGCTGCGTGATGCGTTGCGCGAGCAGGTCCACGCGCGTCAGCCCGCCATCGCGCCCGAAGACATAGGCATAGCGGCCGTCGCGCGAGAACACCACGCTCGCGTGCGAAAGATCGCCAAGTCCTTCGATGGTGCCCAGGCGTTTCATGCCCGTGGTCTCCACCACTTGCAGGCGGCCACTGGCGCGCTCGATGACGACGCCAAGGTCGCCGGTACCGCGCGGGGTGGTGCCCGGCACGCCGGTACAGGCCGATGCCAGCCATACGGAGCCAAGTGCGACAGCGGTGAACCGGATCAGTCGATCGAGCCGTTGTCGGATGGTTAGGGAATCACGGGCGGCGGCTTGCCTGCCTGGAGTCGATCGATCAACCATTGGGCTTCTTCCTGCGTCATGAACGGTTGCCAGGGTGGCATCGCGGTGCCGGGCCGGCCCTGCAGCACGGTGGCCACAAGCCCGTCACGCGGCTTGTCGGCCAGTGCTTCGGCCGTCAGTGGCGAACCAAGTCCGCCCTGCAGCGTCATGCCGTGGCACGCGCCACAGTCATCGCGCAGCCAGCGGGCCAGCTGCGCCTGGCGTGCTGCTGGCGGTTCCGCGTGCACCAGCGCGCCCGGCGTGGCAAGCAAGCCGAACAGCACCAGGTGCCATGCGATATGCCGGGGCATGGGTCAGAGACTCAGCACCCACTTGGCCAGCGCATTCGCATCCGCGTCGCTGACCGCGTTAGGCGGCATCGGGATCGGACCCCACTTGCCGGTGCTGCCTTTCTCGATGCTTTGAGACAGTTTTGCAGCGGCTTCCTTGTCGCTCTTGTACTTCGCGGCCACGTCCTTGAACGCCGGCCCGACCAGCTTCTTGTCGACGCTATGGCATGCCATGCAGTTCTTGCTCTTGGCCAGGTCGGCATTGGCGTGGGCGGCCAGGGGCAGTGCGGCGGCCAGCACGGCGGCGCCAATCACTTTTGCGGGATGCATGTAGTTCTCCTGAAAGACGAAAGTCGGCGAACGGCCGGCGCTACTGCGCCGGCCTGCCCGCTAATCAATAGACGTCGTGCTGCGTGTTATGCGTGTTGAATTTGCCGGTTGGCGTGATCAGGCGAGGATCCTTGATGACGGTCTTGAGCTTGCGTGTCTTGTCATCGACCACCACCAGCGCGGATTCCTGATCCTTGGTACCCCATACGGAGAACCACACCTCGTCGCCGGCCTTGTTGTATTCGGCCTGCACCACGCGCTTGGCACCTTCGCCCTTCAGGTTGGCCCATTGCGCAATCGGCAGCACCTCAAAGCCCGCGTCGAGCTTCTGGGTGTTGAACACGGCCACCGACTGGTTCAGCTTCGTGTCGGGATTCAGCGGCGTATCGACCCACAGGTTGTGGGACTTCGGATGCGTCTTGATGAACAGCGAGCCGCCGCCCTGACCCTTGATCGTCTGCACCACCTTCCACGCATTGGCCTTGTTCTTCACCGGATCGGTACCGATCAGGCTGACCGTTTCGTCGCCAAGATGGCTCGTCGCCCAGACCGGACCGAACTTCGGATGGACAAAGTTGGCGCCACGGCCGGGGTGCGGCGTCTTGCCCACGTCGACCAGCGCTGCCAGACGGTCTTCCTTGGTATCGACCACGGCAATCTTGTCCGACGCGTTGGCGGCCACCAGGAAATAGCGGCCCGTGGAATCGAAGCCGCCGTCATGCAGGAACTTGGCCGAATCGATCGTGGTGGTCTTCAGGTTTTTCAGGTCCGAGTAGTCCACCATCAGGATCTTGCCGGTTTCCTTGGCATTGATGACGAACTCGGGACGGAAGTGGCTGGCCACGATCGATGCCACGCGTGGCTCGGGGTGATACTCGTTGTCGACGGTCATGCCGCGCGTGGAGACCACCTTCAGCGGCTTGAGCGAGTCACCTTCCATGATCACGTACTGCGGCGGCCAGTAGGAACCGGCCACGGCGTACTTGTCTTCGTAGCCCTTGTACTTCGAGGTCTCCACCGAACGGGCCTCAAGACCGATCTTGACTTCCGCCACGTTGTCGGGCTTCGGCATCCAGAGGTCGATCAGGTTCAGTCGCGCATCGCGGCCGATCACATACAGGTAGCGCCCCGACGCCGACATGCGCGAGATATGCACCGCATAGCCGGTCTTGACGATATTTATGATCTGCTTGGAATCACCATCGATCAGCGCCACTTCGCCGGAGTCGCGCAACGTCACCGAGAACAGGTTGTCCAGGTTGTAGTTGTTCATCTTGCGCGTGGGCCGCTTGGCCACGGGCACGATGTCCTTGCGCGATTTCTCGATATCCGCCAGCGAGAATTCCGGCGGTGTCGGCGGCTCCAGCTGGACGTAGCGCGCCATCAGGTCGACCTCGGTATCGGACAGGTCGCCCGAGGTGCCCCAGTTCGGCATACCGGCCGGGCTGCCGTACTTGATGAACGTCTTCAGGTACTCGGTACCGCGTGCACGCGTGATGTCCGGGGTCAGCGCCTTGCCCGTGGCGCCCTTGCGCAGCACGCCGTGACAGCCGGCGCAGCGCTCGAAGTAGATCTGGCGCGCATGATTGAATTCATCAGCGGTCAGCGTGGGCACCGGGTTCTGCGGTGGTGCGGTTTCTGCCTGGCCATGAGCCATCCAGAGGAATAGCGGCAATGCCGCCAACGCGGGGAACATCCTGGGTTTCGCCTTCATTTCTCTGCTCAGCGAGAGTGGGGAATGCGGTGGCGTGCTGGTGCACGTCGGATGTGCCCATCATCGTGAAAATGCGATGGCCAAGGATTGATGGCAGTCAAGCCAGAGACAGTTCACATGGAACTCGGCCTGCGGATTGCGTCACAGCGTGAGGTAACGCCGTCTGAGCGTTGGAGAAACGCGAAATGGACGCGTCATAAGGGTAAAGACCCTATGCGTCGAGAGGATATGGATGCGGCCGGCAATGGATCGCTGCCGGCCTGCTCTCCTCTCCCGCGCGGGAGAGGAGCGTCAATCTACGGGAGCAATCAGCTGCGGGGCATCAGCACCCACATGCGGCCGCCCTGCTTCATGCGGCCGGCCGTTTCGCCCGCCGCGTCGCCGGCGCCCCAGAAAAAGTCGGCGCGCACACCGCCCTTGATGGCGGAGCCGGTGTCCTGCGCGAACATCAGGCGCTGGATCGGTTCGGCGGACAGGGGGCGCGTGGTCGAAAGGAATACGGGCACGCCCAGCGGGATCGTGGCCGGGTCCACGGCGATCGAACGTTCCGCAGTGAGCGGCACACCGAGCGCGCCGAGCGGTCCGTCGTTATTCGGCGGCAGCTCGCGGAAGAACACAAAGCGCGGATTCACGTTGAGCATTTCCTCCACGCGCGCCGGGTTGTTGCGTGCCCACGCCTTGATGCCCTGCATCGTGGCCTGCGCCGGCGTGATCTCTCCCCGGTCCAGCAGCCACTTGCCGAATGAGCGGAACTGCTGGTCATTGGTGCCGCCATATCCGACGCGCATCATCGTGCCATCCGCCAGCCGGATACGCCCCGAGCCCTGAATCTGCAGGAAAGCCGCTTCCACGGCGTCGTCGACGTAGACGATTTCATTGCCGCGCATCGCCGGCATCTGCAGCAGCTCGCCGCGCGCCGGCAGTGCGCCGCGCAGTTGCGGCGGGCGGCGGTACAGCGGCACCTGATACTGGCCCTGGCGGCTGCGCGAGCCATGCAGGATCGGCTCGTAGTAACCGGTGATCAGTCCACTATCGGTGCCATCCACGTTGACCACGCGGTACGGCTGGAAGTTGGTTTCGAAGTAGGCGCGCATGGCAACGAGGTCGCCTGCATCCACCATCAGGCCCACCGCGCAGACGCGGTTCCATTCGGGCTTCTTCTTCAGCGCCTGGCAACTGGCCTGCAGCGCGGGCCATGCCGCGCGGACGTCGTCCTGGCTCCAGCCGCCGATATCGGCCCAGGTGGCGGGTTGCAGCTTGCCTGCCGTCGGCGACGTCGAAGGCGCCGGGGTGCCCGCGGTGCCGCCCGGCTGCACGCGGATCGGGCCGCCGCTCATGCAGCCAGCCAGCAGCGCGGCGCCGACGGCGGAGCCGGCCAGCGCCAGCCAGCCACGGAAAGTCGCGCGCGACGCGCGCAGGGAATACTGATATGCCATCTTGTTCGTTCTTTGCCTACAATCTCAACCCGATCCGTCGACTGCCCACAGCCTGCCCATAGGCGCCCCCATCGCGATGAGCCAGTTCTTCGAAAACCATCCCACCCTGTTGCTGGCCGCCGAGGCCGGCGTGGCGCTGCTGCTGCTGATCTTCATCGTGGTCTGGACGATGGGCACGGCCAAAAAGCACCCGCGCCCCACGCGCGCGCCGAAGGATCATCCGTCACGGGCCGCCCAGGCCTCGCAGGACACCGACAAGGCGCCGGACGCCTAGGTTCCCCGCAATGCCGTCCGGCCGCGCGGCTCAATGGAGCATGCGCGGCAGCACCAGGGCGAATTCGGGAATCGGCACCTCGAAGCGGTGACCGTCCTCGGCCACGCAGAAATACTCGCCCTTCATCGACCCGACGGGCGTCGAGATCGTGGCCCAGCTCGAGTATTCGAAATGCTCGCCCGGCTTGAGCAGCGGCTGGTGACCCACCACGCCCAGCCCGGACACTTCCTGGGTGGCATTGTCGCTGTCAGTGATGATCCAGTGACGCGAGATCAGCTGCGCGGCCACTTCGCCGGTGTTGTGGATGGTGATGGTGTAGGCAAACGCGTAGCGTCCGCGGTCCGGGTCGGACTGGTCGGCCATGTACTGGGTGCGCACGGCCACGGAAAAAGCGTACTCGCTCATTGTTCGACAGATGAGGATGGTCGGCAGGCCGGCTGCCCGCCCGAGGGGGCGCGGCCGGGTGTGTCGCATTGTGCGTCAAGCCCTTGGCAGCGGCAAGCGTGCGGATTCCGGCGGCGCCCGGGCCAACCGGCGTAAAATACGCGCCATTCTCGCGGATCGACCCGTATCCGACGCCTTCAGAGCCCCACTCCAGCGCCAGAACAGCCATGAGCCAGCCCACCTACCGCATCGCCCCGTCCATCCTGTCCGCCGACTTTGCCCGCCTGGGCGAGGAAGTGCGCCGTGTCACCGAGGCAGGCGCGGACTGGATCCACTTCGATGTGATGGACAACCATTACGTGCCGAATCTGACCGTGGGCCCGCTGGTCTGCGAGGCCATCCGCCCGCACGTGACCGCCCCGATCGACGTGCACCTGATGGTCCGCCCGGTGGACCGCATCATTCCGGACTTTGCCAAGGCCGGCGCCAATATCATCACGTTCCACCCCGAAGCCAGCGATCACATCGACCGCTCGCTGGCCCTGATCCGCGACAACGGCTGCCAGGCCGGCCTGGTGTTCAACCCGGGCACGCCGCTGCATCACCTGGACCACGTGATGGACCGCCTGGACGTGATCCTGCTGATGAGCGTGAACCCGGGCTTTGGCGGCCAGTCGTTCATCCCCGAGACGCTGAACAAGCTGCGCGCCGTGCGTGCCCGCATCGACGAATACACGGCCCGCACCGGCCGCCAGATCCTGCTCGAAGTCGATGGCGGCGTGAAGCCGGACAACATCGCCGAGATCGCCGCGGCCGGCGCCGACACCTTCGTGGCCGGTTCCGCCGTGTTCGGCAAGCCGGACGCCGATGGCGGCTACAAGGGCATCATCAGCACATTCCGCGACGTGCTGGCCAAGGTCGGCAAGTAAGGGGCCCGGGAATGAGCAACGAAATCCTGCGCCGCACGGACTGGAGCGGCATCCGGGCGGTGATCGTCGACCTCGACGGCACCATGATCGACACGGCCGGCGACTTCCATGCGTCGGTCAATGCGATGCTGCTGGCGCTGGTGCACCAGCATCCGCACCTCGGGCCGGTGGAGCCGATGTCCGAGCAGGAGATCGTCAGTTTCGTCGGCAAGGGGTCTGAGAACCTGATCCGCCGCGTGCTGGACGCCCGCTTCAGCCCGCTGCACGCCAACGGCCTGTTCGCCGACGCCTATGCGCTCTATGACCGCGAGTACGTGCGCATCAACGGCCAGTTCTCGAATGTCTACCCGAACGTGCGCGAGGGCCTGGCGGCGCTCAAGGCGCTTGGGCTGCGCATGGCGTGCGTGACCAACAAGCCGTGGAATTTCACGGAGCCGCTGCTGGCCAAGATGGGCCTGGCCCAGTATTTCGAGCTGGTCTACGGCGGCGACGCCTTTGCGCTGCGCAAGCCCGACCCGTATCCGCTGCTCAAGGTGGCCGAGGTTTTCCACCTGGACCCCGCCGCGGTGCTGGCCATCGGCGACTCCGAGAATGACGCCCGCGCCGCCCGCGCGGCGGGCATGGGTGTGCTGCTTATGCCTTATGGCTACAACCACGGCAACCCTGTACAAGGCGTTGACGCCGATGGTATAGTCGCCGACATTGCCCGCGTTGCTGCGATCCTCGCCGCACACCGGACAACACACCGCTAACCCCGGCTGAAACACATCTCAATGTTCCTCAACCGCAAACGCAACTTTTTTGGCAGTGATCGGCAGGCCTGGCCCTGGCGTCGCTGGCGCGCCTCTGAACAGGCGTAAAGTGCGTTCGCGAGTTTCCTGACGGGCTTGCCGGGGCACCCCGGATTTTGCGCAGTCTGCTGCAGATTCCTCACCCCCCAAGCTCCGCCGGACCGGTCCCGATGTCCTGACGACCGGCCTCCCCGGCAGATCCTTCCGCCAGCGCCGTAGTTCCGGTTGCTCCCGCTTGCGCCTGTGCTACGGTTAGCCTCGAGAACGCGCCACGCGCCGCCCGGCCGTGTGCTGCCTTGCCCGAAAGCTCGTGTGCACCACGGTCCGCCTTATCGAACGATTGGGGCGGGTTGACGCAGGTTGTCGCCCTTCCCTCGCCAACGACATCACGGTGCCGTCCGACCCGACCACACTGGCCGGCGCCGCAAGTAGAGGATCGACATGACCGAACTGGAATTCAAATCGCTGGCCGACCAGGGCTACAACCGTATTCCGATCATCGCCGAAGCGCTGGCCGACCTGGAAACCCCGCTGTCGCTGTACCTGAAGCTGGCGCAGTCGCAAACGCGCGGCGTGAACACCTTCCTGCTGGAATCGGTGGTCGGTGGCGAGCGCTTTGGCCGCTACTCGTTCATCGGCCTGCATGCCCGCACGCTGATCCGTGCCTACGGCCAGCGCACCGAGGTGGTTACCGACGGCAAGGTCGTGGAAACCCGCGAAGGCAACCCGCTCGATTTCATCGCCGAGTTCGAAAGCCGCTTCAAGGTGGCCCTGCGCCCCGGCCTGCCGCGCTTCTGTGGCGGCCTGGCCGGCTATTTCGGCTACGACGCCGTGCGCTATATCGAAAAGAAGCTGGCCGACAAGCAGATGCCCGACGACCTGGGCCTGCCCGATATCCAGCTGCTGCTTTGCGAAGAACTGGCCGTGATCGACAACCTGTCCGGCAAGCTCTACCTGATCGTCTACGCCGATCCGACCACCCCGGAAGCCTACTCCCGCGCCCGCCAGCGCCTGCGCGAACTGCGCATGAAGCTGCGCCAGCCGGTTGACGTGCCGGTCACCAGCCCGTCGGTCCAGACCGAGGTCTACCGCGAATTCGCCAAGGCCGACTACCTGACGGCCGTGCACAAGGCCAAGGAATACATCATGGCCGGCGACATGATGCAGGTGCAGATAGGCCAGCGTCTGGTGAAGCCGTACCGCGACTCGCCGCTGTCGCTGTACCGCGCGCTGCGCTCGCTGAATCCGTCGCCGTACATGTATTTCTACAACTTCGGCGATTTCCAGGTGGTTGGCGCTTCGCCCGAGATCCTGGTGCGCCAGGAAACCCGCAAGGTTGGCACGCCCCAGAACGGCGACGCCGAGACCGCGCACATCGTCACGATCCGTCCGCTGGCCGGCACGCGCCCGCGCGGCAGCACGCCCGAGCGCGACGCCCAGCTGGCCACCGAACTGCTCAACGACCCCAAGGAGATCGCCGAGCACGTGATGCTGATCGACCTGGCGCGCAACGACATCGGCCGCATTGCCGAAACGGGCTCGGTCAAGGTCACCGACAAGATGGTGATCGAGAAGTACTCGCACGTGCAGCACATCGTCAGCTCGGTGGAAGGCACGCTGCGCGACGGCATGAGCAACCTCGACGTGCTGCGCGCCACGTTCCCGGCCGGTACGCTGTCCGGCGCGCCCAAGGTGCGCGCAATGGAAATCATCGACGAGCTGGAGCCGCGCAAGCGCGGTATCTACGGCGGCGCCGTGGGCTATCTGTCGTTCGGTGGCGAGATGGATCTGGCCATCGCCATCCGCACCGGCGTGATCAAGGACGGCAATCTCTACGTGCAGGCCGCGGCCGGCATCGTGGCGGACTCGGACCCCGAGGCCGAATGGAGGGAAACCGAGGCGAAGGCGCGCGCCGTGATCCGTGCCGCCGAGCAGGTCCAGGACGGCCTGGACGCCGACCTCTGAGCCCCCGGGAGAGATGACATGCTGCTGATGATCGACAACTACGATTCGTTCACCTACAACCTCGTGCAGTACTTCGGCGAACTTGGCGCCGATGTGCGCACCTATCGCAACGACGAGATCACGCTGGAAGACATCGAGGCACTGAAGCCCGACCATATCTGCGTGTCGCCCGGGCCATGCAGCCCGCGCGAGGCCGGTATCTCGGTCGATGTGCTGAAACACTTCGCGGGCAAGATTCCGCTGCTGGGCGTGTGCCTGGGCCACCAGGCCATTGGCGAGGCGTTCGGCGGCAAGGTGATCCGCGCCAAGCAGGTGATGCATGGCAAGGTGAGCACGATCGAAACCACGCAGGAAGGCGTGTTCGCCGGCCTGCCGAAGCACTTCGACGTGACGCGCTATCATTCGCTGGCCATCGAGCGCGAAACGCTGCCCGATTGCCTGGAAGTCACGGCCTGGACGCCGGACGGCGAGATCATGGGCGTGCGCCACAAGACGCTGAACGTGGAAGGCGTGCAGTTCCACCCCGAGTCGATCCTGTCCGAACACGGCCATGCGCTGCTGGCCAACTTCATCAAGGCGCCAAGATGAGGCGCACCGACTTTTCAGCCTACGCCGCCGACCATCAAGCCGCCAATAACGTAAAAGAATCCGCCATGTCCATCACGCCGCAGGAAGCGCTGACGCGCTGCATCGAGCACCGCGAGATCTTTCATGACGAGATGCTGCACCTGATGCGGCAGATCATGCAGGGGCAGATCAGCCCGGTGATGGCGGCCGCCATCCTGACCGGCCTGCGCGTGAAGAAGGAAACCATTGGCGAGATTTCGGCGGCGGCGCAGGTCATGCGCGAGTTTGCCAATCACGTGACCGTGCAGGACCGCGAGAACTTCGTCGATATCGTCGGCACCGGCGGCGACGGCTCGCATACGTTCAATATCTCGACGGCGTCGATGTTCGTGGCCGCCGCCGCTGGCGCGAAAATCGCCAAGCACGGCAACCGCGGGGTGTCGTCCAAATCCGGCAGCGCCGACGTGCTGGAGGCGCTGGGCGTGAACATCATGCTGACGCCCGAGCAGGTGGGCCAGTGCATCGAGCAGACCGGCATCGGCTTCATGTTCGCGCCGACCCATCACCCAGCCATGAAGAATGTGGCGCCGATCCGCAAGGAGATGGGCGTGCGCACGATCTTCAACATCCTGGGTCCGCTGACCAACCCGGCCGATGCGCCGAACATCCTGATGGGGGTGTTCCACCCGGATCTGGTGGGCATCCAGGTGCGCGTGATGCAGCGCCTGGGCGCGCAGCACGCGATCGTGGTCTACGGCAAGGACGGCATGGATGAAGTGTCGCTGGGCGCCGCCACGCTGGTGGGCGAACTCAAGGATGGCGAGGTACGCGAGTACGAAATCCATCCGGAAGACTTTGGCCTGTCGATGATTTCGAACCGAGGCCTCAAGGTGGCCGATGCGGCCGAATCCAAGGAAATGCTGCTCGAAGCGCTGGGCAATGTCCCCGGCACGCCGCGCGAGATCGTCGCGCTGAACGCCGGCACCGCGCTCTATGCAGCCAACGTGGCAAGCTCGATCGAAGACGGCATCCAGCGCGCGCGCGAAGCCATCGCCAGCGGCGCCGCCCGCGAGAAGCTCGATCAGTTCGTGCGCGCCACGCAGCAATTCAGGTAAATCGCCATGTCCGATATTCTCGATAAGATCCTGGCCGTCAAGGCCGACGAAGTGAACGCGGCGCGCAAGAAGCGCGACCTGCAGAGCCTGCGCGCCGAGGCCGAGAGTCTGCGCGGCGAGCCTGGCCTGGCACCGCGCGGCTTCGAACGTGCGCTGCGCGAGAAGATTGCCGCCGGCCATGCCGGGGTGATCGCCGAGGTCAAGAAGGCATCGCCGTCCAAAGGCGTGCTGCGCGAGAACTTCATCCCTGAAGCCATCGCCGAGAGCTACGCCACGCATGGCGCGGCCTGCCTGTCCGTGCTGACCGACGTGAACTTCTTCCAGGGCCACGCCGACTACCTGAAGCGTGCCCGCGCCGCATGCGACCTGCCGGCGCTGCGCAAGGACTTCATGATGGACCTGTACCAGGTCTATGAAGCGCGCACCTGGGGCGCCGACTGCATCCTGCTGATCGTGGCCGCGCTGGACCACGGCCTGATGGCCGAGCTTGAGGCATGCGCGCTCGAACTTGGCATGGACGTGCTCGTGGAAGTGCATGGCGACGACGAACTCGACGCGGCCCTGCGCCTGAAAACACCGCTGGTGGGCGTGAACAACCGCAACCTGCGCACGTTCGAAGTGTCGCTCGACAATACGCTGAACCTGCTGCCGCACATGCCGGCGGAGCGCCTGGTGGTGACCGAATCGGGCATCCTGGGGCCGGCCGATGTCGAGCGCATGCGCAAAGCCGACGTCAACGCATTCCTGGTGGGCGAAGCGTTCATGCGCGCGCCGGAGCCGGGCGTGGAACTGGCCCGCCTGTTTGGCTGATCCGTCATGGCGCGCGAGATCGAACTGAAGCTGGCGATTCCCGATGCCGCGCTCGCCGCCGTGGCGGCGTGGCTCGATGCCAACGGCCAGGCGCGTGGCGAGGTCACGATGCTGAACGTCTATCTGGACACCCCGGCTCGGGACCTCGCCCGTGCCCGTGCCGCGCTGCGGCTGCGCAGGAAGAACGCGCAGTGGCTGCAGACGCTGAAGACCGCGGGCAAGAGCACCGGCGGCCTGGCCGCGCGCCATGAGTGGGAAACCGAAGTTGCGGGAGAAGCCATCGAGCTGGGTCGTTTCGACGACGAGGCCCGTGCCGTGCTGACTCCGCTGGCGGACCGGCTCGGCCCCGTGTTCCGGACCGATTTCGTGCGCCGCACCTGGATCGTCGAGCAGGACGGCGAACGGATCGAGGCCGCCATCGACACCGGCACGATCAGCGCGCCAGGCACGACGGCTACCGAACCGATCCAGGAACTCGAACTCGAATGGCTGCCCCGGCAACACGCCAAGGCGGACGTCGACGAAGCCCACGTCGAAGCCGCGCTGCGTGGCTTCGCCAAGCGTATCGCCCATGTGGCGCCGCTCACTCCCATGAATCTCAGCAAGGCCGCACGCGGCTATCGACTCACCGGCGCGCCTGATGCAAGCTGACCTGTTCGCTCTCGATACCTCAAAACCCGCCCCCTCCATCGACCGCCTGCAAGACCAGGCGAACACCCTGCCCGCCGCGTGGCGCGACCTGCTGGCGCCGTGTCTTGGCCATGCGGATTGGGCGGCGCTCTGCGACTTTGTCGATGGTGAGCGCGCGGCCGGCAAGCCGGTGTTCCCGCATTCGGTCTTTCACGCGCTGCACCTGACGCCACCGGACACCGTGCAGGTCGTGATCCTGGGCCAGGACCCCTATCACGGCACGGGCGTGGTCGGCGGCGTCGAGATTCCGCAGGCGCACGGGCTGGCGTTCTCGGTGCCGGACGGCGTCAAGGTGCCGCCCAGCCTGCGCAACATCTTCAAGGAAATTGCCGCCGAATATGGCGGCGAGCCGGTGCGCGGCTCGGGCAACCTCGAAGGCTGGGCGCGCCAGGGCGTGCTGCTCCTGAACACCGTGCTGACCGTGGAACAGGGCAATGCGGCCAGCCATGCAAAGCGCGGCTGGGAAGCGGTGACCGACTGCCTGATCCACGCACTCGCCATGTCGCGCCCGAATCTCGTCTTCATGCTCTGGGGCAGCCATGCGCAGGCCAAGCGGACGCTGCTGGAAGGCCAGACCCATTGCGTGCTGGAAGCACCGCATCCGTCGCCACTATCGGCGCATCGCGGCTTCCTGGGCTGCGGGCATTTCAGGCAGGCCAACGACTGGCTGGAACGTCACGGGCGCTCCGGTATCGACTGGCTGAAGTCCTAAACCGTCGGGCGCCACTCGAATCGGTCGAAGGTTTCAGGCGGCGCCTGTTCCATCTCGACCTTCGACACCTGCGCGGCTGGCGGACCCTGCTCCATCCACAGCCGTAGCGCCTCAAGCTTTTCTCTGGAGCCGGTGGCGATGACCTCCACCGTGCCGTCCATGCGGTTTCTGACCCATCCGCCCAGCCCCAGCGCAATGGCTTTATCGGCACACCCGCCGCGATACCCCACGCCCTGCACGCGGCCGTGAGCGTTCAGGTGCCAGGTCTCGTAACCTTCTGTCATGAATTACCTCCCCCACTAGGTAAACTACCTAGCCCACTTGGGCGTTAGGCTGTCAGCATACGACGCCCTGCCCGGGCGCGTCTCCACCGAGGCAGTGCCCATGCCACCAACGCAAAACAACCAAGCGCCCGGCTACGTCGGCCCACTGCTGACCGCCCCGCCGAACCGGTTCGACCTGGCGCTGCTGCCGATCATCCTGGCCGTCATCGTCATCGTGGCGTATGCCGCGCGCCAGATGGACGTGCCCTACCACCCTGGCGAATCGCTGGCCATCCACCTCGACGTGGCATGGCTGCCCTATTACCTAATGCGCACCAGCATCCGCATGCTGGCTGCACTGGCGGCGTCGCTGGTGTTTTCGTTCGCGTTTGCCGCCATCGCCTCGCGCAATCGCACGGCCGAAAAAGTGATGGTGCCGGCGCTGGACATCCTCCAGTCAATTCCGGTGCTCGGCTTCCTGTCGATCACGGTCACCGGGTTCATTGCCCTGTTCCCCGGCAACCTGGCCGGGGTGGAATGCGCGGCCATCTTTGCAATCTTCACGTCGCAAGCCTGGAACATGGCGTTCAGCCTGTACCAGTCGTTCCGCACCATCCCGGGCGACCTGCTCGAAGCCGCCGCGATGTTCCGGCTCTCGCCGTGGCAGCGGTTCTGGCGGCTCGAAGTGCCCTATGCCATGCCGGGGCTGCTCTGGAACATGATGATGTCGATGTCCGGCGGCTGGTTCTTCGTGGTGGCGTCCGAGGCCATTTCCGTTTCCGGCCACGACATCCGCCTGCCGGGCATCGGCTCGTATATCGCGCTCGCCATCCAGCAGCAGGATCTGGCCGCGATTGGCTGGGCGATCCTGGCGATGCTGGTCGGCATCGTGTTCTACGACCAGTTCCTGTTCCGCCCGCTGGTGGCCTGGGCAGACCGCTTCCGCTTTGAAACGCTGGCGCAGGACACCGTGCCGCAGTCGTGGCTGCTCGACCTGCTGCGCCGCTCGGCCTGGGTGCACGCGCTGCTCAAATGGACGGCAGCACTGGCCGGGCGTACGCTGGCGTGGAGCGCCCGCCATCGCAACGTGGTGGCGCTGCCCGCCGCGCCGGCGCGCTGGGCGCCGTGGCTGGACCGCCTGCGCGACGGCATCATCATCGCCATTGCACTGGTGGCGCTGTATCGCGTGATCCACTTCGTGCACAGCGAGGTGGGATGGGCCGAGGCGGCGCACGTGCTCTGGCTCGGCACGCTGACGATGGTGCGCGTGATCGTGCTGATCGCGCTGGCCGCGCTGGTCTGGGTGCCGATCGGTATCCGCATCGGCCTCAACCCGTCGCTGGCGCGGATCGCCCAACCGATCGCGCAGTTCCTGGCGGCGTTTCCGGCCAACCTGATGTTCCCGCTGGCCGTGATGGCCATCGTGAAGTTCGGGCTGAACCCCGAAATCTGGCTCAGCCCGCTGATGATCTTCGGCACGCAGTGGTACATCCTGTTCAACGTCGTGGCCGGCGCGTCGGGCATCCCCACGGAATTGCGGCTAGCCGCGCGCAACTTCGGACTCAAGGGCTGGCTGATGTGGCGCAGGTTTCTGGTGCCGGCAGTGTTTCCGAGCCTGCTGACGGGGCTGGTCACGGCCGCCGGAGGATCGTGGAACGCGAGCATCGTGTCCGAATACGTGACGTGGGGTGACCGCACGCTGGTAGCCACGGGCCTGGGCAGCTATATCGCCGAGATGACCGCGCGCGGCGACTTTCCGCGCATCGCGCTCGGCATTGGCGTGATGGCACTGTTCGTGGTGGGCTTCAACCGGCTGTTGTGGAACCGGCTCTACGATCTGGCGCAGGCGCGCACCCGGCTTTAAGCCCGGCAACAAGGAACTTACGATGGCACTGCAAGACAACGCCAAACCGGTGATCGACCTGCGCGGTGTGGGCAAGATGTTCCGCACCGCCGACCACACCGACCGCGCCGTGCTCGAAGGCGTGAACCTGACCCTGCGCGAAGGCGAGATCGTGGCCATGCTGGGCAAGTCCGGCTCGGGCAAATCCACGCTGTTGCGCATCATGGCCGGCCTGGTCGGCGCCGACCGTGGCGAGGTGCACTTCCGTGGCCAGCGGCTGGCCGGCACGGCCGAGGGTATCGCGATGGTGTTCCAGTCGTTCGCGCTGTTTCCGTGGCTGACGGTTCAGCAGAACGTCGAGCTGGGACTGGAAGCCCAGGGCGTGGCCCGCGTCGAGCGCGCACGCCGTGCCGAGGCGGCCATCGACATGATCGGCCTGTCCGGTTTCAACAGCGCGTTGCCGCGCGAGCTGTCGGGCGGCATGCGTCAGCGCGTGGGCATTGCACGCGCGCTCGTGACCGAGCCGGATCTGCTGCTGATGGATGAGGCGTTCTCCGCATTGGACGTGCTGACCGGCGAAACCCTGCGCGACGAAATGCTCGACCTCTGGGAATCGGGCCGCGCCAACATCAAGAGCATCCTGATCGTGTCGCACAACATCGAGGAAGCGGTGATGATGGCCGACCGGATCGTCATCCTGTCCAGCGATCCGGGCCGGGTGCGCGCCGAGGTGCCCGTGCCATTCCCGCGTCCGCGTAACCGTGACGACGCCCAGGTGCGCGCGCTGATCGACGAGGTCTACACGCTGATGACGTCGCCCGCCGCGCTCGGGCCGCGCGTGCCGGCAATGGCCGCCGCGCAGCAGATCGGCTATCGCCTGCCCGACGCCGACATCAGCCAGATGGAAGCCGTGCTGGACCTGCTGCACGAGTCTCCCTTCTTCGGCCGCGCCGATCTGCCGCATCTGGCCGAAGAAGCCGGCCTGACCGACGACGACCTGCTGCCCGCCTGCGAGGCGATGCAACTGCTGGGGCTGGCCAGCATCGAACGCGGCGACATCACCGCCACGGCGCTGGGCCGCAGCTACTACGAGACCGAGCCGCCCGAGCGCAAGGTGGTGTTCGGCAAGCAGTTGCTGACCCACGTGGCACTGGCCGCCCACATCCGGCGTGAACTCGAACAGCGCGAGGATGGCGAAGTCGGCGAAGAATCAATCCTGCGCGAGCTGGAGGCATTCCTGAAGCCCGAAGAAGCCGAGCGCGTGCTCAAGATTGCGATCGATTGGGGGCGGTACGGCGAGGTCTACGGCTATTCGTTCAACAGCGGGATGCTGACATTGCCGGAGATTGGAGAAACGCCCCAGCCGTAGGCGGCCGGGCCGGCATCCGCGACGCGAAGGTTTGCGCTCCCCTCTCCCTCGCGCGGGAGAGGAGAGCCAAGCGTCAGGTCTTCAGCGGCACGCGGATCGCCCGGCCAATCGCACCGGTCCGCAGCGCGATCTTCGCGGCGTCTTCCCGCAGCGCGCGCAGACGCCGTTCCAGCAACGCATTGGCGGGGCGGCCGGACGCGCTGGCGGTTGTTGCCGCATGCTGGTCCTGTGTCTTCTGCAGCGGTTCGTTGGAGCCGATCTCCCCGGCCGCGGCGGCCTGGGCCAGTACATCGGCCTTGCGCCGGTCCGCCGAATCGGCAATGCGCGCGCGCCGTTCGCTGGCATCGTCCTCGCCGATCTGCGTCGACGATGACGGCGGCGGCTCATGAACCAATCCCACTCCCGCCACCGCCGCCTCCGCGGGTGTCCGGATAAACCCGGCGCCGCGCGGACCGTACCGTTCCTCGCCCGCCAGCCGTTCGCTCGCCAGCGTCAGCGATTTCAGCGCGGCATTGGTAGCCTGCTCGATCGCGGCTTCCGCCGCGGGAATATCGAGGTCGCCATAGTTCTGCCGCACCTGGATGCGGGCCGCCGCCACGTGTGCCGCCACCAGGTAGTTCTGGACGATGAAGCGGCTCAGGTTGTCCACGGCGCGATGGCGGCTGCGCGGTTCGTCGAGCATGCGCTGGAACGATCCGATCAGCGCGGACAGATTGTCCATGAACTGCTTGCGCTGGACGCGATAGACGAAGTCGTCGTTAGCCTTGCGCGTCAGCAGGTCGCGCGTGGCGGCGATATAGCGGCGGTTGGCCTGCAGCACGTTTTCGACGAGCTTCGGGATCGACCGGTATTCCCAGCTCGGCAGCACAAAGCTGAAGATCGACGCAATGATGCCGCCGATCACGGTATCCACGAGCCGCTCGCCAACCACGGTCTGGCTGCCCGGAATCAGCAGGTTTATCTGGATCAGCACCTGCACGCACGCGGCGATCGCCGTGTAGCGATACTTGATCGTCACGAACGCGGCGCTGGCTACCAACGCCAGGTAGAGGATGCCGAGCAGCACCAGTGGTTCATGAATCCAGCGCAGGATGCCGACGCTGATGATGCAGCCGATCAGCGTGCCGATCAGGCGGTCGTTGTAGCGCTGCTTGGTCATGCTGAAGTTCGGCTTCAGGATCACGACGATGGTCAGCAGTATCCAGTAGCTGTGCGATGCGTACGGCAGACGGTCGCCCAGCCACAGCCCCACCGCCACGGCCATCGTGATCCGCAGCGCAAAGCGGAAGGCCGGCGAGCGCCAGTGCAGGTTGTCGCGCACCACGCCGAACTCGTACTTCTGGCGCGTCAGGAACGGCGTCATGTCCGAGCCGGGCAGTACCTGCGCCGGCTCCACGGGCGTGCGCGACGCTTCGTGCAGCTGGCCCAGCAGCATGATCGCGCCCCGGATCATTTCCAGCGTGTCGCGCAGCGCATTCATCGCCGCCGGTGACACATGATGATGGCGCAGCTGCTCGATCTCTTCCTCCACCTTGCGCAGGTCGGGGCGATAGTCGAAGGCGCTGTATGACGGACGGCCCCGCGTGATGTCGTACGCAATCTCTTCGAGGTCCGTCTCCAGGCCCAGTACCAGGCGGCGCAGGCCATCCAGCACCGGCGTGCCGCCGAAGGTCTGACGCAGCAGCGCGTAGTCGGTGTTGGTCGACAGCACGTATTCGTAGAGATCGAGCATGCGCAGGTGCACCTTCACCAGCAGCCCGTCATGGGGGGTCTTGTTACCGCGCAGCACCATGTCGCGCGCGGCCTGCTGCCGCTCCGCCACCACGATCTGCTGCCGGACCAGCCGGTTGAACTGCTCGTCGTAATCCGTGCCCGCGTCGTAGAAGGCGGCCTTGATCTCCAGGTATCCGGCCATTTCGTAGAGCGACTCGGCCAGGATCTGCTGCCGCGTGCGGCGCTCCATGATCCAGCTGACGGCCATCGCGTAGACCAGGTAGCCGAACGCGCCGACGCCGAACAGCGCCGCGTGCGACAGCGCCTTGCGCACCACGAATTCCTCGTTGATCGTCAGCGTCATGACGAACAGCATCGAGAACTGCAGCGGCATGGTCTTGTTGCCGTAGACCGTCATCATGCCGGCCAGGAACGTGACCAGCACCAGCACGAACGGCTGCACCTTCGGGAACGGCGTGGCCAGGGCAACGACGGCGGTGACGGCGGTGCACAGCAGCACGCTGGCCAGCATCTCGTTGAACTTGTGCGGCAACGGGCTGGGCAGATCCATGAGGCTGGTGCAGAGCGCACCCACCGACACCACCATTGCGCTTGGCAGGTCCATGAACTGCATGGCGATCAGCGTCAGGCCGATCACCCCCGTGGCCGAGCGCAGTCCACGGTAGATGTAGTGCGAAAACAGGAACGTGCGGGGGTCGTGCGCGTATTCCATGAGGCGATGAATATGCCGGATAGGTTGGGGGCGGCGCCGTCACCATGATGGCCACGGCGCCGTGACAGGCGGATTACTGGCCGAGCCAGCGCGCCCGCCCCAGATGCTTGCCTGCTTCCAGCTTCACCTTGTACTGCGTGGCCGGCTCGCGCGCCAGCGTCACCTGCAGCACCTGCAGCTCGTCGCGCCGGAACACATGCAGCTCGGCGCGGTCACCCGCACGATAGCGCGACAGCAGCTTGTCGAGCTGGCCCGGCGCCACGCGCAGGCCGTCCACGGCGGCGATCAGGTCGCCCGCCGACAACCCTGCACGTTGCCCCGCCCCGCCGTCGAGCACCTGGCTTACCCGCACCCAGCCTTCTTCGGTACGCGTCTTGACGCCCAGCGCCGCCGCACCGTTCGGCTTCTGCGGCTCGGCCTCGATGCCGATGCCGCGGAACAGCGCCGGCAGGCCGATCTCGCCCGTGCCCTCGGTCAGCGCGCGCAGCAGATTGCCCATCCGCAGTCCGGTCACATCGTCGAGCAGCGCGTACACCTCGGCCTCGGTCACCCCGCGCTGGGTGGCGCCCGGCGCATAGAAGTCGCGGCCATAGCGTTGCCACAGGGCACGCATGACGTCGTCCAGCGAGCGGCGGCCGCGCGTCTTCTCGCGGATCGTCAGGTCCAGCGCCAGTGCCACGAGCGAACCCTTGGTGTAGTAGCTGACGATGGCGTTCGGTGCGTTCTCGTCCTGCCGGTAATACTTTGTCCAGGCATCGAACGCGCTTTCGGCCACGCTCTGCTTGGTCCGGCCATTGCCGCGCAGCACGCCGTTCCACGTCTTGGCCAGCATGTCCACGTACTGCTGCTCGGTCACCAGCCCGGTGCGCACCAGGATCAGATCGTCGTAGTAGCTCGTGAAGCCTTCGAACAGCCACAGCAGCGGCGTGTAGGACTCTTCGGCCAACGCATACGGAACAAACGCCGCCGGCTTGATGCGCTTGACGTTCCAGGTGTGGAAATACTCGTGGCTGCACAGGCCCAGGAACGTGCGATAGCCTTCGCTGGTCTCGCTGTTGCCGCGCACGGGAAGATCATTGCGCGCGCACATCAGCGCCGTGCTGGCGCGGTGCTCAAGTCCGCCATAGCCATCGGTCGTGACCATCGTCATGAAGACGTAGCGGCGGTTGCTGTCCAGGAACGGCGCACGGGCCGAGCGCGGCTCGAACAACCGGATCTGCGCCTCGCAAATCTGCTTCAGGTCGCGGCAGATCCGCTGCATGTCCAGTTGCGGCACGCGGCCCGTGAACACTACGTCGTGCTGCACGCCGCAGGCGCGGAAGCTGCCCAGCGCGAACGTGCCCATTTCCACGGGATGGTCGATCAGTTCGTCGTAGTCCGCCGCCTGGTAACGGCCAAACCCGTAGCGCCGCGCACCACCCTGGCCGCGTGCCTCGGGCAGCGCCGTGGCCACGCGCCAGTCGGCATAGGCCTCGCCAGCAGGCGGGTGGATATCGACCGTGCAGGGCCGGTCGTCCTGGCCCACGACGCGCAGGAACACCGAACTGCCGTTATAGAAGCCGTGGCTGGTGTCGAGGTGCGCGCTCCGCACCGACAGGTCCCATGCATAGACCTCGTAGCTCAGCGTCAGCGGACCGGCTTCGGGCGGCAACGCCGCGGCCTGCCAGGTCTGCTTGTCGAGCTTTGTCAGCGGCACGCGCACGCGGCCGGCATCGGCACGGATGCGTACGATATTGCGCGCGAAGTCTCTGATCATGTAGCTGCCCGGAATCCACGCAGGCAACGTGAAAACCTGGCCAGCCGGGTCGGGAACATCCACCGTCACGGTGACGGCGAACAAGTGGGCTTCCGGTTGAAGCGGGGCGATGGCGTAGCGGATCGGCGTCATGGTCACGATTGTAGCGTCACGCCCCGGAACGCCCAGGGCGTGCGATATTTCCGAACCGCCGCGTTCAGGCGTTCACATCAACGACAACGCGGCCGCGCATGCCCCCTTCGATGATCTTGCGGCCGGCATCGATCGCCTCCGCCAGCTTGATCTCGCGCGTGATGGCCTGCAGGCGATCGGGTGCGAGGTCTTGCGCCAGCCGCTTCCATGCGGTCTCGCGCAACGGCATCGCGGCCATCACGCTGTCGATGCCGGCCAGCGTCACACCGCGCAGGATGAACGGCGCCACCGATGCAGGAAAGTCCATGCCCTGCGCCAGCCCGCAGGCCGTCACCACGCCGCCGTAGCGCACCTGGGCACAGGCGTTGACCAGCGTGTGCGATCCAACCGAATCGACGACGGCCGCCCAGCGCTCCTTCTGCAAGGGCTTGCCCGGCGCCCCAAGTTCGGCACGGTCGATGATGTCGGCGGCACCGAGTGCGCGCAGAAAGTCCGCCTCCGCCGTTTTACCCGTCGACGCCGTCACGCGATACCCGAGCTTCGACAGGACGGCGATCGCCACCGAACCCACGCCGCCCGAGGCGCCAGTCACCAGAACGTCACCATCTCCGGGCCGCACCGGGCCGTTCACGCCACCGCGCTCCAGCGCCAGCACCGACAGCATGGCCGTGTAGCCGGCCGTGCCGATGGCCATCGCCTGGCGCGTGGTGAACGCATCGGGCAGCTTGACGAGCCATTCGCCCTTCAGCTTTGCACGCTGCGCCAGGCAGCCCCAATGCGATTCGCCAACGCCGTAGCCGTTCAGCACCACACGGTCGCCGGTCTTCCAGCGCGGATCGCTCGATTCGAGCACCGTGCCCGCGCCATCGATGCCAGCCACCAATGGCCATTTGCGCACCACGGGGGAACGGCCGGTGATCGCCAGGCCGTCCTTGAAATTGATCGTCGAATAGTCGACGGCTACCAGCACGTTGCCGTCCTCGGGCAACTGGCTTTCGTCGAGCTGGGCGATCTGCGCTTGCGTGGTCTTGTCATCGGCCTGGGTCAGCAGCAATGCCTGGAAGGTCATGATGGTGTCTCCCGCTTCTTATTTGGACGGAGGGCGTCCGGAAATGAAAAACGGCCGGACTGTGCCGGCCGTCCCTGACAGCCGGCTGAGATCCGGCGTCTCGGTTATTTCTTCAGGCTTGCGAGCTTGCGTTCGAGCGTGGCAGCGTCCGCCGCACCCGGAATGCGCGTGCCGTCGGCAAAGAAGACGGCCGGCGTGCCCGTGATGTTCAGGCTCTGGCCCAGTGCCAGGTTGTCGTCGATCGGCGTCTTGCAGCTGCCGTTGCCCACCAGCGCCACGTGGTTCAGCATCCAGTCGCGCCATACCTTGGTACGGTCCGCCGAGCACCAGACCTGCTTGGCCTTGACCGACGAATCGGGCGACAGCACCGGGTAGAGGAAGGTGTAGACCGTGATGTTGTCCATCTGCTGGAAGGTCTGCTCGATCTTCTTGCAGTACCCGCAGTTCGGATCGGAGAACACCGCCACGGTACGGCTGCCGTCGCCCTTGGACCACTTGATGGCCCGGCTCAGCGGCAGGTCCGACCACTTGATCTTGTTGATCTCGGCCAGCCGCTCTTCGGTCAGGTTGGTGTTGGTCTTGGTGTCGATCAGCTCGCCGTTGAGAATGTAGCGGCCGGTGGGATCGGTGTAGACCAGCTGGCCGCCAACATTCACTTCGTACAGCCCCGGCAACGGCGCCTTTGTCACGCTCTTCACTTCCGCGCGACCGCCCAGCATCTTCTGGATCGACGCCTTGATCTTGTCCGTGCCCGGTTCGTCCGCGGCCAGCGCGTGAAGGGCGTAACCCGCGGCAGCCACGCCGCCGGCAAAGGCGACAATCGCGGCGGCGCGGGTGGATCGGCGGCGGAACAGTTGCAACATATTGACTCCAGGTAGCGATTTGCCGGTCAGTGTGCCGGCATGCATGTCATCGGTAAATCGTCGAACGAGGAATTGGCCGCGTTCGTGCGCCGAATGGCGGATTGTCCCCTTCCCTTCCCCTTAGCCGAGCGCGCGGCTGATCAGGAACCGCTTGAGCAGCCCCTGACCGCCCACGGCGCGGATGCCCAGGTTGCGCATCGCGCGGGCGGGCGTGCCGGGTAGCGAGAACAGCCTGTGCAGGCCGTCCGTCGCAGCCGTCAGCGACAGCAGGTCCGTGGCGCGGGCGCGCTCGTACCGGCGCAGCAGGCGCAGGTCGCCCTCGTGGCGGAACGATTCTTTGTCGGCCATCACGCGCCCAAGTTCCAGCACATCGCGCAGACCCAGGTTCATGCCCTGCCCGGCCAGCGGATGCACCACGTGCGCGGCATCGCCCACCAGCGCTACATGCGGCTGGACGAAGTGGTCCGCCCGTTGCAGCACCAGCGGAAAGCCCTGCGCCGGCGTGATGCAACGCAGCGCGCCAAACCGGGCGCCCACGGCGCCGCTGGCCACCTGGGCCACCGTGGCGGCCAATGCCTCGGGCGACAGCGACAGCAGGTCGCGCGCATGGGCCTCGTCCGCCGACCAGACCATCGACACGCGGTTGCCCGGCAGCGGCAGCATGGCCAGGATCTCGCCATTGGCCGCTTCCTCGTCGGCCATCAGTTTTTCCGGGGCGCCCAGAAACCACTGCCACGCGGTTTCCTGATGCGGCAGCTCGCAGCGGAAGTTGGCCACCACGCCCAGCTGGCGATAGCGCCGCTGCGTGGTGCCGATATGGCATTGCTGGCGCACCCACGAACGCGCGCCATCGGCGCCGACCAGGCAGTTGGCCCGCACATGCGCGCCGCTGGCCAGCGTCAGCGTGACGCCGTCGAGATCGCGCTCCAGGTTTTCGGCCGTGTCGTCGAACCATTTGACCTGGTGCTGGAAACGCAGCGCGGTATCGAGCACGCGCTCGACATGGCCCGATTCGATGATCCAGGCAAGTTGCGGCACAGCGGCCGCATAAGCCGAGAAATGAAGATCGCCATGCGGCGGAGGATCGGATTCCGATGCGCTTTCGTCGCCGAACACGCGCATATCGCGCACGGGCTGCACGCGGGCGGGGTCGAGGGCTTCCCAGACGCGCAGGCGCTCCAGCAGGGCATGCGAACTTGCCGAGAAGGCGTAGATGCGGCTGTCCCAGTCATCATCGCCGGCGCGCGCGGCACCGGCCGCGGGGCGCGGCGCCACCAGCGCCACTTGCATGCCCTGTTGCGCCAGCAGCAGCGCGCAGGCCTTGCCGACAATGCCACCGCCGACCACGGCGATCTGGAAGCGAGAGAGAGAATTCGACGACATCTATATGGCAACGGCGCTGGGCGCCGGCGCGGCAGGTCCGGACATGGCTGGATTATAGCGACGTGACGGGGGCGGCATTGGTGAGGCGACACAAAGCCACATGGGCCACGCCGGGACACATTCCAGCCTGGGCCGGCGCCGCCCATCCGCTAGAATACGGGTTTCGCAATTTTCCGCCTGACACCATGAGCCTCAAATGCGGCATCGTCGGCCTGCCCAACGTCGGCAAGTCCACGCTGTTCAACGCCCTGACGAAAGCCGGCATCGCCGCCGAGAACTATCCGTTCTGCACTATCGAACCCAACGTGGGCGTGGTGGAAGTGCCGGATCCGAGGCTTGCCAAGCTGGCCGAGATCGTCAAACCCGAGCGCATTCTCCCGGCGACGGTTGAATTCGTGGATATCGCCGGCCTGGTGGCTGGTGCATCGAAGGGTGAAGGCCTGGGCAACCAGTTCCTGGCCAACATCCGCGAAACCGATGCCATCACCCACGTGGTGCGCTGCTTCGAGGATGACAACGTGATCCACGTGGCCGGCAAGGTCGATCCGCTGTCCGACATCGAGGTCATCAACACCGAACTGGCCCTGGCCGACCTGGCTACCGTCGAGAAGGCGCTGGCCCGCTACATCAAGCCGGCCCGCGCCGGTGACAAGGAAGCCCAGCACCTGGTGGCTGTGCTGGAAAAATCACAGGCCGTGCTGGACCAGGCCAAGGCCGTGCGCACGCTGGACCTGTCCCCGGAAGAGTGGGAAGCCCTGCGCCCGTTCTGCCTGATCACCGCCAAGCCGACGATGTACGTGGCAAACGTGCGTGAAGATGGCTTCGAGAACAACCCGCACCTGGACGCCGTGCGCGAGTACGCCAAGACGACGGGCTCGCCGGTGGTGGCCGTCTGCGCCGCCATCGAGGCCGAGATTGCCGACCTGGACGACGCCGACAAGGCCGAATTCCTGGCTGACCTGGGTATGGAAGAACCGGGGCTGGACCGCGTGATTCGCGCCGGCTTCACGCTGCTGGGCCTGCAGACGTACTTCACGGCTGGCGTGAAGGAAGTGCGCGCCTGGACGATCCACGTGGGCGACACCGCCCCGAAGGCCGCCGGCGTGATCCACACCGACTTCGAACGCGGCTTCATCCGCGCCCAGACCATCGCCTACGCCGACTACATCCAGTACAAGGGTGAAACCGGCGCCAAGGAAGCTGGCAAGATGCGCGCGGAAGGCAAGGAGTACGTGGTGCACGACGGCGACGTGATGAACTTCCTGTTCAACGTCTGAGTCTCCCGCAGCCCAATGAAGAATGCCCGGTACCGAACCGGGCATTTTTCTTTGTGCCATCGCGCGCTACATTGGCCTTAGCGTCTCATCCCGCATTCCCACCAGCAGCGCCTGTCCATTGGCATCCACGCGAAATTCGCCGAACTTCGCCTTGGCAAAGCGCTCGCCTGATCCCTCCTGGAAAAACCAGGCGTCCGTCGACACCTGCACGCCGTTGCCACCCCAGCGCGACGGCACGTTCTGCACGCGCAGCAACCGTTCGTTGGCGGCCAGCGGCTCGCCCTGGTGCAGCCGGACAAAGTGGCCTTCGTTGCGATCGTCGGCGCGGATGACGATCAATTCTTCGCGCGACAGACTGGTCTGCTCGGCACCATGCGCGGCGCGCACCTCATTGGCGATCGAGAAATTCAGCGCCATATAGTCGCCCTGCATCAACGACCGCGGATCTACCGGTGCCAGGCGCAGGTACACCACGTCGCCACGGGCAATAAGCCGCTCCTTGCCAACGATGCCTGCCACGGCCAGGCCAATGGTCAGCAGCCATCCCACAACAATCCAGCGTTTCATGCGACGGCCTCCTTACCGGCGATGCGGCCCAGCGTGGCGCGGGCGGCCAGCAGCAGCGCACCGGCGGCCACCAGCGTCGCGGACTTGGCCAGCAGCGTCCATTGCAGCGTGCTGTAGTACCAGACGAATCCGATCAGCACCGTGGCGATGGCCAGTCCGAGCCACGGCAGCGATCCACGCCGCAGCGCCAACGCCAGCGCCAGCACCCCGGCGGTGACCGCCGGCGCGTACACCATCAACGCACTGAACACGATAGCCACGACCAGCACCGCCGCGCCGGCCGATGCACTGCAGGCCAGCCGCTTGCACTCCATCAGCGCCAGACACACCAGCGCGGCGCCGACCAGCGCCCCGGCCAGCCAGCCACCATGCGCGCGCCAGGGGGTATCGACACCGAAAATCAGATCCGCCGGATGCGCGAAGCCGGTCACCACCAGCGCGCCCATCAGCGCAAACAGCAGCGTGGCATCGGCGGCCGGTTCGGCCATCGGCAGGCGCCCCGCCGCCGCGAGTCCGTCCTCGTTGGTGACAAAGGCCAACAGCGCTGCAAACGCCACGGCAGTCATCGGACCCAGCGCCATCGGGATCGCGGCCCAGCGCGGCGCCATCAAATCGCCCATCCCGATACAGGCCGCAACAGCCACCGCCAGCCAGACACCCAGCGCGGACAGAAAGCGGTGCAGCCGGTCGGGCACCAGCGCGCAGAGCACGGCTTCCAGCGCGGCCACGCCCAGCCAGAACGGTGTCGTCTCCAGGAAGCGGTTGAACCCCAGCGCCTCGCCCACTCCCGCTATCACCATGCCTTGCCCGCCCAGGCTCAGTGCCAGCGCAAACTGACCTAGCGCGATGCGGCCGCTCTCCTTCGCGGTCATGCGATAGAGCGCGACGGCAAAGCCGATCATCGCCACGCCGGTCACCGCCATGCCCGGCCCGTTACCGCGCGTGGCGGCAAACACGGTGCCGATCAGGAACATCTGGAAGAACAATGCGCCAAGCCAGCCCGCGCCGCCCATCAGCAGCCGGATCGGCCACGGCGTGCGCAGCGTGGCTGCGTAGTCGCCCTGCACCGCGCCGCGCGCGGCGAGCTGGTTCCAGAGCAAACGTTCGGTCCGTTCATCGCTCATGCCGCGCTCCCCGTCGATTCACGCCATGCACGCAACAACCACGTTGCCGCCGCCACGGCCAGGCCGATGGTCAGCAAGGCCAGCAGCAGGAAGGCGCCAAAGTCGCCGTGGAAATCGGCGAGCCAGCGTCCGATGGCGGAAACGATCACGCCGATGCCTGTCAGGCACACCAGGCTCAGCACGACGATATCGAACGCGCGCCAGCGGAACCAGGCCCCCAGTCCGATCAGCCCCACGGCGCTGACCAGCAGGCCCGTCGCACTCACATGGTCGGTCAGAACGCTCATCGTCCCTACCCATCCGGCATAGCCGCAGGCCAGAAGGCCGATCAGGCGCGGGCCGGTCGCGCCCCGGAATCCCCAGCCCCCCATGCGGGCGGCCAGCACATGCCAGGCAGCCAGTTGCACGATCGACGTGCCGAGCAGGAACATCATGGTTTCGCGTGCATGGCGCGCCGAGAACAGGAGTTCGAACATGCCGCCGATTCCCAGCCGTACGCTGCAGAACCGCAGCAGCGCCACATTGCCGACGACGAGCACGATCCACCAATGCGGCGCCGCGCGCGCCGCAAGCGCCCAGGGCACGGCAAGCAGTGTCCACAGCGCGAAAAGCTGCCAGGCATCGGCGCCAGTCTGGTAGGTCTGGCCGATGACCGCCATCAGCACGCCAGACACGACCTGCGCACCCGCCAGCGCCGACCTTCCGACCATGTCACCGGCGGGGCGCAGCAGCGCGAACGCCGCCAGCAACGTGAGCAAGCCGCCAACGAGGCCGAATTTCGTGAATTTGTGGAGTTCCGCCCAGTTGAAGGCGAAGAAGACGATGACGCCGGCGCACAGCAGTGCGGTGCCCAGGATCAGCAGCGCCCGGTCCAGCCAGTGGTGCCAGTCCGCGCGGCCGGGCAACGTTGGCGCCCAGGCCGCCAGCAGGCCATCGGCGCCTAGCCGGCCCTGTGCGCGCCAGTCGGCCAGCGCCTGCTGGATGGTGCGGCGAGAATTGAAGGTTTCCAACCGGCAGTCCTCCGGGGTATCGGCATGGTCTGCATGCTAGCAAACCGGCACGCCGAAGTCTCCCGGAAGAACCGCCGACTCCTGCTCCACGTCAGAAGCGGTAGGTCACGTTGCCGATGATCGAGCGTTGCGTGCCGAAGAAGCAGTCGCCGCGTGCGATGCAGCTATAGACGTATTGCTTGTTGAACAGGTTGTTGACGTTCAACGACACGCGGACCGGGCCGCGATCGTAGGCCAGCACGGCATCGAACACCGTGAAGCCACCCACCCGGTTGTTGCCCGTGCCGTCATAGCTCGGGCCGTTGTATCGCGCCCCGGCACCGGCCAGGAAGCCCGGGATTTCGAACAGGCTGAAGCGATAGTTGGCCCACAGCGACGCGGTGTTCGTCGGCACGCTGGCCAGGCGCTGGCCCTGCTCGGCCGCCGAACCCTCGATCACCTTTGCATTCAGGAAGGTATAAGCCGCGATCAGGTCCAGCCGGCCCAGCGACACCAGCGCCTCCAGTTCGGCGCCGCGCGTGCGCGCCTCGCCGGCCTGCACGGTATCGGGCAGGCCATTCACCACGCCGGCCACCTTGCGGTTCTGTTCGCGCATGTCGAACAGCGCGGCCGTCAGGGTCATGTTCTTGCCCGGCGGCTGGTACTTGACGCCCACCTCCCACTGCTTGCCCTGCAGCGGCTTGAACACCTGCCCCGCATTGTTGAAGCCGGTCTGGCCCTGGAACGACTCGGCGTAGCTGACATACGGATTGAGGCCAAGATCGGTGCGGTACATCAGGCCGAAGCGCTTGGTCAGTTCGTTGTCGTCGCGCGAACCCTGCGGCGTGTTGTCCTGCGACGCGCGCGACCAGTCATAGCGCAGGCCCAGCATCAGCAGCCACTTGTTCCACTCGAGCTGGTCCTGCAGGTAGATGCCGGTCTGGATCTGCTTGGCCGGTTGCAGGTCGCGCGTGGACGGCGGCGCCTGGTAGTTGCCATAGACCGGGTTGAACACATTGATCGGCGCGGCAACGCCGCCCACGCCGGTGCGGCCGGTGATCTCGTTGTTCTGGTAATCGAATCCGGCCAGCAGCGTATGGCCAACCGTGCCGGTGCGGAATTTGGCCTGGCCCTGCGTGTCCACGGCCAACTGGTTCAGCGTCGGCTGGTTCATATAGACCACCCGGCGCAGCAGCGTGTCGCTGCCCGGTACCCAGCCGTGCGTGGCGCCGGTGAAGCCGGTGGTGTAGATGCTGCGGTAGTCGACGGTGCTGTGCGAGTAGCGCAGGTTCTGGCGCACCGTGAAGGTGTCGTTGAACTGGTGCGAGAACTGGTAGCCGATGGCATGCTGCTCGGCCGTGTACTTGTCGAAGCCGGGTTCGCTGACAAAGAAGCTCTGGGGGATCTGCCCGGCCGGGTTCGCGATCAGGGTGCCACGCCACGGGAAGAAGCCGATCATCGTGCCGCTGTCGTCCTTCTGGAAGTTGGCCAGCAGCGTGAACGAGGTATCGGCGGAAGGCCGGTATGTCAGGGACGGCGCGATGAAATAGCGATTGTCCTTGACGTAGTCCACCGACGCATCGCTGTCGCGCGCCATTGCCACAAAACGGTACAGCCACTTGCCATCGGCATCGATCGGGCCGGTGAAGTCGGCCTGGATCTGCTTGCGGTTGAAGTTGCCGAAGCTCACGCCGATTTCGCGCGCGGCCTCGGCCTGCGGCCGCTTGGACACCAGGTTCACGATCCCGCCCACGGCGCCCTGGCCGTACAGCATGCCGGACGGCCCCTTCAGGATTTCCATGCGCTCCAGCGCATACGGATCGGGCCGCGTGTTGTTGTAGAAGGCCACAGCGTTCAGCAGGCCGTCCAGATACTGCGTGGAATCGGTGCCGCGGATCTTGATCGAATCCATGCGGTTGTCGTTGGCAAAGCCAGCCGTTGTCACGCCCGCCGTGTACCCGGCCGCCTGCGCCACCGATTGCGAGCCGAGCATCTCGATGCGGTCGCGCGTGATGACGGTAATCGACTGCGGCGTCTCGACAATCGGCGTATCGGTCTTGGTTGCGGTCACCGCCTGCCTGGCGACAAACCCGTGGACCGGGCCGGTTGGGGATTCGGGCGCGTTGCTGGCGCTGACCGTTACCACCGGAAGGCTGTGGTGGGCGGGTGCGTCGACAGGCACCTGTTCCTGGGCGGATGCCAGGCTGGCTGCCTGCATGCTCAGGATGAGCGTGGTCAGTTGAAAGGCGTGCGAACGACGGACGCGGCCCCGGGCGCGGACAGACATGGATTTCTTCTCTCGTGACTTATTGAAAATCGAAATACGAATGACTCGTATTTAAGCCACGAATTGTAATGGCATGTATCGTCGAAAACACAATCAGACATAGTTGTAATGGGCGAATGTCGCACGCCGCCCACAGTCCGCGCGGCTATCGCGCTGCGAGTCGGGCCGGTAAGCTGGCGGCTGTTCAAACCCTGCCCTGTAATGCCATGACCCTCGGCATCCTTGCCGCGCTGCACAACGAAGTTGACGGCCTGATCGCCGCGATGCGCCATGAAGACGCACGCGCCACCATGCAGACGATCGGCATGCGGGATTACTACCGGGGAACACTCCACGGCCAGCCGGTGGTACTGGTACTGGCACGGGTCGGCAAGGTCGCGGCGGCTGCTACGACCGTCACCTTGATCCGGGAGTTCGGTGTCGATGAGATCGTGTTCACAGGCCTGGCGGGCGGAGTGGGCACTGACGTCCGGGTTGGAGACATCGTGGTGGCGGATCGCACCGTCCAGCACGACATGGACGCCCGCCCGCTGTTTCCGCGCCACGAAATCCCGCTGCTGGACCGCACGGATTTCCCCGCCGACCCCGTACTCACTGCTGCGCTACGGACGGCGGTGGAGGATTTTCTGCGCGAAGACCTGGCCACGGAGGTGCCCGACGGCGTGCTGGCACGTTTTGGCGTGCATCAGCCGCGCCTGCACGTCGGCATGGTTGCCAGCGGCGACCAGTTCATCAATGCGCCGGCATCGGTTGCCAGCCTGCGGCAGGCCTTGCCCGACCTGCAGGCCGTGGAAATGGAAGGGGCCGCCCTGGCACAGATCTGCCACGAGTACGGCGTGCCATACGCGCTGATGCGCACGGTCTCCGATCGTGCCGATGACTCCGCCCACGTCGATTTCTCGTCGTTTTTACGCGACGTGGCAAGTCACTATTCGAGCGCCATCCTGCGCCGATTCCTGGACGCAAGGGCCTGATCGAGCGCTTACGCGGGGTGCCAATTCCCGACTATTTTGTCGATTCAGAAGTTACCGGCGCGGACGCAGCACGCCCCAGACGGCCACGAGCAGCGCCGCGCCAAGAATGCCGGCCCCCCATCCCAGGACCTGTCCGTCGGTGAACAGGTGCGCCGCGCGGCCCGCAAGGAACGCGGCCAGCGCGCCCAGCACGCCCAGCAGCAGCGCGGCAGGCACGCTGACCACGCGCCCCGATGGGTGCAGCAACCTGCCTGCCAGCCCCACCACCGCTCCCACTACCGCCAAGCCGAACATATACGAATCTCCGTGTCCTTTGATCCACAACAAATGTGGATGTCTCGTAACGATACTGCAGTTGGCGCCAGCCGCTTCGGTTCCCTGCAACTTTGTAACGTGGCGGTATAATGACCAGCGCTTCCGGCACCGTTCCGGATGGCAACCAAACCCCACAAATGCAACTGCTCGCGATCGGCATCAATCACACTACGGCACCCGTCTCGCTCCGCGAACGTGTGGCGTTTCCGCTTGAGCAGATCAAACCCGCACTCGGCACGCTGCGCACCCACCTGGCTGGCCGCAGCGGCACCGAAGCCGCCATTCTTTCCACCTGCAACCGTACCGAAATCTACTGCGCCACCGATGTGTTGCAGCCGGGCCAGGATGGTTTCGAGCACACGTTGCGCTGGCTGGCCCAGCATCACAACGTCCCTGCGGGGGAGCTGGCACCGCATTTGTACTCCCTGCCCCAATCCGAAGCCGTGCGCCATGCGTTCCGCGTGGCCAGCGGACTCGATTCGATGGTGCTGGGCGAAACCCAGATTCTCGGACAGTTGAAGGACGCGGTGCGCACCGCTGGCGAAGCCGGCGCGCTGGGCACGTACCTGAATCAGCTGTTCCAGCGCACGTTTGCGGTGGCCAAGGAAGTCCGTGGCCAGACCGAGATCGGCGCGCATTCCGTGTCGATGGCCGCCGCCGCGGTGCGCCTGGCACAACGGATCTTTGAAAGCGTATCCACGCAGCGGGTGCTGTTCATCGGCGCCGGCGAGATGATCGAGCTGTGCGCCACGCACTTTGCCGCACAGAAGCCGCGCCAGATCGTGGTGGCCAACCGCACCGTGGAACGCGGCGAAAAACTTGCAGAGCAGCTGGCCGAGCAGGGTCTGACCACGCAGGCCATCCGCCTGCAGGACCTGGGCGAGCGACTGCACGAGTTCGATATCGTCGTGTCGTGCACGGCAAGCTCGCTGCCCATCATCGGCCTCGGTGCTGTCGAGCGCGCGGTCAAGCGCCGCAAGCACCGCCCGATCATGATGGTCGACCTGGCCGTGCCACGCGATGTGGAACCCGAGGTGGCGCGCCTGAACGACGTGTTCCTTTACACCGTCGACGACCTTGGCGCCGTGGTGCGGGAAGGCAATGCGCTGCGCCAGGCCGCCGTGGCCCAGGCCGAAGCGATCATCGAATCGCGCGTGCAGAACTTTATGCACTGGCTGGAAACGCGCAGCGTGGTGCCTGTGATCCGCGACCTCCAGGCCAGCGGCGAAGCGATTCGCCAGGCCGAACTCGAACGCGCACGCAAAATGCTGGCGCGTGGCGATGATCCCGCCGCCGTGCTCGATGCATTGTCCGGCGCGCTCACGCGCAAGTTTCTGCATGGCCCCACGCACGCACTGAACCACACCCAGGGCGAAGACCGCGAGGCGCTGCTGCGCCTGGTGCCGGGCCTGTTCCGCCACAGCAGTCACTCCGAGCGCTAGCCGCGCCGTCCATGCCGCGTTGGCGTCCGCCAGCGCCGTCGGGCATCCGTCCGCCGATCCGCGCCGTGGAATATCCACCGCGTCCCCAGCATTCCGATTCCGCTACCGATGAAACCCAGCATGCTCCACAAGCTCGACCAATTGGCCGAGCGGCTCGACGAAGTCAACGCCCTGCTTGCCAGCGAAAAGGCAACGGCGGATATGGACCAGTATCGCAAGCTGTCGCGCGAACATGCCGAGCTGTCGCCGGTGGCCGAACAGTACGGCCAGTACCGCCAGGCGCAGGAAGACCTGACCACGGCGCAGGCACTGCTCGACGATCCCGAGATGAAGGAGTTCGCCGCCGACGAAATCGGCACGGCACGCGAGCGCCTGGAAACGCTGGAAAAGTCGCTGCAGACGCTGCTGCTGCCCAAGGACCCCAACGACGACCGCAACCTGCTGCTGGAAATCCGCGCGGGCACCGGCGGCGAGGAAAGCGCACTGTTCGCGGCGGACCTGCTGCGCATGTACACGCGCTACGCGGAGCGCCAGCGCTGGCAGGTGGAAATCATGAGCGAGTCCGGCTCCGACCTGGGCGGCTACAAGGAAGTCATCGTGCGCATTGCCGGGGCTGCCGCGTTCTCCAGACTGAAGTTTGAATCGGGCGGCCATCGCGTGCAGCGCGTACCCGCCACCGAGGCACAGGGCCGCATCCACACTTCGGCCTGCACCGTGGCCGTGATGCCCGAAGCCGACGAGGTGGGCGAAGTCGAAATCAACCCGTCGGACCTGCGCGTCGATACGTTCCGCGCGTCGGGCGCCGGTGGCCAGCACGTGAACAAGACCGACTCGGCCGTGCGCCTGACCCACCTGCCCACGGGCATCGTGGTCGAATGCCAGGACGATCGTAGCCAGCATCGGAACAAGGAAAAGGCCATGAAGGTGCTGGCCGCGCGGATCAAGGACGGGCAATTGCGCGCGGCCCAGGCCAAGGAGGCCAGCACCCGCCGCAACCTGATCGGATCGGGCGACCGCAGCGACCGCATCCGCACGTACAACTTTCCGCAGGGGCGCGTGACGGATCACCGCATCAACCTGACGCTCTACAAGATCGACATGATCATGGACGGCGATCTCGACGAGCTGGTTTCCACGCTTGCCGCCGAACATCAGGCCGACCAGCTTGCCGCGCTTGGCGAGGACGCCTGACAAACGCCCGCCGGTGGAAGTTTGTAACCGAGGTAAATGCTTGAAACAGCACTGGCTTGTAAATATGCGCTGTCTATAATCGATTTCGACCGGACCACCCCAATGCGTCACTTTTGAAGTAACCGGCACGCGGGGGAATCGAAGTCTGGATGGATGTCACTCCTCTAACAGACACACAAGGACGAAATCATGAACAAGCTGCTCGCCGTACTGATGCTCACCGCCGCCATTTCCGTCGCCGCCTGCGGCAAGAAGGAAGAGGCACCGCAAACCAGCGCTGACAGCGCCATGCAGAACGCCGCCGAATCGGCCAAGGCTGCCGCCAGCGACGCCGCCGCCGCGGCTTCGAACGCCGCCGACGCCGCCAAGGCCGCCGCAAGCGGTGTTGCCTCGGACGTCTCCGCCGCCGCCGACAAGGCCCGCGTGGATGCCGGCAACGCAATGGCAAACGCCAAAGACGCCGCCAAGGACGCCGTCAACACCACGGCCGACAAGGCCAAGGACGCTGTCAACAAATAATCGCTCCACCCAGGCGCACGCGCTAATGCAGGCCGGAATCGGCTTACACTAGGCGCCTGAAAAGCAGAGCCGCGCAAGAACCCCGTCAGGCCCACGCCCGACGGGGTTTTTTGCGAGTTGGCCGCTGGATTCCACGTCACGCCGATGTCATCGACCCCCACGGGCGACCTGCCGCCCCTCCCCTCCACGCCCACGCTACGCGAGGCGCTGACGCTTGCCGCCATGACCGGGCTGCCCGCGCTGGAGGCTCGCATGCTGCTGTCACACGTCACCGGGTTCACGCGCACGCAGTTGATTACGCGCGATGCCGATCCACTCAACGAAGCCCAGCGCGATGCGTTTTCCACACTGCTCGCGCGCCGGCTGACCGGCGAACCGATGGCCTACCTGCTGGGCGAACGCGAGTTTTTTGGCCGCACGTTCCGGGTTACGCCCGATGTGCTGATCCCGCGCCCGGACACCGAAGTGGCCGCCGAGGCATCGCTGGCCCGGCTCGCCGGCATCCATGCGCCACGGGTGCTCGACATGGGCACCGGCTCGGGCATCCTCGCCGTGACCATCGCCCGCGAGCGGCCCGATGCGGAGGTCTGGGCCACCGATATCTCGCGTGGCGCGCTGATGGTGGCGCAGGACAACGCCCGTGCCCTGCAGGCCGACAACATCCGTTTTCTGGTATCGGACTGGTATCAGGCCCTGCCACCTGGGCAGCACTTTCATTTGATCGTGAGCAATCCGCCCTATATTGCCGCTGGTGATCCACATCTTGCCGAGGGCGACCTGCGTTTCGAACCGATCGATGCGCTGACCGACCACGAGGACGGCCTGGCGGACCTGCGCGCCATCGTGGCCGGCGCCACGGAACGTCTGCTGCCGGGCGGCTGGTTGCTGATGGAGCATGGCTATGACCAGGGCTACGCCACGCGCCATCTGCTGACCACGGCCGGCTTTGCCGAGGTCTTTACCGCACGCGATCTCGGCGACAACGAGCGCTGTAGCGGCGGTCGGCTGCCGGGCGAGTTTCCGGGGCGATAACCCTACCTGATGCCGGAGCGCGATTCCGGTAAAATCCGCTGATCCCCCATGCAACCGGAACGTTTTCATCATGAGTGACGTACAACAGAAGATCGACCAGATCGTAAAGGGCAGCCCTGTGGTGCTGTTCATGAAGGGCACCGCGCAATTCCCGATGTGCGGTTTCTCGGGCCGTGCGATCCAGATCCTGAAGGCCTGCGGCGTGGACGCGCCGACCACGGTCAACGTGCTCGAAGACGACGGCATCCGCCAGGGCATCAAGGAGTATGCGAACTGGCCGACGATTCCGCAGCTCTACGTGAATGGCGAGTTCGTCGGCGGCTCGGACATCATGATGGAGATGTACCAGAACGGCGAGCTGCAATCGCTGCTGAAGGCCTGAGCCTTTCTGGAACCATCATGCCCGTGAATCCAGGCGGCGTGCCGCAACGGCTGATCGTCGCCATCACGGGCGCCACCGGCGCCATCTACGGCGTCCGGCTCCTGCAGGTGCTGAAAGGCGTAAGCGGTGTGGAAACCCACCTGCTGATGTCGCCTGCCGGCGTCATGAACCTGCAGCACGAACTCGACATTGGCCGCGCGGAAGTGGAAGCGCTTGCCGACGTGGTGCACAACGTGCGCGATATCGGCGCGACCATCGCCAGCGGTTCGTTCCGCGCCCACGCGATGATCGTCGCGCCGTGTTCGATGCGCACGCTGGCCGCCGTGGCCCACGGCCTGTCCGACAATCTCATCACGCGAGCGGCCGACGTTACGCTCAAGGAACGTCGCAAGCTGGTGCTGATGGTGCGTGAGACCCCGCTGAACCTGGCGCACCTGCGCAACATGACCGCCGTGACCGAGATGGGCGGCATCGTGTTTCCACCCGTGCCGGGGTTCTATCAGAAGCCGCGGACCATCGCCGAACTCGTCGACCATACCGTGGGTCGCGTGCTCGATCTGGTGGACCTGCGCGAAGTTGGTGAAACGCTCGCGCCCGGATGGGGCGGGTTGAATGGCACCACTAGCGACTGAGACTGACTGCTTTCCCCCTCGGCTGTCTCTCCCCGTTTTCTCCCCCTCTTCCGCATGAACTGGTTTCTCCGTGGCTTTGCTCCCCTCACCTGCTACTTGTCGGCGAGGAGAGTTTGCTTCCGGCGTTCACGCGGTATTGCTTTATTGCTTACCAGTGCCTGTAGTACCGGCGGCCATAGTAGCCACCGTAGTAGCCGTACGCCGGCCGCACCACGACCGCGGGTGGCGACACATATACCGGTGCCGGCGCGACTGCCACCGGTGCCGGTCCCACTTCGGGGCCGTACGGCGTGGGATATACCGCGCAGCCGCCAAGCATGGCTGCACCAGTCACTGCCAAGCCCAATACAATCGCTTTCGTTCTCATCGCAACGTCCTTTTGTCACAGGCACTGCGAATCGCAATGCGCTGCTCTTAAGAACGTTATACGGGGGGGTCCGGTAATACAGCGTCAAGGCGCTGTAACCATTGTTACGATTCGCAACCTCTTCATGCATGTAAGTCGAGGAGGGATGGCTCAGACATCGAAGCGGATACCCTGGGCCAGCGGCAACGTGTCTCCATAGTTGATCGTATTGGTGGCGCGCCGCATGTAGCCTTTCCATGCATCGGAACCGGATTCTCGGCCGCCGCCGGTTGCCTTCTCTCCGCCAAACGCGCCACCAATTTCCGCGCCGCTGGTGCCGATGTTGACGTTGGCGATGCCGCAATCGCTGCCCGCCGCCGACAGGAACATCTCCGCCTCGCGCAACGATTCCGTGAAGATGCACGACGACAGGCCATGCGATGCCGCATTGTTCAGCGCGATGGCCTCGTCCAGCGATGTGTACGGCATCAGGTAGAGGATCGGCGCGAAGGTTTCGGTCAGCATCGTGTCGTGCTGGCTATCGGTCAGCACCAACGCCGGCCGCACGTAGCAGGCATGCGGATAACGGTCGGCCAGCAACCGCTCGCCGCCGTGCACGACGTTGCCCTGCGCGCGGCAACTGGCCAGCGCGTTGGCCATGACATCGCCAGCGGCTGCATCGATCAACGGTCCGACCAGCGTCCCGTCCTGCAGCGGATCGCCTACCGGCAGCCGCGCGTACACCTGCCGCAAACGCTGCGTCACGGTTTCGATCAGGTCCGCGTGCACGAACGCACGACGCAACGTGGTACAGCGCTGGCCGGCCGTGCCGGCCGCCGCGAACGTCATCGCACGGATCGTCATTTCCAGGTTAGCCGACGGCGCGACGATGGCCGCGTTGTTGCCGCCCAGCTCCAGGATGGCGCGCTTGAAATGCGCGGCGCAGGCCATGCCGACCTCGCGGCCCATGCGCGTCGAACCGGTTGCGCTGACCAGCCGCACCGATGGATGCTGCACCAGCGCCTGCCCGAGCTGGCGCCCGCCCGTCAGCACGCAGGACAGACCGGAAAACTGCGGCGCATGTTCGTCGATCACACGATCGAGCAGACCCTGAACGGCCAGCGCGCACAACGGTGTCTTCTCCGACGGCTTCCAGACCACGCCATTGCCACACACCAGCGCCAGCGCGGCGTTCCACGCCCAAACCGCCACCGGGAAATTGAACGCCGAGATCACGCCGCAGAGGCCATACGGATGCCAGGTCTCGCGCATCGCGTGCGCCGGCCGCTCCGAGGCAATCGTCAGCCCATGCAACTGGCGCGACAGCCCCACCGCGAAGTCGCAGATATCGATCATTTCCTGCACTTCGCCCAGCCCTTCCTGCAGGATCTTTCCGGCTTCCATCGATACCAGCCGACCCAGCGCAGGCTTGTGGGCGCGCAGTGCCTCGCCAAGCCGCCGCACCACCTCGCCGCGTACCGGGGCCGGTGTCAGCGCCCAGATGCTCTGCGCGGCGTGGGCGCGGGCGATGCGCGCGTCGGCATCGGCGGGAGAACAAACCGGCAACTGGCCGAACACTTCGCCGTCGATCGGTGACCGCACGGGCAACGTGCCCGGCGCGGCCTGGTTGGTGGCGGTCCATGCCTGTTGCGGCAGGCCCATGTCCCGCCAGCAGTCTGCAAACTTCCGGGCAAACTCCTGCGCTTTCATGCGAGCGTCTCCTGTAGTGGATGCCGTGCGTAATGCTGGCCGAACCGGTTGGCCATGAAGCGGCCCAGCGGCATGGCTTCCTGCCTCACGAATCCGGCCTGCGGCAACACGCCGGTGGCCACGAGGTCCAGCGCGGTGCAGATGCCCGCCGCGGTGGTCAGCTGGATTGCGTTGACATGGCCGATGCCCGCGAAATCATCCATTCCGCCGATCCGCGCCGAGAACGATGCCTGGGTCAGCGGCCCGCGTTTGCCCTCGCCTCGCACGCCGGGCGGGTGGCCCGTGGCGCTGGCGAACACGATCACCACATCCTGCTCGGTCACCGGAATGGCGTGCTCGAAGATCTCGCGCAGCCAGTCGCGGCGCTCGCGCAGGCGCAGGTCGTTCAGCAGCAGCTTCATCTGGGCACAGTGGCCGGGATAGCGGATGGATTTGTAGTCGACCTGGCGCGCGCGTCCCGCCAGCGTGTCGGGCAAGGTGCCCAGGCCCCCTGAAGTATTAAAGGCTTCGTACTCCACGCCGTCCAGTGCGAAAGTCTCCTGGCCCTCCAGCGCGGGCAGTTCCACGCGACGGCCATCGACAATCGCTTCGCACGGGTTGCAGTACTCGTTGATCAGCCCCTCGGTGCTCCACGTGAGGTTGTACTTGAGGGCATTGCTGGGATAGCGCGGCAGCGCGCCCACGCGCATGCGAAGGTCCAGCAGCTCACCGCCGCGCCCCAGAAAGCGCTGCGCCAGATCGTGTCCCACCACGCCGATAAAGCCAGGCGCCAGCCCGCATTGCGGCATCAGCACCGACCGTGCGCCGTTGGCCAGCGTGCGGATGGCATGGGTCGCGGCCACGTCCTCGGTCAGGTCGAAGTAGTGCACACCGAGTCGCGTGGCCACCGTGGCCACATGCACCGCCGCATGGAACGGCAGCGCGTTCAGCACCGCATCGGCGCCGGCCAGCAAGGCCGCACAGGTGCCGGGTTCGGTCGGATCGCCCGCGCGCACGGCGATCTCGCGCGGCAGGCCATCGAGCCGGTGCGCGTCGTGATCGACCAGGCAAACGCGGTAGTCGCCGGAATTGGCCAGCATCGTGGCAATCACACGGCCAATCTTGCCCGCACCGAGCACGACGACCGAAAGCGGACGGGGGGCGTGAGTCAGGTCACGCGCGGAAGCGGGACCCAGCGTGGAGGGTTGCATGGCTGACTCCGTCAGAAACTTGTTGTCGGTGACTGAAGTATGGGCAGTGGCGCGCACGTTTTATAGCCACAAGATTGACGAAAGCCCTGCATAATCGGTCGTACTGACATCGTATTTCGACGAAACGTCAAACTCATATGGCTGACCTCGACCACACTGACCGGCATCTGCTGGCACTGCTGCAAGCCAATGCGCGCGAAAGCGCGGCCAATCTGTCGCGTGCGCTGGGCATTGCACGCACCACGGTCGTGGCGCGCATTGCCCGGCTGGAGCGCACGGGCGTGATCGCCGGCTACGGCGTGCGCCTTGGCAGCCAGATGGAAGACAACGCGATCCTGGCGTTCTGCGGACTATCGGTGCAGCCGAAGTCGGCGCCCGCGGTGGTGAAGGCACTGCAGCGGCTGCCCGAAATAGAAGAACTGAACTCGGTGAGCGGCCCGGTCGACTACATGGCCGTCATCCGCTGCGACACCCATGCGCGGCTAGACAAACTGCTCGATGAGATCGGCATGCTCGATGGCGTGAACCATACGACGACGTCGATCGTGCTGGCGCGCAAGATCGATCGGCGGCGGGCGGCGGATTGATGGCGCGGCCAGCGCGCCCGAGGCCGGCGCGCTATGCTTGCTCCCCTTGCCACCGGATAAGGAGAGAACGATGACCGACAACATTCGCGTTGCCGTAGGCGGCGTCACCGGATGGGCCGGAGGTGAACTCGCGCGGGGCGTTGCGCACGCCGCCGACATGACGCTCGTTGCCGGCCTTTCGCGTGGCGCGGCGGGCCAGACGCTGGCCAGCCTGACCGGCCACAAGGACACGCCGGGCGTGGCCGCCGCCAGTATCGAGGAACTTGGGCAGACGCCCTACGACGTCTACGTCGAGTACACCAAGCCGGCCGTCGCCAAGCACAACATCCTGCAGGCGCTGGCGCACGGAGCGCACGTGGTGGTGGGGACTTCGGGACTGTCCGATGATGACTACGCCGAGATCGACGCCGCCGCGCGCAAGGCCGAACGCGGCGTGCTGGCCTGCGGCAATTTCGCCATCACGGTGGTGCTGTTGCAGAAGTTTGCCGAAGCGGCCGCCCGGCACCTCGATCACTTCGAGATCATCGACTACGCCAAGGCCGGCAAGGTCGACGTGCCGTCGGGCACCGTGCGGGAACTGGCATTCCGGCTCGGCCAGGTCAAACAGGCCGCGCAGGCCGTGCCCGTGGATCAGGTCAGCGGACCGAAGGAGACGCGCGGTGCCACGATGTCGGGGGTGCAGGTCCACGCGGTGCGGCTACCCGGCTATCAGCTTGGCGTCGAGGTGATCTTTGGCGCCGATGGCCAGCGCCTGCACCTCAAGCACGAGGCAGGCGACGGTTCCAAGCCCTATGTGTCCGGCGCCTTGCTGGCCATCCGCAAGGTCGGCACGCTGCGTGGCGTGGTGCGCGGGCTGGATAAGGTCATGGAAGGGCTGTGACGCCCTTCCATGCCATGCGGCTTACCAGCTGCCAGGATTGACCGGTTTGGCGGAGGCTTTCTTCTCCGCCTTGTCGGTCTTTTCCGTCTTATCGGTTTTTTCTGACTTTTCGGTCTTGCCGCCCTTGGCCGCCGCTGCGGAAGCAGGCGGTGCCAACGACTTTGCAACCTCGGCATCGCGGTTGGCCATCAGCGCGCGCGCCTGCGGCAGCAGAAGCTCGATCGTGCCTTCAGCCGGATCTTCGGGGATTGCGTACAGCTCAATCGTCAGCGGCTTGCGCATCCAGCCGGCGTGGATGGTCTTGACGCTCTTGCCAGCCTTGTCCTTCATGTCCTCCATTTCCTGGCGGAACGGCTTGCCATAGCGGGCGTTCAGCGCCTGCGCGGCGGCGTCCTGCGAGCGGATGCCATCGGTCGGCACGATCAGGCCCACCAGTGCGTTGCCATCGGCGAGCGCTATCAGTCGCGGGCCATCCATGAAGGTGGGACGCTGGTCGCGCGGCACACCTACCTGGCGCATCACGCCATCGCCACGCAGTTCCACGCAGTACGCGGTCACGTCCTTGCCGTCAGGCGTCCGGTGGTCGGCGCAATCGGGCAGCGCCGGCAGCGGGCTGCCGATCTCGAGCGTGTCGAGCATCGTCGAAAAACGGTCCTTGCCGTCGATGTTCGGCGCGGCAGCGGCTTTGGTGACAGGCTGCGCGGCGGGCGCGGCAGGCGCTGCCGGTGCGGCATGGGCGACGGTTGTCGCCAGCAGGGCGGCTGCGGCCAGCCCGGCAAGAGGAAATCTCAAAACACACTCCTGGAAATCGGCTCCGCGTTGGAGCCTGCCCCGGGCCGAGGGTTCCTGCCGGGCACCGCATCAATGATGTGATGCCGGGTCGACAGCGTCGGTCAGAGCATATGCTTCACGGCCTGAAAGCATACCAGCGCGACGCCGATCAGCAGCGCCCACAGGATCAGCTTCGGCACCTGGCTCGGCGGCAACTGCCGTGGCGGCGTGCGTTGCGCCACGGGTACGCGCATGCGGGTGTTGGTCTGCAGGCCGCGCGTATGCCAGATGGCGGTGTCGGCGTTCAGGTCGCCCCACGGGGCGCCTTGCCTGGGCGCGCCCGGCTTCGACGCATTGCTGCGCGGCGCGTTGCCGTGGGACGTGGTTGGGCGCGTGCCGCCCGGTCGTTGCGTGGCCATTTCCTGCTCCCCCGAAATGCTTCGAATGCCAGTTCGCCCGACGAGTCGATGTGCCGCCGGAACACATGCACGCCGTCCGATCTACTGCCAACGGTCAGTGCGCGGCACATGGTATGACAACGCGCAAGTGCCCGCTACGGGGCTTCGATGCCAAACCCACACTTCGACTGCGTGGCGCGGCAAAGACTTTGTAACCACCTGTAACTCCGCGCGCGGGCGGGGGGAGAAGTGCGGAAAGCGTCAGTCCAGGCTGATGCTGTTGGCGCGAATGACCTTGCCCCAGTTGTCACGATCGGCGTTCACAAAACGATCGATCTCCGCCTGGGTGCGCGGTTGCTGCACGACCAGCCCGAGCGCACTGAACACATTGCGGAACTGCGCCTCGGTCAGCACGTGCGACGCCGCGGCCTGAAGCTTCGCAACGGCGTCCGGCGGCGTCTGGGCCGGCACGGCCAGTCCGAACCACGTGGATGCATGGAAGTTCGGATAGCCGCTTTCCGCCACGGTCGGCACGTTGGGCAGCACGTCCAGGCGCGCGCGCGTCGTTACGGCCAGGGCCTTGAGCTTGCCGGCCTTGATGTGCGGCAGAGAGGTACTGACCACGTCGACCATCAACTGCGTGTCGTTGGCCAGCAGTGACGACAGTGCCGGCGCGCTGCCGTTGTAGGGCACGTGCGTCATCTCGATGCCAAGCTCGGATTTCAGCATTTCCGTGGCCAGCTGCAGCGGATTGCCAAGCCCTACCGACGAATAGTTGAGCTTGCCGCCCGCCGCCTTCGCATAGCCGGCAAAGTCCTTGATCGTGCTGGCCGGCACCTGGTTGTTGGTGACCACCACGAGCGGTACCTCGATGCCGATCAGGATGACCTTGAAGTCCTTCGGGTCGTAGCCGGTCTTCTTGTAGAGCATCGGGTTCAGCACCATGCTCGCGCTGCTGCCCATCAGCACCGTGTAGCCATCGGGCTGCGCACGCGCCACGCTCTGCGTGCCAACCATCGTGTTGGCGCCGGGGCGGTTCTCCACCACCACGGGCTGTTTCAGTTCGCGTGCCATGCCTTCGGCCATCGCGCGGCCGAACTGGTCCGTCGAGCCACCGGGGGTATAGGGAACGACCAGCTTCACCGGACGCTCGGGGTAGGCAGCAAAGGCCGATGGGATGGCAAGCGCCATGCCGAGTGCGGCGGCACAGAGTCTGAAGGTAATACGGTTCATGGTTGTCTCCTGCTTCTTGTTCTGGAGCGTCCGCGTCTCTGGCGACCGCCTCTTTCGTTCACATCAAACCCGCCGCTGCCTGCCCGCCCAGTGCTGGTCGCGCAGGCGGCGCTTGGCCAGCTTGCCGGTCTCATCGCGCGGCAACTGGGCCACGATCTCGATCGTGCGCGGCACCTTGAAACCGGACAGCCGGCCACGCAGCCAGTCGATGACGGCCTCCGGTTCGACGCCCGCACCTGCCACCGGCTGCACCACCGCGTGCAGGCGCTCGCCGTACTCGTCGTCAGGTACGCCGAACACCACGCAGTCCGCCACGCCGGGGTAGTGCACCAGCTCGTGTTCGATCTCGGCGGGATAGATGTTCACGCCGCCCGAGATCACCATGTCCGATGCACGGTCGCAGATGAACAGATAGCCGTCGGCATCGACGTAGCCCATGTCACCAAGCGCGACGCGGCCGTCGATATCGATGGCACGCCGTGCCGCATCGTTGTTCAGGTACGTGAAATCGGGATACGCGGGCTGGCGGACGTAGACCAGGCCCACCTCTCCGGGCGCGCAAGGCTTGCCGTTTTCGTCGATGATCCGCACGCTGCCTCCATCGACGGGACGCCCCGCCGTGCCGGGCCGCATGGCGGCGTCCTCCGGCGTGGCCACGGTGACCAGTCCGGCTTCGCTGGACGCGTAGGTTTCGTGGATCACCGGCCCGAACCAGTCGAGCATGGCTCGCTTGACCTCGGGCGCGCACGGCGAGCCGGTCGATGCCACAAAGCGGATCGACGACAGGTCGTATCGCGCGCGCACTTCCGCCGGCAGCTTGAGCAGCCGCACGTACATGATCGGCACCAGGTAAAGCACGTCGATACGATGCTTTTCCACCAGCGCCAGCACCTGCTCCGCATCGAAGCGCGGCGTCAGCACCAGCCGCTCGGCCATCTGCAGGGCGTTCTGCACGAACACGCTCGGGGCGCTGTGATAGAGCGGCGCCGACATCAGGGCACGGCAGCCCGGCACGATTCCGTATGCCTGCCTGATCAGCGAACGCAGACCGGTCTGCTGCGCTTCCAGCTCATCGAGCGGCACCGGCTGGCGCAACACGCCCTTGGGCCGGCCGGTGGTGCCGGAGGTATAGGCCAGATGCCCGCGCGGCGCCACGCGCGGGCCATCGTACGGCGTCTGCGCGGCGAGCCACGGTTCGTACTCGATGGCATCGGGATGCGCGCCTCCCACGGCCAGCACCACCACGCCGGCCGGCACCACCGCCTGCACCGCCGCCAGCAGGTCGGCATGGACGATCAGCACGCGCGCGCCGCTATCCTCCAGCAGAAAGCGCACTTCCTCGGCCGTGAAATGCCAGTTGATCGGGCAGTAGTAGGTGCCAGCCATGCGGCAAGCAAACACCACGTCGGCGAACACCGGATCGTTGCGCAGCAGCACCGCGACGACCGCGCCCTGCTCAAGTCCAAAGCGCCGCAGGCCGCCAGCCAGCCTGGTGCCACGCTCCTGCACCTCGTCACCGGGGCGTTGCAACGATTCGAACCAGAGGTCTGCGGGCATGCGGGGTCTCCTTGAAATGCGACTTCTCGACTAATAGCAGAGCACTGTAGCGATGCACGCTGCCGTCGACAATCCCGTCAACCGGAATCACAATGTTGCGTCAAACTTGACATTGCTTTCAGAGAAGTCGCATGGACCTCAATCTCGTTCAGGCCTTTGTAGATATCGTCGAAGCGGGCAACCTGGCCGAGGCCGGACGTCGGCGCGGCGTCACCCGGTCGCAGATCAGCCGGCAGCTCGGGCAGCTTGAAGAGCAGGCCGGCACCATGTTGCTGCGCCGGACCACGCGCCACCTGGAAATGACCGATGCCGGCCAGTCGCTTTACGAGCACGGCCTGCGCATCCTGCAGGAGATGGCGGCGGCACAGGCCGAGATCGACAGCCTGGGCAAGACACTGCGCGGCCATGTGCGCGTCAGCGTGCCAACCGGCCTGGGCGACGCCTTTATCGCCCCGCTGCTGCTGCGTTTTGCCGAACTGCATCCCGGCATCTCGCTGCGTGTGTTCTTTGCGAACCGCGTCACCGACCTGATCGCCGCCGAGATCGATGTGGCGCTGAAGGTGACCTCGCTGCCGCCGCTGGATACGGTGGCACGCGAAGTCTGCGCCATCCGCTGGCAATTGTGCGCATCGCCCGAATACCTGGCGCGCGTGCCGCCGCTGCAGAAGCCGCCAGACCTGGCCGAGTGCCGCTTCCTGTGCCCGCCCTACACTTCCAGACGTTTCCTGTTGACGCTGGGCCGGGATTCGTCCTGCGGACCGGAGCGCCACGACGTCGAGATTACGCCTTACCTGCAATCCGAACATTTCCCGTTCCTGATGAATGCCGTGCGGCAGGGACACGGCATCAGCCTGCTGCCGGTCTACATGGGCTGGGAAGACGTGCGCCGTGGCGCACTGGTGCCGGTGCTGCCCGAGTGGAAGCCGGAGGGCCTGGGCAATCGGCTCTACATCATCACCACGCCGAATCCGCACCTGTCGATGGCGACGCGGGCATTGATCGGGTATTTGCGGGAGGCGGTGGCGGGGCTGCCGGTATTCGCACAGGCCTGACAAAAAACGCCTACAAACTTTCAAATCGCAAGCTATCATCCTTTTTACTTGCATATCAAAAGTAAAAAGAGGAGACGATGGCACACACGGACTTTGCCAACATGCCATGCCCGGTGGCGCGTTCGATGGCGATGCTGGGCGAGCGATGGGCGATCCTGCTGATGCGGGAGGTCTACTACGGCAGTTCCCGCTTCGACGAATTCGAAAAGCACCTCGGCATCGCACCGAACATTCTCAGTGCACGGCTCAAGACGCTGGTCGAGCATGGGCTGCTGGAAAAAGTGCCAGCCCCTGGCGGCGGCGCGCGGCAGGTGTATCTGCTGACCGAAATGGGGCGCGACTTCTTTCCGGTTTATGTATCGCTCAAGGCCTGGGCAGACCGCTGGCTGGCCGATGAAAAGGGGCCGCTGACCGTGCTGGAAGACAAGCGCGACGGCAGGGAAATCGTGGCCGGATGCCTGACCCGGCCCGATGGCAGCACGATTTCGGTGGATGACCTGCGCGTCCGGCCCGGCCCTGGCGCCGGCCGGTATCTGCGCGAACGGTTCGGCACGCAGCCTGCCCCGGAGGCCACCGATGAGCAAGTCTGATTCCCTGACCCTGAACGCCTCGGCTACGCCAGCCGAGTCCGTTTCCTCCTACGAGATTGCCCGCCGTATCGCCGTGCTGGCGGCGCCCACCAGCCTCGTCGCATTTCTGCAGGCCGGCTCGCAGTTGATCGAAACCTGGCTGGCCGCGCGGCAAGGCACGGAGGCATTGGCCGGCTGGGCGGTCGTGCTGCCATTTGCCTTGTTGCTGCAGCAGATGTCCGCCGGCGCGATGGGTGGTGGCGTCGTCTCGGCCATCGCGCGCGCGCTCGGTGCGGGCAAGCGCGAAGATGCGTCATCGCTGGTGATGCACGCCGTGATCATCGCGGTCACCGCGGGCCTGGTCTTCGCCATCGTACTGGCAGGCTTTCCACGTGAGGTATTTGGCGCCGTGGCCGGTTCCACGGCGGCCGAAGCCGCGGCGACCTATGCAATCTGGCTGTTCGGTGCCGGCGCGGTGCCAGCGTGGCTGGCCAATACGCTCGCGTCAGTGCTGCGCGGCGGCGGGCGGCATGCGCTGGCGGCGCGCGTGCTGGCCGGCATGTGGATCGCCTTTCCGATACTCGCATGGTGGTTCTCGGAAACGCTCGGCATGGGCCTGGCCGGCATTGGCGCCGGGCTGGCGGCTGCATCGTGGGCGGCGGCGCTGATGATGGCTTGGGTGGTAATGCGCGGGGGCGCCGGCTTTGTGCCGACGCTGCGCGTGAAGCTGTTGGGTGCGCTGTTTCATCGAATTCTCGCCGTCGGGCTGATCGCCTGCGCGCTGGCATCGGTGGCGAACCTCACCACGATCCTGGTCACGGCGCAGCTTCGCCACTACGGCACCACGGCCGTCGCGGCCTATGGCATCTCCGCCCGGCTGGAATTCCTGATGATTCCGCTGGCATTCGGCGTGGGATCGGCCCTGACCGCGCTCGTCGGCCGCTCGGTTGGCGCGGGCGACTGGCACACCGCACGCCGCACCGCCTGGGTAGGCGCCCTGCTTGCGCTGCTGCTTGCCGGCAGTGTCGGTGCCGCGGTCGGGCTGGCCCCAACCAAGTTCGCCTCACTGTTCACCAAGGACGTCGAAGTGGCAGCCATCGCGGCGCAAGCGTTGTCGTGGGTCGGTCCGGCATTCGGCGGATTCGGGCTGGGCATGGCGCTTTACTTTGCCTCGCTCGGTGCAGCGCGCATGCGCTGGCCGGTCGTCGCGGGCTTGAGCCGGATCGGCCTGGCGGCCGGCGGCGGCTGGGTGCTGGCCAACGTGGCCGGAATGGGCCTCGATGGCCATTTCCTGGGCGTGGCGCTAGGCATCACGGCCTATGGACTGGTCACGGCAATAGGTGTGCGCAAGGGTGAGTGGTCACCGCGCTAACCTGCTGAAGGGCTGACGACCGGTCCCCTCTCCCATTCGTGGGAAAGGCGGGCCGGATGAACCATCCGCGCAGTCGAAGACGACGGGCGAACCTAGCGCGTGGTTGGCGTGTTCGCCTTGGCCTCGCCCACCAGGCCGGCATCCCGCACATCGGGCGGCACTGCCGGCCACCCTCCGCCCAGCGCCTTGTACAGCCCGGCCGCGCTCGTCAGCACGTCGACCTGCCCCTGGATCGCCGCAAGCTGCACGCTGAACAGCTTCTGCCGTGCATCGGTGACTTCGAGATAGCTCGAATAGCCGCCCTCGTAGCGTGCGTTGGCCTGGTCCGCGTAGATCGTCAGGCTCTGCTCCTGCTTGCGCAGGCTGATCAGCCGGTTGCGCGTTTCGATGCCGTTGGCCAGCGACGTGTTCACATCGGCCAGTGCATTCAGCACACTCGACTGATAGCCAAGCATCGCCTGGCTGCTGACTGCTTCCGCCGCATTGACCTGCCCGCGAATCGCGCCGCCCTGGAATACGGGCTGCGTCAGGTTCGCGCCGAATCCCCATATCTGCGATGCGCTGTGCCACAGCGCGCCCGGTGAAGTGGCGAGCGCTCCGAAAAATCCCGACAGATTGACCGATGGCAGGAACAGCGCCTGCGCCGCACCCACCTGCGCATTGGCGGCCACGGCCTGCTGCTCGGCCTGCAATACGTCGGGCCGGCGCGCCAGCAGTGCGGCCGGCAGGTCGGCGCCCACGCCCGGAGCCTGCAGATCCGTGATCGATTTGCCCCGCTCGATCGTTCCCGGCTCGCGTCCCAGCAGCAGCGACAGCGCGTTCTCTGTCTGCGCGATCGAACTACGCAGCGTTGGAATCGTCGCCTCGGCCGAGTAGTAATCGTTTTCCGATTGTGCAAGCTCGACCTGCGAAATCACGCCGCCTTCATAGCGCTGCTTGAAGATGTCCAGCGCCTGGCCGCGCGTGACCAACGTCTGCTGCGCGACTTCCAATTGCGCATCGAACCCGCGCAGCGTGGCATACCCTTGCACGACCGATGCGGCCAGCGACAGCACCACGCCGCGCCGCGTGTATTCGGCATTCCACAGGCTGGCTTCCGCGGCTTCGGCCTGCCGTCGGATGCGGCCCCAGAGGTCGATCTCCCAACTCGCGTTCAGCAGTGCCTCGTACGAATTGCGCGGCCCGCCGAACGACTCGAACGCCGTGCCATTCAACGTGCCGCCCTTCTGCCGTCCCGCCGCTGCCGTCGCGTTGATTTGCGGATAGAAACCCGACCGCGCAATCATCAACTGCGCGCGGAATTCGTCGATACGCGCCGATGCGATGCGCGCGTCGTAGTTGTTGCGCAGCGCGGTCTCGACCATCGCCGTCAACACCGGGTCATTGAAACTGTTCCACCAGTCGTCGTCAGCCGCCACGGTCAGCAGGCCCGTATCGAGCCGGTACGCCGGTGGCTGGGCCACCTCGGGGCGCTGGTAATTGGGGCCGATGGAACAGGCCGACATCAGGCCGGCACCGAGGGCCAGCATCGCGCAGCGGCAGGTACGCTTCATGACGGTTCTCCAGCTTGGGGCGTGGGCGGCGTGACGGCGGATTCCGGCACGGGTCCGCGCTTGCGCGCCGCCCACTTGTCCGCCGCCGAGCCAACGATCCACGAGAACAGCGGCACGAACAACAGCGCCAGCGTCGTGGCCGCAATCATGCCGCCGATGATGCCGGTACCGATCGAATGGCGCGAGTTCGACCCCGCCCCCGAAGCGATGAACAGCGGCACCGCGCCCAGGATGAACGCCAGCGACGTCATCACGATCGGACGCAGCCGCAGCTTGGCTGCCTCGACCGCGGCATCGGCATGCGACAAACCTTCCTTGTGCTTCATTACCGCGAACTCGACGATCAGGATCGCGTTCTTCGCGGCCAGTCCTATCAGCGTCACCATGCCGATCTGGAAGTACACGTCGTTCGACAGCCCTCGCAACAGAATCGCCAATAGCGCGCCAAAGATGCCGAACGGCACCGCCGTCAGGATCGACAGCGGCAGCGACCACGACTCGTACTGCGCCGCCAGGATCAGGAACACCATGACGATGCCAAACACGAACACGATGGTGGTGGTGTTGCCCGATTTCTTCTGCTCGAACGCCTCGCCGCTCCATGCAAAGCTGTAGCTGGCCGGCAGCGTTTCGCGCGCCACGGCCTCCATCGCGGCCAGTGCCTGGCCGGAGCTATAGCCAGGCGCGGCATCGCCGGTGATCTTCGCCGCTGGGAAATTGTTAAAGCGCGACAGCAGGTCCGGCCCGCTGCCGTAGTGGTTCAACAATAGTCCAGATACCGGCACCATCTTGTTGTCGCGGCCACGCACGTACAGGTATTCCAGATCGTTGGGCGTGCCCCGGTACTGCGGCTCCGCCTGCAGGATCACCTGCCACACGCGGCTGTACTGCGAGAACTGGCTCACGTAGAGCGAACCGAATTGCGTCTGCAGCGTGCCGTACACATCGGAAATCGGCACACCCATCGTTTCGGCCTTCTCCTTGTCCACCTCCACGCGCATCTGGCGTGACGCCGACTGGATCGTGCTGGTCAGGCGGCCCAATTCCTTGTGATTGGCCGCGGCCTTGATGAAGTTGCGCGTCACGCCCTCCAGCTCGGCCGTGCTGCCCGTGCCGCGGTTCTGGACCCAGAACTCGAAGCCGCCTTGCGAACCCAGTCCGGGTATCGATGGCGGGTTCACCGGAATGATGATGGCTTCGGGAATCGCGCGCAGCTTCGGCGTCATTTCGTGCAGCATGGCCGGCACGCCGAGGTCCGCCGAGTCGCGCTTCTTGAAACTCTTCATGCCGACGAACACGGTGCCCGCATTGGTCTTGTACTGGCTGTCGATAAAGCTGTAGCCCGACAGCGCCGATGCATCCTCCACGGCGGGATGCTGCCGGAACATCGCCGCCACCTGCTCGGTCACTTTCTCCGTGCGGTCCAGGCTGGCCGAGTCCGGCATGATCACGGCCACGAGGATGTAGCCCTGATCCTCGGCCGGAACGAACGCCGTGGGGATGTGCGAGAACATCTGCCACACCGCCACCATCATCACCGCGAACAGGCCAAGCGCCAGCACCGCGCGTCGCATGAAGCCGCGCACCCAGGTGCCATAGTGGTGCACCAGCCGGTCAAACTTGTCGTTGAACCAGACAAAGCCGCGCCACGGCGTGTGATGTCCCGGCTTCAGGATCATCGCGGCCAGCGCGGGCGACAGCGTCAACGCGCAGAAGCCCGAGATCACCACCGACACCACAATGGTCAGCGCGAACTGCCGGTATAGCTGGCCGGTGGTGCCCGACACGAACGCCACCGGTATGAACACGGCGGAAAGCACGAGCACGATGGCGATCACCGGGCCGGTCACTTCCTCCATCGCGCGCAACGTCGCTTCGCGCGGCGACAGCTTGAACTCCGCCATGTTCCGCTCGACGTTCTCCACCACCACGATGGCATCGTCCACCACGATGCCGATGGCCAGCACGAGCGCGAACAGCGTCAGCAGATTGATCGAAAACCCGAGCGCCAGCAGCCCGGCAAACGTGCCGATGATCGACACGAACACGGCCAGCACCGGAATCACCGTGGCGCGGAAGTTCTGCAGGAAGATGAACACCACCAGCACCACCAGGATCACGGCTTCCACCAGCGTGTGCACCACTTCCTCGATCGAAGCGCTGACGAACTCGGTGGTATCGAGCGATATTTTGTACGCCATGCCAGCCGGGAACGTCTTCGACATTTCATCGAGCGTCTTCTTCACATCCTTGGCCACCTGAATCGCGTTGGAGCCGGGCTGCTGGTAGACCGCGATGATCGTCGCCGCCTTGCTGTTCAACGACGAACGCAGCGTGTACTGCTGCTGGCCGATCTCCGCATGCCCCACATCGCGCAGCCGTACAATGGCCGCGCCCTGGCTGTCGGCGCGCAGGATGATGTTGTCGAACTGCTCGGGCGTGGTCAGCCGTCCCGGCGTGACCAGCGGGAACGACAACTCCACCGGCTTGGCATTCGGTGCCTGCCCGACGCTGCCGGCACCGAACTGTTCGTTCTGGCTTTGCACGGCGCGCTGCACGTCCTGCGCGGTGATACCAAGCGCGGCCATGCGATCCGGCCGCAGCCAGATGCGCATCGCCAGATCCGCCGAACCCATGATCTGCGCCTGATTGGCGCCGTTCACGCGCTTGATGGCATCGAGTACATACAGGTTCGCGTAGTTGTTGATGTACTGCTGATCGAATCGGCCATCGGGCGAATAGACGGCAATCAGCAGCAGGAAGCTCGACGAGCGCTTTTGCACGTTGATACCGGTCTTCTGCACCGTATCGGGCAACTGCGGCAGCGCCAGGTTCACGCGGTTCTGGACCTGCACCTGCGCCGTGTCCGGATCGGTGCCGATGTCGAAGTAGACGTTCAGCGTCATCGATCCGGTTGGCGAGGACGTGGACTGCATGTAGATCATGTTGTCCGCGCCATTGACCTGGGTCTCGATCGGCGCGGCCACTGTCTGGGCCACCGTATCGGAGTCGGCGCCCGCGTAGGTGGCGCTGACGGTCACCTGCGGCGGCGTGATATCGGGATACTGGGCGATGGGCAGCGCGAACATCGCCACGCCGCCGCCGATGACAATGATCAGCGATATGACCATCGCGAAGATCGGCCGGTTGACGCAGAAGGCTGAGAGCATGGCGGCCTCCGGTCAGGGCTTGGTGGCGGTTGGCGCGGAAGCCCCCGCGGACGCGGGTGCCGCGGGCCGGCTGCCCTCGCCCACGGCCGCCAGCGGTGCGTCGCCGGTGACGCGCACCGGCGCGCCTTCGGTGAGCTTGCCGGCGCCGTCGACCACCACCACCTCGTCGGGCTGCAAGCCCTTGGCGATGCGCCACATCGGACCGGACAACTCGCCCACCATCACCGGGCGCGGCATGGCCTTGTTGTCCTTGTCGATGACAAACACGACGTCGCCTTTCGGCCCGTGCATCACCGCGCGCTGCGGGACGACGATGGCATTGGGGCGCCGGGCGCCGTCCACCAGCACGCGCACGAACTGGCCTGGCCGTAGCACCCCGTCGGGATTGGGCATCAGCGCGCGCACCAGGAAGGTACCGGTCTGCTGGTTGTAGGTGGCATCGGCGAACGTGATGCGGCCCTGGTGCGGATACTCGCTGCCATCGGCCATGACGACGGTGACGGTGTAATGCTGGTCGTCGGGCACGACTAGCGACTTATCGAGTCGCTGCGCGCGGAATTGCAGTGTCTGCGGCTCGGACACGCTGAAGTTGATCCGCATCGGCTGCAGCGTGGACACCGTGGTCAGCAGACTGTTGGTGGTGCTGACATAGGCACCTTCGGGCAGCACCGCGAAACTCGATACGCCGTCCACCGGTGCGCGCACATAGGTATAGGACAGGTTCAGCTGCTGGGTTTCCACCTCGGCGATGGCCTGCTCCACGCCCGCCGAGGCTTCATGAAAATTTCCGGTGGCATCGTCGAGATCTTTCTGCGAAAGCGCGTTGCGCGCCGCCAGTGGCTTCACACGCGCCAGATTGGCGCGGGCCACTTCGAGCCGCGCCTTCTGCTGCTGCAACTGCGCGCGGGCGGCATCGAGCTGGGCCTGAAACGGCTTGTGATCGATCTCGAAGAGCAGCTGGTTCGTCTTGACCACCGCACCTTCGGTGTAATTACGCTTGATCAGGAAACCAGCCACGCGGGCGCGGATGTCAACGGCCTGGTCGCTCTGCGTCTGTCCGACGAAATCGAACGTGACCGGCAGGTCCTGCGCACGGGTCTTGAAGACCTGCACGGGAACGGCCTGCTGTGCCGCCGCTGGTGGTTCGGACTTGCCGCAGGCGGCCAGTGTCAGGATGGTCGCTACGAAAACCGCAATCCGGCGCACCCGCGCCATCTGAACTGCCCGCGTCATCAGCCGCTCCTTGGCGTACCGGGCGCGCAATGCGCCCCTGTATGCGGCAGGTTATGACTGTGCAAAGACCGCGACCACTGAATCTTTTAGTCAACGGCGTTAAGGGAAATCGTAATGAAATTGTGCGCCGTGGATGGCAGCGTTTCAATGTGCGCGATGCTATCGCCTGAATCCGTGGAACCGTCCGCCACCGCCGCCGCCAAAGCGGCCGCCACCTCCTGAAAACCGCCCCTGCCATTGCTGTGCCGCCGCGCTATTGAACCGCTGCTGCCCCGTTTGGCGTGCTTGGCGCTGCTGATCCAGCCGGCCCTGCATCTCATTGTTCTGCTGCACGGGCTCCCAGCCGTTGGTCGTATGTTTCTGCCAGCCGTTGTCGGTGTGCTGATAGACGTTGCCATCATGGCCCGCGTAGACATTGCCGTTGTTCCAGACCACCGCATTGTCCTTGTTCGGATTGGCGACAAAGCCACGGCTGCCCGCCGTGTACTGGCCGGTCTGCGTATTGCCCGTGATGCCGGCTTCCGCGGCACCGACACGCCCGGTCTGTGCGTTGTAGCCCGCCGCCTGCCGGCCGGCGGCATAGTTACCCGTGTATTCGTTGCCGGCCACGCCGCCGCGTGCCGCGCCTTCGCGTCCCGTTGACGGATTGGCGAACGAACCCTGCCGGCCCGCCGCATAGTTGCCCGAGTATGGGTTGAACGCGGCACCCTGGCTGCCCTGGAAGCGCGCGCCGGTGGCCGCGTTGTAGCCAGAACCGGCGGTACCGCGCCACTGCGTGCCGGTCCACGAATTCCACCCTTCGGCATGGGTCACCGTGCCTTGCCCCCATCGGCCATAGAAGTTGGCCTGGTTGACGTTGACGAAGTTGGCGCCGCCATACCAGTACGGTCCCCAGTACGGCACGGCGGAACCCCAGATCGCCCCGGCTGCGAAGCCGAAGGCGAACCCTTCCGCCACGCCAATCCCAAACCCCGCGCCGTAGCCGTACGTCACCGGGTATCCGTAGTAGTAGGTGCCGACGTAGGGCGGATACACGTAGCCCGTGCCATAGACCACGGTGCCGTCGGGACCGACCACCACGCCCAGATACCCCGGCGTGTAGCCCACCACCACGGCGGTGGGTGTGACCGAATAGATCCGCACATAGGTCACGTAGTACAGCGGTGAGTTGGGCGGGATCGTGTAGATGGCCGACGGCACCTCGGTGGCAACCTGCCACGGTCCGCCCGGCACGCTGGCGGTGAACCAGACACCGTTGACCACGGCATAGTAGTGCGTGCTGTCGACCTCGATCACCGGCGTGCCGGTGTTGATCGCATAGCGCAGCGACGTGCTCGGGATCGACTCGAACTTCGGCGGTCCGTCATAGGTAATCGCCGCCACCGCCTTGGAGCGCGACACCGACGCCGTTTGCGGAATCGTCGCCGCGATCTCGGCCTCGCGCGCCTGCGGGGTGCCCGGCACCGATACCAGCACGTTGGCCTTGGGGTCCTGTGGCGAGATCTTCGCAAAGTCCGGTGGCAACTGCGTGCCCTGCACGTGCTCCCAGGGGCCGTTGAGCATCGCCGCCCGGAACCAGCGGCCCGAAATCAGCACATAGGTCTGGTTGCTCGACGGATCGATGAATACCGCATGGTCGGCGTTCGACATCGTCAGCAGACCGGTGCCACCGACCGGCGTCATCTGCGGCTCGCCCGTGGTCAGGATCAGTTCGGCGGGCCGCGTGGCCATCAGCACCGCCGGCGCGCGCGGCGGCTTCTTGCCATCGGCGGGCATCATCGGATCGGGCTTGGGTTCGTCCTTGCCTGCGGCGATCTTGCTCGCCGCGCCCAGCAATGCGGCGGGCGGCGTGGCCACTGGCTCCCAAGTGCCGCCCGCGGATTCCGAGCGGTACCAGTATCCGGCCACCTGCAGCCACAGTTCTCCGCCTGCTTCGCGCAGCAGCAACGCGCGACTGTTGATGGCGCGCTCGTAGGACGTGCCGGCGGCCTGGCGCCACGCCGGATCGCCATCGACATGCACCAGAACGGTCGGCGTGGTGGCAAAAAGGATCTGCGGCGCGTCGTTCTTTACCGGCACACGCGCTGCCTTGGCCAGTTGCTGCGACACCGCGTAGCTGGCCTGCAGTTCTTCCAGCGGCACGGTCAGGCCCTGGGGCGACAGGCGGCCAATCAGCGCCTGCCGCACCTTGTCGGCAGCTTCGGGCCGGGTCGGCACGTCGACACTGTCGATCTGGATATTGCTCAGTTGCACCAGCGACGATGGTTTGTCGATATCGGCCGTTGCCGAGAACCGCGCCACCCCATAGACGGGCGTGCCGTCCTTGGCGCCGATACCCACGGCAGCGCGGCTCGCCAGCCGGTTGCCTTCCCATTTCTCGATTTCCGGCTGGTACAGCTCGACATGGTCGCCCGCCACCTCGAAGTTGCGCGGCCAGCTCAGCGGCGCAAGCGGCTGGGCGGTATTGGCCAGCGTGGCGGGCTTGGCCGCCCGCACAGTCGTCGGAATGGCGACCAGCAGCGCCACGGCGAGCAGTGTCTGGCTCAGGCGAAGAAGCTTGGCGAAAGACATGGAATCTCCGGCGTTCAGCGTGAGATGAATCTAAATTAGTGCGCTTGCAGGAACAATACGCGACGAAAACATTCAACCACCCGCGCAAATCCTACAGATCACAATCATTCAGAGAGGCGCCGGGCGCACATCGCGTATCAACAGGCAGCCGGCCCTTGAAGCACCGACGGCGCAGCCTCACCTACACTCGAATCCGACTCTGATGCCCCCTGCCATGAGTACCAGGCGCTCCCGCCGTTCCCTGCTGGTTCCCACCGCGATCGTCGCACTGCTTCACGCCTATATCGGCGCGCGGCTGCTGCCCGCGCTGCCCCTGCCAACAGCCATCCACGCGCTGGCGGTACTGTGGTTGATCGCGTCGACGCTACTGATCCCCGCCGCCCTGATGGCGCGGCGTCTTGCCGGCGACTGGGCAGACAAGCTGAGCTGGACCGGCATGCTCGCAATGGGATTTTTCTCGTCGCTGCTGGTGCTGACCTTTGCGCGCGACCTCTTTCTGCTGGTGGCCATGCTGGCGCGCTGGCAGCCCGCCGGGCTGGCCTTCTATAGTGCGACCGCGGTTGTCGGGTTATCGATCGCCATATCCGTGATCGGCTACTTCAATGCGCGCGGGCTGGCCAGGGTCAAGAAGGTGGACGTGCCGATCGCCAACCTGCCGGACGCATTGGAAGGTTTCGCAATCGCGCAGATCAGCGATATCCACGTGGGACCGACCATCAAGGCGCCATACCTGAATCGCATCGTTGATGCCGTGAACGGGCTGAAGCCGGACGCGATTGCGATTACCGGCGATCTGGTGGATGGCTCGGTGCGCGAGCTGTCGTCCCATACCGCGCCGTTTGCACGGCTATCAGCAAAGCATGGCGCCTATGTGGTGACGGGCAATCACGAGTATTACTCGGGCGCGGAGCCGTGGATCGAAGAGCTGACACGCCTGGGGCTGCGCGTGCTGATGAACGAGCATGTCGTGGTGGCACGCGGCGGCGCGTCGCTGGTGCTCGGGGGCGTGACGGACTACACAGCCGGGGGATTTATCGAAAGCCATCGCAGCGATCCGGTGAAGGCGCTGGACGGTGCGCCCGCCGATGCAGGCGCGCGCGTACTGTTCGCCCACCAGCCGCGATCGGCACCGGCCGCCGCGGCAGCGGGCTTCGATCTGCAATTGTCGGGTCACACGCATGGTGGCCAGTTCTGGCCGTGGAATCTGTTCGTACCGATGCAGCAGCCCTATGTGCATGGGCTGAACCGGCATGAAAGCATGTGGATCTATGTGAGCCGCGGAACGGGCTACTGGGGTCCGCCGAAGCGGTTTGGGGCGCCTTCGGAGATTACGCTGATAAGACTGGTGAAGGCTTGATGGTGCATCTTGCGCCCCGCTCCCGCGGGACGGGAGAGGGACGCAAGACGATCAGCGCGCCAATCAGCGCGTGATGGGCTTGTAGCGGATGCGCTTGGGCTTGGCGGCTTCTTCGCCCAGGCGCTTCTTCTTGTCGGCTTCGTATTCCTGGTAGTTGCCGGGGAAGAACTCCACATGCGAATCGCCTTCGAAGGCGAGGATGTGGGTGGCGATACGGTCCAGGAACCAGCGGTCATGGGAAATCACCATGACGCAGCCAGCGAATTCCAGCAGCGCGTCTTCCAGCGCGCGCAGCGTTTCCACATCGAGGTCGTTCGACGGTTCATCCAGCAGCAGCACGTTGCCGCCGGCGATCAGCGTCTTGGCCATGTGCAGGCGGCCCCGTTCACCACCGGACAGCGTGCCCACGGTCTTCTGCTGGTCACCGCCCTTGAAGTTGAAGCGGCCGATGTACGCACGCGACGGCGTTTCGTACCTGCCCACGGTCAGGATGTCCGAACCGCCCGAGATTTCCTCGAACACGGTCTTGCTGCCGTCCAGTGCATCGCGGCTCTGGTCGACGAACGCCATCTTCACCGTCGGCCCGATCTTGATCTCGCCGCTATCCGGCTGTTCCTTGCCCGCCAGCATCTTGAAGAACGTCGACTTACCGGCGCCGTTCGGGCCGATGATGCCGACGATGGCGCCCGGCGGCACCTTGAAGCTCAGGTTCTCGATCAGCATGCGATCGCCAAAGCCCTTGCTGACGTTGTCGAACTCGATGACCTCGTTACCCAGGCGCTCACCCACGGGTATGAAGATTTCCTGGGTTTCGTTGCGCTTCTGGTATTCCTGGCTGTTCAGTTCGTCGAAACGGGCCAGTCGCGCCTTCGACTTGGCCTGACGGCCCTTCGGGTTCTGGCGCACCCACTCCAGTTCCTTGTTCAGCGCCTTCTGGCGGGCCGATTCGCTGGCCTCTTCCTGCTTCAGGCGGTTTTCCTTCTGCTCCAGCCACGAGCTGTAGTTGCCCTTCCAGGGAATGCCGTGGCCGCGGTCCAGTTCCAGAATCCACTCGGCGGCGTTGTCCAGGAAGTAGCGGTCGTGGGTCACTGCCACGACGGTACCCGGGAAGCGCGTCAGGAACTGCTCGAGCCAGTCCACCGATTCAGCATCCAGGTGGTTGGTCGGTTCGTCGAGCAGCAGCATGTCCGGGCGCGACAGCAGCAGGCGGCACAGCGCCACACGGCGCTTTTCACCACCGGACAGCTGGCCGATCTTGGCGTCCCACGGCGGCAGGCGCAGCGCGTCGGCGGCGATTTCCAGCTGCAGTTCGACATTGTTGCCATCGCTGGCGGCCAGGATGGCCTCGTACTTGGCCTGGTCAGCGGCCAGCGCGTCGAAGTCAGCGTCCGGCTCGGCATAGGCCGCATAGATTTCGTCGAGCTTCTTGCGCGCTTCGAACACGCCGCCAAGCGCTTCTTCCACCGATTCACGCACCGTCTGCTCGGGATCGAGCTGCGGCTCCTGCGGCAGGTAGCCGATGTTCAGGTTCGGCATCGGCGTGGCTTCGCCTTCGATCTCTTTGTCGAGGCCCGCCATGATCTTCAGCAGCGTCGACTTGCCCGAGCCGTTCAGGCCCAGCACGCCGATCTTGGCGCCGGGGAAGAAGGACAGCGAAATGTCCTTGAGAATGTGACGCTTGGGCGGAACGATCTTGCCCACGCGGTTCATGGTGAAAACGTACTGTGCCATGAGAGCTGTCTGGTTGGATTCGATTGGAATTCGGGGAATGGCGGGAGTGTAGCAAACGGGCCGTGCGCTTTTGTCCGCTCCACGCCGATCGGGCCTGGCCGGTACAATGCAAGGTTTCGCATTCACGCAGTTTTCAACGGATTTCCATGAGCAAGCCCGCCCTGACCCTCAAGTTCAAATGCAAGAAGTGCACGAAACCCGTCACGCTGTACCTGCAGAAGACGTCGGCCTGCTCGCACATCACGCCATACCAGGGCTTCTGCAAGTGTGGTGAGTTGATGCGCCATGCAACTGGCGACAAGGATGCCGTCGAGTCCTTTGTGAACTCGATGGATAACAGCTGGATGCACCACCACCATCATCACCACTAAATCGACGTGACCGAAGGCTGGCGGCCGGGCGTGAAAGACCCGATGCGATTCCTGGGCGGTTATCCGCCCAACGTGCTCGACCAGGTGCGCGCCGCGATGGCGGCCGGCACGCTGGGCGACCACATTGCGCGCCGCTACCCCGAACGGCACACGGTCCAGACCGATCGCGCGCTCTACGATTACACCGCCGAAATCAAGCAGGAATATCTGCGCAGCGCACCGCCGCTGCACAAGGTGGGTTACGACGCGCGACTCGATACCGCGCAGCATGCGCTGGGTCTTCACACGGCGATTTCGCGCGTGCAAGGCGGCAAGCTGAAAGCGAAGAAGGAAATCCGCGTGGCGTCGCTATTCAAGGAAGCGCCGCCCGAATTCCTGCGCATGATCGTCGTGCATGAGCTCGCGCACTTGAAAGAGTCCGATCACAACAAGGCTTTCTATCGGCTCTGCGAGCATATGGAACCGCAATATCACCAGCTCGAGTTCGATACGCGGTTGTACCTGGCCTGGCGCGAAATGGAAAAGGTGGGCAACAAATAGCCGCCCACCTTCAGCGCATCAATCGCAGGTGTATCGGAACTTGTCATTCAACGCCAATGGCAGCACCAGCGTATGCAGATTCAGCGCCTTCGCCTTGGCGCATAGCTTCTGGCGCGTGGCCGCATCCTTCCACTTCGACTGATATTCGACGTTGAACACAGGCTTGCCCTGCACCGTGAATGCCGAATAACCGCTGCACTCGTTGTACTGGAAGCACTGCTCGTTCACCGCAAAATCGAATGACGATGCGAGGTCGCTCAACTGCGCGACCGCATTCTTCAGGCCCACCGCCAGCCCGCGCGCGTGCGCCTGGTCAGCCAGGAAACGGTTGTAGTCGAGCTGCGTTGCGGCCGTCAGCGGCAAACCCGGATTGTTGGTATAGCCGTCGACGTTATCCGCATCGATACCATCGCAACCCTTCGACTTGGCCAGATCCATACGCGCCTGCATGATGGCGCGCACGTTGGCCGACCGCGTATCGAGCCAGCGCTCACCCGCCCAGCCGTCCAGCGCGTTGCCCATATCGGCCGGCAGGAACTTCGAGTAATCAGGGCGCCAGTTCTCGCTACTGCCTGCGGAGAAATAGCAGACCACCCGCTTGCCCTGGGCCTTCAATGCATTGATGGTGGCTTGCGGTGTATCGAACAAATCGATGTCGTAGACGGCGACGTTATAGCTGGTGTTGATCGTGCCTTGCAGCTGGAGCTGCCAGGTGTCCGTAAGCGACGGAATCCAGCGTGTGGGATTGGCTACTACGGCGCTCACGGCCTTCGGCGACAACGTGGATGCCTCCGAGACGCGCACCACCGATCCGCCATCGTCATCGCCACCACCACCACAAGCGGCCAGCGTGGCGACGAGGGTGGCCGCGGCCAATTGCGCAAGGCGGCGGCTTGCCAGTTTGTTATGCATGTTTGACCTCTCCTGTTCAACCCAACAAAAAATAACCAGCGAATATGTATTGCCCTTTTCAGGAAGGGTCGATTCGGCGTGACGCCGATTATGCGCGAGACAAGCACCGATGCCATAGCCATGTCATCGGACGCCGCAACCCTTACGGGACTTGCCTCCTTTAGCGTTATCGGATGGGCCACTTCGAACTGAAGCAGCCTTCAGAACCGGCGCTCCGCACCCTGCGCCAATGACTGAATGACCAGTCATTCAGTAACCAAAGCGACATATTCCTTCCCTAGTATCTGCCCCGGCTATCCCCCGCCGGCACGGCGTGCATGGCGGCGTCCCCACAAATACTGGAGGAACACATGTCGTACATCACCGACAGGCTGCGCGCGCCACGCCGCGAAGCCGAAGGCAACAAGACTGTCCCTGGTCAAACGCTGGAAGAACTGGTCGCCGCCAACCCTGCTCGCCGCCGCGTGCTGCGCGGCAGCCTGGGCGTTTCGCTGCTGTCCGCTTTCGGCGGCAGTTCCTTGCTTGCGGCCTGCGGTGGTGACGACGACAACGGTGGCGCCGCACCGGCTCCTTCGCCCGCGCCGGCCCCCGCTCCCGCGCCGGGCCAGCAACCGCTGGACTACAGCGTGAACTTCCAGCCGCTGCCCTCGAAAATCACGGCCAACCAGGTGACGGTGCCAAGTACGTATGAAACTTACGTACTGTTTTCCGCCGGCGATGCCGTCGCCGCTGGTGCGGCCGGATACAAGGGCGCGTTCCAGACTTCGATGGAAACCGAACAGCAGGCCGGCGGCAATCACGACGGCATGCACTTCTTCGCAATTCCCGGCGTGGACCCGCAAAAAGGCGGCCTGCTGGCGATCAACCATGAAGCACTGGACGCTGCCATCCTGATGGCGGGCAGCTACGACCCGGCTACCGCAACCGCCGAGCAGAAGCGCATCGTGCTGTCGTCGGTGGGGGTCTCGGTCATCGAGATCGAACTGTTGTCCGGCAAATGGCAGGTCAAGCGCAATTCGCTCTACAACAAGCGCTACTCGGGCAACACCGCCTACCGCGTATCCGGCCCGGCCGCCGGCGCCGTGGGCCCGGTTGTCATCGGCACGCTCAACAACTGCTCCAGCGGCCATACGCCGTGGGGCACCTACCTGACGTGCGAGGAAACCACCGATAACTACCTGGACCCGACACAAGCCGAAGAGGGCTACGGCTGGATCGTCGAGATCGACCCACTGCAACAGATCTCCGGCCTGCCCGTGAAGCGCACAGCAATGGGCCGCTTCGATCACGAGAACACCGCGTTCATGGCCGACGCCAGCAACCGCGTGGCGTTCTACATGGGCGACGACGGTACGCCGGGCTGCATCTACAAGTTCATCCCCAGCAGCGCATTCGACGCGACCAACCGCCTGAACAACGCCAGCCTGCTGGACAACGGCACGCTGTACGCTGCCAGGTTCAACGCCGACGGCACCGGCGACTGGATCGAGCTGACGCAAGGCAAGAACGGCCTGCTGGCCGGCGCATCGGACCCGGGCAACTGGACGCAATCCGCCATGCCTCCCGCACCGACCAACATCGACTTCAACACGCAGGCCGACGTGCTGATCAACACCAAGGCCGCGGCCCGCGTGGCCGGCGCCACGCTGATGGACCGCCCCGAATGGATCACGGTCGGCCAGGACAAGACGATTTACTGCACGCTGACGAACAACGGCGGTCGCGTCCAAACGGATGCCGCCAACCCGCGCGCGAACAATCCGCATGGGCACATCGTCCGCTGGCGTGAAGACGGCGATTCGCCGCTGGCTTCGAAATTCAAGTGGGAAATTCTGCTACTGGCCGGTGACCCGTCGATTGCCGCGGCCAACCAGAAGGGCAACATGATCGGCGCGACATTCAGCAGCCCGGACGGCATTCGCGTGGATCCGAAGGGCCGGCTGTGGATTCAGACCGATGCCGGAACGGGTTCGTCCACGACAAGCATCTTTGGCGCGAACTCGATGCACTACCTGGACCAGGTAACGCGCGAGGTTCGACGACTGCTGGTGGGACCGGTGGGATGTGAGATCACCGGGTTGGCCTACACGCCTGATTTGACAACGTTCTTTGTGAACATCCAGCATCCGACCGGCACCGGCGCGGCCGGTGGAAACTGGCCGGATGGGACGCTGCCTTCGCGCTCATCGACGGTGGTGTTGAGGCATAAGGAAGGGAAGCCGGTGGGGGCGTGAAGTTGGTTTCGCTTTTGTTGTTGGATTGAAGGGAAACGCCGCGAGGGCTCTAGCACTTGCGGCGTTTTTTGCTTTAGTACGGGGGACTGTCGCGGACCGGTGCTTGCCGGATTTGGCTTGGCAACGATGTCTAGAACCACCGGACGAGAGAATTCGAGCGATTTGATGCATCTGTCGAGGGGTTGACACACATACGTCGGTTGGGCGGAAATTCTGATCTATTCAGAACGACGGCGCCAAGGCGATGAATTTCTATTGGGTCAACGTGGGCAAGACGATTAAGGAAGTTCTCAACGGGAATTTTCTTTGGGCGCCAGAGGCATCGCGAACAAAATCTGGGCAGACAAAACGATTGGATCATTGGGACAACGTGGCAAACGTTCAGGCCGGAGACCTGATCTTCTGCTGCCACGATCAAACGATCACACACGTCGCCGAAGCCACGCGCAATGCATATCAAGCTACTCGCCCCGCGACACGCTCATTCTCAGAATGGGCGGACCTTGGCAATCGGGTTGACGTAGACCTGACCAGCCTGCCGACCCCAGTTCGCCGAGATGACATTGCAGACGACTTCATTGCGCTCTATGACTCTCATTGCCATCCGCGCGTATTCACAAAGGAAGCGACGCTGAAACAGATATACATGGCGAGGTTACCCAAAGATGCCGGAGTCTATCTGCTAGAGACCGCACACCTTGTCGAGGGATTCGAGCTAACTCTTGTCGACAATGAGAGCCACGGCAGGCTCAGCACCACAACACGCGAAACCATTGTCAAAGCACGCGTCGGACAAGGGAAGTTTCGTACGGACCTGCTTCAAAAGTGGGGCAATCAGTGCTCCCTTACCGGTCTATCAAATGCAGACCTCCTGATCGCCTCGCATATTCATGCTTGGAGCCTAAGCAATAACGACGAGCGCATCGATCCTGAAAATGGACTGCTGTTGGCACCACATATCGATCGGCTGTTTGATCGGGGACTGATTTCTTTTGACGATGGCGGGAGGCTTCTGATTGGCTCGTCCCTACCTTCAGTCGATCAGCTAGCCCTTGGTTTGGATCGGTACAAGGCGTTGCGTGGAATGACGCCCGGAAACCGGCGGTACATGGCCTTGCATCGGCGCCGATTTGGCTTTGAGCACTGAGTAGTAGTTGTACTTGGCCCGATCACATCTGGAGTAGGTTCCAGTGCTCGGCCACAAAGCAAAAAGGCCACGCGAGAGCGTGGCCTTTTCACATGATTCTGGTGCCGGCTGCAGGACTCGAACCCGCCACCTGATGATTACAAATCAACTGCTCTACCTGATGAGCTAAGCCGGCATGTTTGGTGCAGACCGCGATTCTACTGCATGCGGTGTGTCTTGGCGATGGCTTATTTGACCACCTTGAGAGACGGCTTCTTGCCACCGATGCGCGGCACCGGCGGTGGGTTGGGATCGTCGTCCGAACCCTCGTTGCCCTCTTCCGCCGTGACCGGAGCCGGCGTTTCGGCGTCTACCGAAGCCAGTTTCGGAGGCGGGTTGTTTTCGCGTTCCGTGGCCGCCTGGGTTTCGGGGATGCTGCGCTCCACCGGGAATGCCATGCCCTGACCGTTTTCACGTGCATAGATCGCCAGCACGTTTTCCACGGGAACGTCGATCTTGCGCGATACGCCACCGAAGCGTGCGCTGAAGGTAATCCACTCGTTGCCCATGTCCAGGCCGCTGGTCGCGTCGAAGCTCACGTTCAGCACGATTTCGTTGTTCTTCACGAACTCGCGCGGCACGTTGGTATTGCCGTCGACAAAAACTGCGACGTACGGCGTGAAACCGTTGTCCGTGCACCATTCGTAGATGGCGCGGATCAGGTAGGGCTTGGTGGAAGTTTCTGGCATTACGCGTTGCGGTGGCGTCGGGTACGTCTTAGCGACGCATGACCTTTTCAGACGGGGTCAGTGCTTCGATGTAGGCCGGGCGGCTGAAGATGCGTTCCGCGTACTTCAGCAGCGGTGCGGCGTTCTTCGACAGCTCGATGCCGTAATGGTCCAGGCGCCACAGCAGCGGGGCGATGGCCACGTCGAGCATCGAGAACTCTTCACCCAGCATGTACTTGTTCTTGACGAAGATCGGTGCAAGCTGAGTCAGACGGTCGCGGATCGCGGCGCGGGCGCGCTCGTGATTCTTCTCGGCGGCCTTACCCTTTTCGTTCTCCAGCACGTAGACGTGGGTGAACAGTTCCTTTTCGAAGTTGAACAGGAACAGGCGGGCGCGGGCGCGCTGCACCGGGTCTGCCGGCATCAGTTGCGGATGCGGGAAGCGCTCGTCGATGTACTCGTTGATGATGTTCGATTCGTACAGGATCAGGTCGCGCTCGACGAGGATCGGCACCTGGCCGTACGGGTTCATCACCGAAATATCTTCCGGCTTGTTGAACAGATCAACGTCGCGGATTTCGAAGTCCATGCCCTTTTCGAACAGGACAAGGCGGCAACGTTGGGAAAACGGGCAGGTGGTACCCGAATACAACACCATCATGGTTTGGATTCCTTGGGTGTGAAGTGCGCCAATTTCATTGAAATTTGACGAACTTGGCGGTGCTAGTTCAGACAGGGCAAACATTCTGTCAGAACGGCCCATCGAAAAGCAAATTAGTTACAAATAGCCAGCCAACGATTCGCGTGCTTCACGGGGCCCTTTCCCCCGGAGTCGCGCAAAACAAAAGGCCGGCGCGGTGCTGCACTGCTGCAACTTCCGCGCCGGCCCTCGAGGCCGTGTGCCTTTATCGCTACATATCTTGTTACAAATCAGGACACGATGCCGATGTCCGGCTGGCCGAAGGACTTACTTCACGTCCTTCCAGAATGCGGCGTTCAGGCGCCAGGCAAACACTGTGAACACTCCCAGGAACAACAGCACCCAGACGCCCAGGCGCTTGCGATGGCTTTGCGCCGGCTCGGCCATCCAGTTCAGGTAGTTCACCAGGTCAGCTACCGCCTGATCGTATTCCTGCGTGCTCATTTTGCCCGGCGTGATCTGCTCCCAGCCGGCCAGCTTGTGCACCTTCTCGCCATGCTCTTCCACTTCGGCGTACTTCGGCGCGCGCTGGCCCTGCAGTTCCCACAGCACGTGCGGCATGCCGACGGCCGGGAAGACCAGGTTGTTCCATCCTGTTGCGCGGGAATCGTCGCGGTAGAACGTACGCAGATAGGTGTAGAGCCAGTCGTTACCGCGGGCGCGGGCGATGACCGACAGATCCGGCGGATTGGCACCGAAGAACGTCTTGGCATCCTTCGGCGGCATCGCGATCGTCATCGTGTCGCCCACCTTGTCCGCGCTGAACAGCAGGTTCTGACGGATCTGGTCGTCGGTCAGGTCCAGGTCCTTCAGCCGGTTGTAGCGCATCATCGACGCGCCGTGGCAGTTCAGGCAGTAGTTGACGAACAGCTTGGCGCCGCGCTGCAGCGACGACACATCGCTCGTGTCCAGCGGCGCAGGCTCCAGCGGATAACCGCCTTCTGAGGCCATCGCGGGCAGCGCGGCAAAGCATGCGCCGACCAGTGCGAAGATCGAAAGCAACTTTTTCATCTTGTGTCCTTGTCCTCTTGTAGGGTCGCGCAGCGTCTTAGTGCGGATGGAACGTGACACGCTCCGGCACCGGCTTGAACGTGCCGGCACGGCTCCACAGCGGCATGGTCAGGAAGAAGGCGAAGTACAGCAGCGTACCAAGCTGCGACACCTTCTCACCCACCGGCGACGGCGGTTGCACGCCCAGGTAACCCAGGACCAGGAACACCACCACGAAGACGATCAGGATCGACTTGTGGAAAGCGGGACGATAGCGGATGGACTTGACCGGCGAGCAGTCGAGCCACGGCATGAAGAACAACACGATCACCGAGCCGCCCATCACCAGCACGCCCCAGAACTTGGCGTCGATGAAGTAGAAGCCCACGGCCAGGATCACCAGCACCGCGATCGAGCCGATGCGGATCCGCGCGTCCTTCGTGCGCAGGAACACCATGCCCAGCACGAACGCGAAGAACAGCCAGAGGATCGGCAGGAAGTTCGAAGTCGTGGCACGCAGCATCGAGTAGAACGGCGTGAAGTACCAGACCGGCGCGATGTGCGGCGGCGTCTTTAGCGGGTCCGCCGGGAAGAAGTTGTTGGCTTCAAGGAAATAGCCGCCCACTTCCGGGAAGAAGAAGATCACGGCGGAGAAGATGATCAGGAAGCCAGCCACGCCCAGCAAATCGTGCACCGAGTAGTACGGATGGAACGGGATGCCATCGAGCGGCACGCCGTTTTCGTCCTTCTTCGCCTTGATTTCCACGCCGTCCGGGTTGTTCGAGCCCACTTCGTGCAGCGCGATGATGTGCGCCACCACCAGGCCCAGCAGCACCAGCGGCACCGCGATGACGTGGAACGAGAAGAAGCGGTTCAGCGTGGCATCGCTCACCACGTAGTCACCACGGATGAACAGCGACAGATCCTGACCGATTACCGGAATTGCCGAGAACAGGTTCACGATCACCTGCGCGCCCCAGTACGACATCTGGCCCCAGGGCAGCAGATAGCCCATGAACGCCTCGGCCATCAGGCACAGGAAAATCAGGCAGCCGAAGATCCAGACCAGCTCACGCGGCTTGCGGTACGAGCCGTACAGCAGGCCTCGGAACATGTGCAGGTACACCACGACGAAGAACGCCGAGGCGCCGGTGGAATGCATGTAGCGCACCAGCCAGCCCCACGGTACCTCGCGCATGATGAATTCCACGCTGGCGAACGCCACGGGAATGCCGGCGGCGTTGAGCGTGCCATCGGGCTTGTAGTTCATCACCAGGAAGATACCGGTGACGATCTGGATCACCAGCACCAGCAGCGCCAGCGATCCGAAGAAGTACCAGAAATTGAAGTTCTTCGGTGCGTAATACTTGGAAAGGTGGTCTTCCCAGAGCTGGGTCGCGGGAAAACGGGCGTCGATCCAGCCCAGCAGCCCGGTAGTCTTGACTTCTTTTTCGGCCGCCATGATCACGCTTCTCCTTTCTCGTCCTTGCCGATCACGATCTTGGTGTCGGTCAGGAACTGGTACGGGGGTACGTCAAGATTCTGCGGGGCAGGCTTGTTCTTGAACACGCGGCCTGCGAGGTCGAAGGTAGAACCGTGGCATGGACACAGGAAACCGGGGTCCGCGCCAAGCTGCGGGTTGGCGCCGGAAGCGAACGGGCCGGACGGCGAGCAGCCAAGATGCGAGCAGATGCCGACCACGACGAGCAGGTCCTTGTGCTCGGCGCGCGACCGGGTCTCGTTCTTGCAATAGTCCGGCGTCTTCATCGTGAAGGGCACGTCGGAATTGGGATCCGCGACTTCCGCATCAGTCTTCTTGAGCGAAGCCAGCATTTCGGGGGTGCGGCGCAGAATCCAGACCGGTTTGCCACGCCATTCCACGGTCATCATTTCACCGGGCTTCAATGCACCAATGTCTGCCTCGACGGGCGCGCCGGCGGCCTTGGCCTTTTCCGACGGTGCAAAGGTACTGACAAACGGAACTGCTACTGCTACGCCTCCTACGCCGCCCGCGACAGAAGTCGCGATCAACCAATTGCGGCGACCTTTGTCTACGTTCTTCACGTCTTGCTGGTCACTCATTCCAAACCCCAGGGGATGTCATCAATTGAATCCTGCGTCAACAAAAAATTATACCTGAGGCACATCTGGCGACGATAGGCGAACTACTGATAGCCGTGGCGCCGATAATCGGTCATGGGATCGGTTGTGGGATCGCGCGGGAAGCGTTCGAACGCGGCATCCAGACTTGCACTCGAGGTTGCGATGATGCAGTCTTCGTCAAACACAAACGTTAATCTGGAACAACAAATTGGAGAAAAACCGATGGGAATGATGAGCGAGTTCCGAACTTTTGCGATGCGCGGCAACGTCATCGACCTCGCAGTTGGTGTGATCATCGGCGCCGCGTTTGGAAAGATTGTTGATTCGGTTGTCAATGACCTGATCATGCCGGTAGTGGGCCGCGTGATCGGCAAGCTCGATTTTTCCAACATGTTCGTTACGCTGGCCGAACCTCCGCCTGGCGTGCCGCAGACGCTCGATGCCTTGAAGAAGGCAGGTGTTCCGGTGTTTGCCTACGGCAATTTCCTGACCATCCTGGTCAACTTTGTGATCCTGGCCTTCATCATCTTCATGATGGTCCGCGCGTTCAACAAGATGCGCGAGAAGGAGCAGGAAGCCCCGGCGCCGGCCGCGACGCCCGAGGACATCCAGCTGCTGCGCGAAATCCGCGACAGCCTCAAGGCCCAGCCCCCGCGCGCCTGAGTATTTCCGTTCCTGCTCTATTCGGTCTATCCGGATATCCGGACCTGGTTGCTCAGACCGGGTTCGGAATATCGATAAAGGTGTGGCGCAAATCGAAGCGCTGCGCCAGATGTTCCCCGACGGCGCGGATGCCGTAGCGCTCCGTCGCGTGATGGCCTGCCGCGATATATGCGACGCCGCTCTCGCGCGCCAAATGCGTGGTTGGCTCGGACACTTCCCCACTGATATAGACATCCACGCCCGCGGCCACCGCGGCCGCGAAGTATCCCTGCGCGCCGCCCGTACACCAGCCTACGCTGCGAATCATCTGATCCGGGTCGCCGATGGCCAGCGGCTCACGATCGAGCACGCCACCCACATGTGCCGCAAACGTGCTCAGTGGCATCGGCTGGAGCAGCGTACCGGTCCAGCCAAGCTGATCGTCGCTGAATCGACCATTCGCCTGAATGCCGAGCCGCAGGCCAAGCTGCGCGTTGTTACCTAGCTCCGCGTGGTTGTCCAGCGGCAGGTGATAGGCCATGAGATTAATATCGGAACCGAGCAACTTCTTCAATCTTGCGTGCTTTTGGCCGATGACCCGTGCGTCCTCGTTCTTCCAGAAGTAGCCATGATGCACGAGGATCGCATCGGCGCCCGCGTCGATGGCCGCCTCGACGAGAGCCAGACTGGCCGTCACACCAGTGACGATGTGAGTGACTTCCGGGCGACCTTGCACTTGAAGCCCGTTCGGGCAATAGTCCTTGAAACGGGGAACCTCCAGCAGGTCGTTCAAGTACAATTCCAGCTCTTTGGTTTTCATTTTCGGGTCAATACTCCAATATGTTGCGCCGATTCTGGCTGTTCTTCGCTCAGGCCGTCACGGTCGTGCTGGCCGTGTTGTTCGTGATAGCCACACTCAAACCCGAGTGGCTGCAGCGTGGGCGGGTGGCCGTGCAGTCGGGCTCGCCCATCGTGGCACTGAAGGAGGTCGTGCCAAGTGTGGCCGGCTCAGCGGCACAGGGCTCTTATAGTGACGCCGCCAAAGAGGCTATGCCCGCGGTGGTCAACATTTTCACCAGCAAGAACGGCACAAAGCGTTCGCCCAATCCGCAGGCGGAGGATCCGTGGTTCCGCTTCTTCTTTGGCGACCGGCTGCCGGAGCGCCAGGAGCCGGTATCCAGCCTGGGCTCGGGGGTCATTGTCAGCGCCGAGGGTTACATTCTAACCAACCACCATGTGGTGGATGGCGCCGATGAAATCGAAGTCGCGCTGACCGATGGCCGCAAGGCCAACGCCAAGGTTGTCGGCTCCGATCCCGAGACCGACCTGGCAGTATTGAAGATCACGCTGAAGGATCTGCCGGCGATTACACTCGGCCGCATCGAGAATGTGAAGGTGGGCGACGTGGTGTTGGCCATCGGCAACCCGTTCGGCGTGGGCCAGACCGTTACGATGGGTATCGTCTCGGCACTTGGCCGTAGCCACCTGGGTATCAATACGTTCGAGAACTTCATCCAGACCGACGCGGCAATCAACCCCGGCAACTCGGGTGGTGCGCTTGTGGATGCGCAGGGCAACCTGCTCGGCATCAACACGGCGATCTATTCGCGCTCGGGTGGCTCGCTCGGTATCGGTTTTGCGATTCCCGTTTCGACTGCCAAGCAGGTGATGGAGTCGATCATCTCCACAGGTAGCGTAACGCGCGGGTGGATCGGCGTTGAACCGCAGGACCTGACGCCGGAAATCGCCGAGTCCTTTGGACTTGATGCCAAGGAAGGCGCGCTGATTGCGGCGGTGGTTCAAGGCGGCCCGGCCGACAAGGCAGGCGTACGGCCCGGCGACGTGCTTGTATCGGTCGATAACCAGGTCATTTCGGATACGACGGCGCTGCTGAATGCCATCGCCCAACTCAAGCCTGGCGCAGATGTGAAGATGAAGGTGATTCGCCGCGGCAAGCCTGCCGATATCTCCGTGACGATCGGCAAGCGTCCACCGCCACCGCGTCGTGCGATGCCGCTGGAAGAGGAAGAGTGATCGTAGTAGCTGGGTGGATGACGGGTTGTTGATGCGTTAGGTTTCGCGCACGTTGCCCGGTTCACGGCGGTAGATCGCCACAAGCCAAAACCCCCGTCAGCAATGGCGGGGGTTTTTGTTTTGGGGGTGCTTTGGAGTTGGGTCGGTGCGGCTGCTGACTCGTACCTGGTTGGAGTTCTTGAATTGCTGCGCCCTCTCCTCCAGCCGTCTGCCGCGTCGCGGGAGAGCGGGCAAGACAAGCTGCATCGCGCTGACACGGACCTGGTCGGCGAGTAAACTGCCGCGCCCCCCCCTGTCACGTCTCCGACATCGTGGGATGCGCGAAGCAAGGCAGGCCGACACTGCTGACTCGGGCTTAGTCACAGTCGGGACCCTATCCCCTGCCCCTGACGGCTCCCACGGACAGCGGGAGGATCAAGACACCTGCCGGGGCGTACGCTGCCTCCAATGACAAAACGCCGGCATCCTTGCGGATGCCGGCGTTTTGATCAAGCCGAATCTGAAGCGGGCTTACACCCGCGTCAAATTAGAACTTGTGGCGAACACCAACCACGGCGCCGAACTGGTTTGCACCGTTGGCGGTCGTGCCGAAGCCCGAACCACCTTGGTTGCCAGTTTGACCCGAGGAAACGCCCAGGCTCGAGCCGTCCTTGTTCTTCGTGTACGACACGTTGAAGTAGGCGTCGGTACGCTTCGAGAACGCGTAGTCCGTCGAAACCACGAAGCTCCACGGATCAGCACCCGAATTGCGGAAGTCCTGGTAGTAGGCGGCGCCCGTCAGCGACAGAGCCGGCGTCAGCTGGTAGCCAGCGCCCAGCCAGTACAGGTTCGAAACCGTGGCGTTCGTCGTCGTACCGTTGAACGTGGTCACGCCGCCCGGCAGGATTGCGCCTTGCAGTGCGTGAGCGTAACGGTAACCGGCAAACACCTTGGCCGGGCCGAATGCGTACGTACCAGCAACCGAAGCGCGTTGAACCTTGGCGCTGGCGGTGTTGGTGCCCGGGACCAGTGCGGTCGGGTTGCCCAGGTTGGTTTCGTCAAAGATCGCGCCGATCGAGAACGGGCCGCCGTTGTAAATCAGGCTTGCGCTGTACTCACGGCCGGTCTTGTACGAACCCGGAACTTCGCCAGAAACACCTTGGAAGGCGCTGGCCGAACCAACGGTGTTCGCGCCGGTGCTGTACAGCAGCGAGGCGGTCAGGCCACCGAACGTGCCGGTGTACTTCACCGAGTTGTCAGCACGGCTCGAGAAACCTGCGTCTTGCGAGGTGATCGAGTAGTTCGTCGAGATGGCCATCGGGTCGAAGGCCAGACCGAAGTCATAGAACGGGGTCTGGTGACGGCCCAGGCTCAGCGTACCGTACTGGCTTTGCAGACCGACGAAAGCTTGACGGCCGAACAGACGGCTACCTTGACCCGACGTACCGGTGTCAACGCTGAAACCGCTTTCCAGCACGAAGACACCCTTCAGGCCACCGCCCAGGTCTTCAACGCCGCGCAGGCCCCAACGGCTGCCGGACATGTTGCCCGAGGTCAGGCGCACGACGTCATGGCTACCGCTCACGTTCGGCTGGTGGTTGGCGTACTCGATACCGGCGTCAACCACACCGTACAGGGTTACGCTCGACTGGGCATAGGCACCGCCGGCGGCCAGAGCGGCTACGGCAGCTGCAAACAGTTTCATCTTCATATCGACACTTTCCTTGTCAACTGATTGGGAAATCTTGGTTGCCCAAGTGCTTGGGCGACGCATTAACACTCACGTCTGCGTCGTATTATGTGTCACCCCCCCTGCGCGTCAGAAGTCTTTTTCGCCGTAAACACGGTTTACCGGCGGTTCTTGTTGTGACGAAGCAACAGCAATCGAGGGAATTTTCACCACTTTGGTGCATAACGCAGCACTCAGAGCTGCGTGATACAGGCCGTTAACAAGCTCCGGGGAACTCAGTCGGCCTGCGTTTCACCTTCGGCAGCGGTGCCGAGTGGCTGTTTTGTCACAAAACGTGCCATCAGCAGACCCAGTTCGTACAACATGATCAGGGGCACTGCCAGCAACAGCTGCGACATCACATCGGGCGGGGTGACCACGGCGGCGATGATGAACGCGCCGACGATCACATATGGCCGAATCTGTTTGAGTTTTTCCAGTTCCACCACGCCAAACTTCACCAGCACGATTACCACCACCGGCACTTCGAACGTAATGCCGAATGCCAGGAACGTGGTCATGGCAAAGCTCAGGTACTTGTCGATGTCGGTCGACATTTCCGCCCCGAGCGGCGCGTTGTAATGCGCCATGAAGTGGAAGACCGTGGGAAACACCAGGAAGTACGCGAATGCCACGCCACACAGAAACAGCACATAGGTGCTGGTCACCAGCGGCAGGATCAGCTTCTTTTCATGCTGATACAGCCCCGGCGCCACAAAGCGCCAGATCTGGTACAGCACCCACGGCAGCGCGATGAGGAACGAAACCAGCATCGTCACCTTCATCGGCACGAAGAACGAGCCGGTGACATCGGTCACGATCATGCGCCCGTTCTTGGGCAGCGACGCCGTCAGCGGCGCGGAAAACAGGTTGAAGATTTCCGCCGCCCAGTAAACCAGGCCGAGAAAGACGACGAGGACCCCGGCCACCGCCTTGACCAGCCGCTCGCGCAGCTCGATCAGGTGGGAAATAAAAGTCTCCTGCTGGGACTCGTCGTTGGGGTCGTTGGGGTTCTGGGTGCCCGCCATGCTTACTCGAAGAAGGAACGGTTACGGCCGCTGGCCGGGCGGTGGCGCTTCACGCGCGCGGCGCCGGACTGCACCCACACGCGAACATTCTGCTGACGCTTGAACCAGATTGGCCTGGCGCCCTGCTTGACGCGCCAGCTCTTGCGGCCGTTGCGGGTTTTATGCGCGCTGTCCCAGCTGGGTATGTACCCCGTGCTGCCATCGCCGGAGCCGGCACCGTCGGACGTCTCGCCACTGAGCGCCTCGTTCAGCGCCTGGGTGTGCTCGCTGACTTCCTTGTGGATGGTCTGCTCGACGTCGCGCGCGGCGTTCTCGAATTCCGTGCGCATCTTGCGCAGCTCCTCGAGCTCCACCTCGCGGCTGACCTCAGCCTTTACTTCATTGATATAGCGCTGCGCGCGGCCGACGAGTGCGCCGACCGTGCGCGCCACCTTCGGCAAACGCTCGGGGCCAATCACGATCAGCGCCACTGCGCCAATCAGTGCCAGCTTGGAAATGCCGAGATCAATCATGCGGACATCGGGACAGTGACACGGGACAGGCAGGCCGCGTCGTGCGCGGCCGCCGGGTAGGGGACAGACAAGGAATGATCCAGCGACGGATTATTCCTGGCGCTGCTTTTCCTTGGCTTCCACGTCGATGGTGGTCGAATCGCGCAGCTCCTTGGCCGGAGCCGACTTGGCGCCGGGTTCCTCGGCGTTGCCATCCTTCATGCCATCCTTGAAGCCCTTCACCGCACCGCCCAGATCCTGGCCGATGTTGCGCAGCTTCTTGGTACCGAAGACGAGCATGACGATCACCAGCACGATCAGCCAGTGCCAAATGCTAAACGAACCCATTTCTTGCTCCTGATAAAGCCGCGGGCGTCGGAATATGATCGCCCGGCCCCGTAGTTCCGTCCCTCAAAGGCTGCGCCGGGCGACGGTGGCCGACACAGCATTTGGCCGGGACATCGCTGCCCCAGCCTCTCTCATGCCTCAGGCTGTCCTGAGATTCCCACTCAGAACGCCGGTGACTTCCACTGGTTGCGCGGGCCACCGAGTACGTGCAGGTGAAGGTGGAAAACCTCCTGTCCGCCATCCGTGCCGGTGTTGATCACCGTCCGGAACCCGTTGCTGCAGCCCGCAAGGCGCGCCAGTTCAGGCACCTTCAGCATCATTCTAGCAAGCACACCCGCATCGCCGGGTCCGCATTCGGCCAGCGAATCGACGTGCGATTTCGGAATAACCAGAAAGTGTACCGGCGCTTTGGGATGGATATCGTGAAACGCCAGCAGGTCGTCGTCCTCATACACCTTGTTGGACGGAATCTGGCCGGCCACGATCTTGCAGAAAATGCAATTGTCCTGGGATTTCATGAAGTTCTTATTGCAGCTTGTCGGCACATTCCGAGGAATCGTGCCGGATCCTCTCCGCCCTGCTTCAGAACGCCTCGTCCGGATACATCGGCTTGCGGTCGTTCAGGTACAGCCAACCTTTGACGATACGATACAGTATCCACAGTGACAACACGCAGAATACGGCGATTGCCACCGGAAATAGCAACACCGTCACAAACATGAAGCCCCCTACCACGTACCAGACGATCGACCACCAGAACGTGCGGATCTGCCAGGCGAAGTGCGAGGCATAGACGGTACCTCGAGTATCGTCGCGTTTCACATAGTTGACGATGATGGCGATCAGCGCCGTGATGCCGCCGGTGAACCAGTGGATCGCATACAGCGCATACAGGATGTGCGTGAGTTTGCGCAGCCCGTCGAGCTTGTCCGCGTCCGCCGTAGTCGTGACCTGCGTGGTGTAGTCCGTCGCCATCGTGCCCTCCAGCGTTATGCCGCGTTGTACCGATTGTGCCGCTTTGTGCCGATTCCGGAATGGTTCCGGGCGGCCATAGGCTCAATGCTACTCCTTGCGGCTGGCTTTCTCGACCAGCCCGGACAATCCTTCGCGTCGTGCCAGCTCGTTGACCACGTCCGCCGGCGTGGCGCCGATGTGCGACAGCAGTACCATCGTGTGGAACCACAGGTCGGCCACCTCGTAGACCACCTTGCCGACGGCCTCGTCGCCCAGGCCCGCGGCACGCGCGTCCTTGGCGGCCATCACTGTCTCGGTGGCTTCCTCGCCGATCTTCTTCAGAATGGCGTCGTCGCCCTTCTTGTACAGACGGGCCACGTACGACTTATCCGGATCGCCGCCGTTTTCCGGCTTGCGCGACTCGAGCGTGGCGGCCACGCGCGCCAGGATGTCGGCGGTGTTGATGTCCTGGCTCATGATTTTGCGGCGTAGATCGTCGACGGGTCCTTGAGCACGGGCTCCACGGTCTGCCAGTCGCCCGACTCGACGTCGCCCTCGAACTTCTGGAAGAAACAGGAGTGACGGCCCGTATGGCAAGCGATGCTATCGATCTGCGTAACCTTCAGCAGTACCACGTCCTCGTCGCAATCCAGGCGAATCTCGTGCACCTTCTGCACATGGCCGGATTCCTCGCCCTTGTGCCATAGACGCTTGCGCGAGCGCGACCAGAACACGGCCTCGCCCAACTCCACGGTGCGCTGCAGCGCTTCGCGGTTCATGAACGCGAACATCAGCACATCATTGGAACCCGTCTCCTGGACGATCACCGGCACCAGGCCGTTGTCGTCCCACTTCACCTTGTTCAGCCACTTCTTTGCCATGATCAGATCCGGACGGGGATGCCCTCGCGGGCCATGAAAGCCTTTGCTTCGCCAACGGTGTGCTGGCCGTAGTGGAAGATGCTGGCAGCCAGTACCGCATCGGCATGGCCCAGCTTGATGCCGTCGGCCAGGTCCTGCAGGCCGCCTACACCGCCTGATGCAATAACGGGCACCGGCACGGCGTCGCTGACCGCGCGCGTCAGTTCCAGGTCGAAACCGCTCTTGGTGCCGTCCCGGTCCATGCTGGTCAGCAGGATTTCGCCCGCGCCGCGGCGCGCCATTTCGCTCGCCCATTCCACGGCGTCCAGACCGGTCGCCTTGCGGCCGCCATGCGTGAAGACCTCCCAGCGCGCCGGTTCGCCCGGCGCCGAGCTGCGCTTGGCATCGATGGCCACCACGATGCACTGCGAGCCGTACTTGCCCGTGGCATCTGAAACCAGTTGCGGATTGGCGATCGCCGACGAATTGACGCTGATCTTGTCCGCGCCCGCATTGAGCAGCCGCCGCACGTCTTCCACGGTGCGCACGCCACCGCCCACGGTCAGCGGGATGAACACCTGCGAAGCCACGCTCTCGATGATGTGGAGAATCAGGTCGCGGCCGTCGCTGGTCGCGGTAATGTCCAGGAATGTGATTTCATCGGCGCCCTGGTCGTCGTAGCGGCGCGCGATTTCCACAGGGTCGCCCGCATCGCGCAGCTCGACGAAGTTGACACCCTTGACCACCCGCCCGTTGGTCACGTCCAGGCAGGGGATGATACGTTTGGCTAGCATGAGATTCCTTGCCTGCCGCGGCCCCGCCAGGGGCGCGCGGCTGGTTGTGGCGTCCTGCCCGGCGGCGTTATTCGGACGCCAGCTTGTCGGCGTGCGACTGGGCTTCGGTGAAGTTCAGGTCACCCGAATAGATCGCGCGGCCGCAGATCACACCTTCCACGCCCTCACGCTCGACGGCGCAGAGCTGGTCGATATCGGCCATGTTCGACAGGCCGCCGCTGGCGATCACCGGAATCGACATCGACTGGGCCAGCTTGACCGTGGCATCGATGTTGATGCCCTGCAGCATGCCGTCGCGGCCGATGTCGGTATAGATGATGGCCTCCACGCCGTAGTCTTCGTACTTGCGTGCCAGGTCCGCCACTTCGTGGCCGGTCAGCTTGCTCCAGCCGTCGGTGGCAACCTTGCCGTCCTTGGCGTCGAGGCCGACGATGATGTGGCCGCCGAATGCCGAGCAGGCGTCCTTCAGGAACCCTGGGTTTTTGACGGCAGCCGTGCCGATGATCACGTACGACAGGCCGTCGTCGAGCCAGCGCTCGATAGTGTTCAGGTCGCGGATACCGCCGCCGAGCTGCACGGGGATCTCGTCGCCCACTTCGGCGATGATGGCCTTGATAGCGGCCTCATTGCGCGGCTTGCCAACGAAAGCGCCGTTCAGGTCGACCAGATGCAGGCGACGCGCGCCCTGGTTCACCCAGTGACGTGCCATGGCGGCGGGATCTTCGGAAAAGACGGTGGCCTGGTCCATGTCGCCTTGTTTGAGGCGTACACACTGACCGTCCTTCAGGTCGATGGCCGGAATGAGCAACATAGCGTAACGAGCGTGGTGGTTGTGTAAAAAGGAAAAGGTAGCGATGCCAGCACGGCTGTGCCGGCGTTCAGGTCATGTCAGTTTTGCAGTGGATGCAGTCTGGGTCGGTGGCTCTGAACAAACACGATATCGCTGATGATCTTGTGGCGCTTCTGGTAACAGGTGCTTCTGACGCTTTACGGATTCCAGTGCACGAAATTCCGGTATAGCTGCAAACCCATCGCGGCGCTCTTCTCCGGGTGGAACTGCGTGGCGAAAATATTATCGCGTGCCACCGCACTGGTAAACACGACGCCATACTCCGTTTGACCGGCAATATGGGCGGGGTCCTGCGCTTGCACAAAGTAGCTGTGCACGAAATAGAACCAGCTATCGTCCGGGATGCCGTTCCACAGCGGGTGCGGCTTCGCCTGGTGCACACGGTTCCAGCCCATCTGCGGCACCTTGAAGCGCGAGCCATCGGGCTGCGTCATCCCTTCCAGGTCAAAGCGAATCACCTCGCCGGGCATCAGGCCCAGCGCCGGCGTACTGTCCGCGCCCGCGCGAGCTTCGCTGCTGCGCTCGAACAGCATCTGTTCGCCAACACACACACCCAGCATCGGCTTGGAAGCCGCGGCTTCCAGCACAGCCTGCTGCAGGCCCGATTCCCCGAGCGCGCCCATGCAGTCCGGCATCGCGCCCTGGCCTGGCAGCACCACGCGGTCCGCCGCGCGGATCCCCTCGGGCCGGTCCACGACCTGCACGTCCGCTTCCGGTGCCGCGGCACGCAGTGCCTGCGCCACCGAGCGCAGGTTGCCCATGCCGTAATCCACAATTGCTATGGTAGTCATGATTTCAAAACAGGCAACAATGTCTTCAGCCCGTCAACAATGAATTCAACGGCCAGCGCCGACAGGATCAAACCCATCAGACGCGTACCGATATTGATCCCGGTCCTGCCAACCACCCGCGCGATGGGATCCGCCGCACGGAACGTGCCATACACCACCAGCCCCAAAATCACGCCGATGCCCACCAGGATCAGCAGCTCATACCAGTGGTGCGTCTTGCCAGCGTAGACGATCACCGTACTGATCGATCCAGGCCCGGTCAGCAGCGGCAGCGCCAGCGGCACCACCGCGATGCTGGTCTTGGCCTCCGCCTCGTCTTCTTCCTCGGGCGTGGCCTTGGTGCGGCCGGTCTGGGCGTTCAGCATGTTCATGGCCATCATGATCATGATCAGCCCGCCGCCCACCTGCAGCGACGCCACCGAGATATTGAAGAACTCGATGATCTGCTGCCCCAGCAACGCCGACAATCCCACCACGATCGCCACCGCGATGGATGCGGTCTTGATCGTCCTGAGTTTCTCCGACTCTGTCTGCTGACTGGTCAGGCTGATAAAGAACGGGATCGCCCCGATCGGATTGATCAGCGCCAGCAGCGAGATGAAAGACTTGAGCGTATCCATCGGATGCGGGTGTGTCGGTGGTTGTCAGCGTCGCCGCAACCAGCCGGCACGCCTGCTAAATGGGGGCGCAGGTCAGTGGTTCAGGTCAGTAGCCAGTATGGGTCAGAGAGAACCCTTGGTCGACGGAATCTGGTTGGCCGCACGCGAGTCCAGCTCCACCGCCATGCGCAGCGCACGGCCAAAGGCCTTGAACACCGTTTCGCATTGATGGTGGGCATTGATGCCGCGCAGGTTGTCGATATGGAGCGTCACCCCGGCGTGATTGACGAAACCGCGGAAGAACTCGATCGTCAGGTCGACATCGAAGCTGCCAACGCGAGCACGCGTGAACGGCACGTGGAACTCCAGGCCCGGACGACCCGAGAAATCGATCACCACGCGCGACAGGCACTCGTCCAGCGGCACATAGCTGTGTCCGTAGCGGGTGATGCCCTTCTTGTCGCCGATGGCGCGCGCCACGGCCTGGCCCAGCGTAATGCCGACGTCCTCCACCGTATGGTGATCGTCGATATGGGTGTCGCCCGTGGCCTCGACCTCCAGGTCGAACATGCCATGACGGGCAATCTGGTCCAGCATGTGGTCGAGGAACGGCACGCCGGAGGCCAGCTTCTGGCGGCCGGTGCCATCAAGGTTCAGCGAAACGCGGATTTGCGTTTCCGAGGTATTGCGGGTGACCTCTGCAACACGCATGGTGGGGTTAATCCTGCAATGAAGCGTTGAACGCTTCAAGAAACTGCGCGTTTTCTTCGGGCGTGCTGACCGTCACGCGCAGACAGTTGGCCAGCAATGCGTGCATTTTACTCACGTTCTTGATCAATACCTTCCGCGCCAGCAGACGCTCGAACGCCTGTGCCGCATCCGGCACGCGCACCAGCAGGAAGTTGGCGGCGCTCGGGAACACCGTCACACCGGGCACGGCCGACATGGCATCCGCCAGCTTCGAACGCTCGGCGCGCAATTGTGCGGCCTGGTCGTCCAGCACGGCAATGTGTTCGAGCGCGAACAGCGCGGTGGCTTCGGTCAGCACGTTGACGTTGTACGGCGGGCGAACCTTGTCGAACTGCCCCAGCCACGCGGGCGAGCCAGCCATGTATCCAAGGCGGATACCGGCCAGGCCCAGCTTCGACACCGTGCGCATGACCAGCAGGTTGCCAAACTCCGTCAGGCGCGGCATCCAGCTTTCCTGCGCGAACGGCTGGTACGCCTCGTCGACCACCACCAGGCTCTGGCAGACCTCGCCCTGCGCGGCACGGACGATGGCTTCCATGTCGGTCGCGTCGAACAGGTTGCCGGTCGGATTGTTCGGGTAGGCCAGGTAGATGATCGCCGGCTTGTGCTCGGCCATCGCCGCCAGCATCGCCGCGCGGTCCAGCGTGAAATCGGCGCGCAGCGGCACACCCACGAATTCCATGCCCGCGAACTGCGCCGACATTGCATACATGACGAAGCCCGGCACCGGCGCCAGCACCTTGGCACCGGGCTTGGAAGCGGCCAGCGAAAGGATGCTGATCAACTCATCCGAACCATTGCCAAGCATGACATCCATGCCGGCCGGCACCTGCATCACGCTCTTCAGCTTCGCGCGCAGTGCCTCGCTGCTCGGCACCGGGTAGCGGTTCAGGGCCACTTCGCCCAGCCGCGCGGCCAGTTGCGCGCGCAGCTCGGGCGGCAGCCGGTAGGGATTCTCCATCGCGTCGAGCTTCACCAGTCCGTGAGACTCGGGCACGTGGTAAGCGCCCATAGCGCGCACGTCGTCACGGATGATGCGTTCGATCAGGGATGGGTCTACGGCTGACATGATGGTCCTTGTTGATCCTGCTTTAAGAAGGTGCTTAACGTTTGAAGCGGTACTCGGCCGAGCGGGCGTGCGCCTGCAGGCCTTCGCCATAGGCCAGCTCGGCGGCGATCTGGCCCAGCATCTGCGCGCCGCCCTCGCTCACCTCGATCAGGCTCGAACGCTTCTGGAAGTCGTACACGCCCAGCGGCGACGAGAAGCGCGCGGTGCGCGAGGTAGGCAGCACGTGGTTGGGACCCGCGCAGTAGTCGCCCAGCGATTCGCTCGTATAACGGCCCAGGAAGATCGCGCCGGCGTGGCGGATCTTCTCGCTCCACTGGCGCGGGTTTTCGGCCGAAATCTCAAGGTGCTCGGGCGCGATCGCGTTGGCGATCTCGCACGCCTCTTCCATGTCACGCACCTTGATCAGCGCGCCCCGCCCCGCCAGCGACGCGGCGATGACTTCGCGGCGCGGCATCGTCGGCAGTTGGCGCTGGATGCTTTCTTCCACGCGGTTCAGATAGGCCTCGTCGGGACAGAGCAGAATCGACTGTGCCAGCTCGTCGTGCTCGGCCTGCGAGAACAGGTCCATTGCCACCCAGTCCGGATCGGTCGTGCCGTCGCAAATCACGAGGATTTCCGACGGGCCGGCGATCATGTCGATACCGACCGTACCGAACACGCGGCGTTTGGCGGCAGCCACATAGGCGTTGCCCGGACCGACGATCTTGTCGACCTGCGGCAGCGTGGCGGTACCATAGGCCAGCGCGCCCACGGCCTGCGCGCCACCGATCGTGAACACCCGGTCCACACCGGCGATCTGCGCCGCTGCCAGGACCAGTTCGTTGCGCACGCCACCCGGCGTGGGCACGACCATGATCACTTCCTTGACGCCAGCCACGCGTGCGGGAATCGCGTTCATCAGCACGGACGACGGATAGGCCGCCTTGCCACCCGGCACGTACAGGCCCACGCGGTCCAGCGGCGTCACCTTCTGGCCCAGCATGGTGCCGTCGGCCTCGGTGTATTCCCAACTGTGGCTACCGCATTCGATCTTCTGCTTCTCGTGATAGGCGCGCACGCGGGCCGCCGCGGCTTCCAGCGCGGCGCGGCGCTTCGGCTCCAGGTCTTCCAGCGCGGCTTCGAGCTGCGATTGCGACAGTTCCAGCGCACCCATCGAAGCGGCTTCCACACGGTCGAAGCGGCGCGTGTATTCGAGCACGGCCTCGTCGCCACGGCGGCGCACATCGGCCAGGATATCGGCCGCGGCACGATCGATGGCTTCGTCTTCCGACGCCTCGAATGCCAGCACCTGGCGCAGCGCCTCTGCAAAACCGGGCTCGGTCGAGTCGAGCCGACGGATCGACAGGTTTTCCATATCGGTTTCGTTCATGACTGCTTTTTCCTTGCGGATCCTCTTACGGGTCCCCGGTCAATTCCAGTTTGTGGCTACCTCAGGCGAGCGCCGCCGAGGCCCGTTCAAATGCGTCGAGAATCGGCGCCAGCCGTTCCCGCTTGAGCTTCAACGCCGCCTGATTGACCACCAGCCGCGACGAGATCTGCACGATCTCTTCCACTTCGACCAGATTGTTCGCGCGCAGCGTGCCGCCGGTGCTGACCAGATCGACGATGGCATCGGACAGGCCGACGAGCGGGCCCAGCTCCATCGAACCGTAGAGCTTGATCAGGTCCACGTGAACGCCCTTCTTGGCAAAGTGCTCGCGAGCGGTCTGCACGTACTTGGTGGCCACGGCCAGGCGCGCGCCCTGACGCACGGCGTTGGCATAGTCGAAACCGGCCGGAACCGCCACGGACATGCGGCAGCGCGCGATGTTCAGGTCGATCGGCGCATACAGGCCGGTCATGCCATGCTCCATCAGCACATCCTTGCCGGCCACGCCAAAGTCGGCCGCGCCGTACTGCACATAGGTCGGCACGTCCGAAGCACGCACGATGATCACGCGCACGGCCGGATCGGACGTGGGCAGGATCAGCTTGCGCGAGGTTTCCGGGTCCTCGGTCACCTGGATGCCGGCCGCGGCCAGCAGCGGCAGCGTTTCGGTAAAGATGCGGCCCTTGGACAGCGCCAGCGTCAGCTGGTTGGGCGAGGCATTGAAAGCGGGGCTCATCGTCAGTTCTTCAGCAGGTTTCGGGGGCGGCTTTGCCGTTGGCTCAGCTGATACGGCGGATCTTCGCGCCGACGGCTGACAGCTTGTTCTCCATGCGGTCGTAGCCACGGTCCAGGTGGTAGATCCGATCGATCGTGGTTTCGCCGTCGGCCACCAGGCCGGCGATCACCAGGCTCGCGGACGCACGCAGGTCGGTGGCCATCACGCTGGCGCCGGACAGGCGCGGCACGCCCGTCACCACCGCGGTATTGCCCTCGGCCGTGATGTTCGCGCCCAGACGGTTCAGCTCCTGCACGTGCATGAAGCGGTTCTCGAAGATCGTCTCGGTGATGCGCGCGGTGCCATCGGCCACGGCGTTCAACGCCATGAACTGCGCCTGCATGTCGGTGGGAAACGCCGGGTACTCCGAGGTGCGGAAGCTCACGGCCTGCGCGCGTTGCGTCATGGCCAGGCGGATCCAGTCATCGCCGGTCTCGATCGTCGCGCCGGCTTCGCGCAGCTTGAGCAGCACCGCGTCCAGAATCAGCGGCGGGATGTCGCGCACGACGATGTCGCCCAGCGTGGCAGCGGCGGCGCACAGGAAGGTACCGGCCTCGATGCGGTCAGCCACCACGCTGTGTTGCGCGCCGTGGAGCTTGTCCACGCCATGCACGATCAGGCGGTCGGTGCCGATGCCGTCGATCTTCGCGCCCATCTTGACGAGCAGCTCGGCCAGGTCGGTCACTTCCGGCTCGCGCGCGGCGTTTTCGAGAATCGTCTCGCCATCGGCAAGGGTTGCCGCCATCAGCAGGTTCTCGGTGCCGGTCACGGTGATCATGTCCGTCACCACGCGTGCGCCCTTCAGGCGGCTGGCACGCGCGTGGATAAAGCCGTGCTCGATATTGATCTCGGCGCCCATTGCCTGCAGGCCCTTGATGTGCTGGTCCACCGGCCGCGCACCGATGCCGCAGCCACCAGGCAGCGACACGCGTGCCTCGCCAAAACGGGCGACCAGCGGGCCGAGCACCAGGATCGAGGCGCGCATCGTCTTGACGAGGTCATAGGACGCCTCCGGCGCATTGATGTCGGCGCCGTTCAGCGTGGCCACGCCGTCCACCATGTCCGCCTGCATGCCCATCTGGCGCAGCAGCTTGAGCATCGTGCGGGTGTCCTGCAGGTCGGGCACGTTGCTGAGGGTAACCGTATCGGCCGTCAGCAGACCGGCACACAGGATCGGCAGCGCGGCGTTCTTGGCGCCCGACACACGGATCTCGCCTTTGAGCGGCCCGTTGCCCTGGATCTGGAATTTGTCCATTGTTCAGTCTGGTCATCCGGCCGGGCACGCGCCCGTCCGGTGGTGTTGTAGGTGGTGTGCCGGTACGGCTTACTTACCGGCCTCGGCCTGCCATTCGGCCGGCGTCAATGTCTTCATCGACAGCGCGTGAATCTCGGCGCGCATGCGGTCGCCCAGCGCCGCGTACACACGCTGGTGGCGCTGAATCAGGCGCTTGCCTTCGAATTCTCCGCTTACGATCGTGGCGAAGAAGTGCTGGCCGTCGCCTTCCACTTGCAGATGGTCGCAGGGCAACCCTTGGGCAATGTAATCCCTGACTTGTTCCGGAGTAGGCAGCATGTCTGTCTCTATGAAAACGGTGTATTGCGGCAGGTCAGTGCCGCAGCTTGTAACCCTTGCGCAGCATGCGCAGCGCCAGCGTGGCCAGCACCGCGAACGCCACGGCCACGACGGCCAGGCTCTGCAGCGGCGGCACATCGGACACGCCGAAGAAGCCAAAACGGAAACCGTCGATCATGTAGAAGAACGGGTTGGCATGCGACACGGCCTGCCAGAACGGCGGCAAGGAGTGGATCGAATAGAACACGCCGGACAGGAACGTCGCAGGCATGATCAGAAAATTCTGGAACGCGGCCAGCTGGTCGAACTTTTCGGCCCAGATACCGGCAATCAGCCCCAGCGTACCCAGGATGCCCGCGCCGGCCAGCCCGAACACGAGAATCCATAACGGATGCGCGAAATGCAGGTTCGCAAACCAGGCCGTCACCAGCAGCACGCCCAGGCCCACGCAGAGTCCACGCACGATCGACGCCACCACGTAGGCACCGAACATCTCCCAGTGCGACAGCGGCGGCAGCAGGATGAAGACCAGGTTGCCAGTGATCTTGGACTGGATCAGCGACGACGAACTGTTGGCGAACGCATTCTGCAGCACGCTCATCATCACCAGGCCCGGCACCAGGAAGGCGGTATAGCTGATCTGGTCATAGACGCGCACACGGTCTTCCAGCACATGGCCGAAGATCAGCAGGTACAGCACGGCGGTCAGCACCGGCGCGGCCACGGTCTGGAACGAAACCTTCCAGAAACGCAGCACTTCCTTGTAAAGCAGCGTGCGAAAGCCGACCCAGCCGCCAACGGCCATCGACGCCAGGCGTTGCTCATCGCGCTGCTGGCTCACATTGATCTCCGCGGGATTCTTCATGCGGCAGCCTCCACAGCGGTGTTCGGCATGCTGCCGGGCATTGCACCTTCACGACGCATGATCTGCACGAACACGTCCTCCAGATCGGCCTTGCTGATTTCCATATCTTCGATTTCGCAACCGGCGGCGCGCAGCGCGGCCAGGATCGGCTCCACGGCCTCGTAGCCGGACAGCCGCAGACGGTGCGCGCGCTCGCCCGGATTGCCCGGCGTGCGCAGCGCTTCCAGCTCGGCCGGCAGCGTACCTTTCGAAAGTGTCAGAACCAGCTGCAGACCCGCGAACTGGTTCAGCAGGCTGCTGGTGCGGTCGAGCGCCACCACTTCGCCGAACTTGAGCATGGCGATGCGGTCGCACAGCGCTTCGGCTTCTTCCAGGTAGTGGGTGGTCAGGATGATCGTGTGGCCCTCGCGATTCAGGCGAGAAATGAACTTCCACAGGGTCTGGCGCAGCTCTACGTCCACGCCGGCCGTCGGCTCGTCGAGCACGATCACGGGAGGCCGGTGCACCAGGGCCTGGGCGACCAGCACCCGCCGCTTCATGCCGCCCGAAAGCTGGCGCATGTTGCTGTCGGCCTTGTTGGTGAGATCGAGGTTGGCCATGATTTCGTCGATCCAGTCGTCGTTGCGTGTCAGGCCGAAGTAGCCCGACTGCAGCCGCAGCGTTTCACGCACGGTGAAAAACGGATCGAACACCAGTTCCTGGGGCACCACGCCCAGCATGCGGCGCGCCATGCGGTAGTCGTCCACCACGTCGTGGCCCAGCACGCTGACCTTGCCGGAGTCGGCCCGGTTCAGGCCCGCCAGGATCGAGATCAGCGTGGTCTTGCCCGCGCCGTTGGGACCGAGCAGGCCGAAGAATTCGCCGCGCTCTACGCTGAAACTGACGCCCTTGAGCGCCTGCAGATTGCGGTAGCGCTTGCGGACATCGCTGATTTCGATGGCTTTCATGGCCGAATGTCTTGGATGGGGCCGCTGTCTTTTCGGCCTTTCCTGATGTTGGGGGAGCGCCCCTGAGGTTAGCCGCGCAGCACCTGTGGAATCGTGTCAGGACACTTGGGGACGACTTGGGGACGAACAACCCGGAATTATAGGGGATGCAGGGGTTCCCCCGCTCTGCCCGGCGCGACGCCAGGCCCTCGGCCCGACGCCGTGGCATCGCATGGCCGTACGCAGCAGAAACGCGCACGGCAACGGATGCCGGTTCAATGTCGGTGGTGGTGGTGTTCCGGGTGGGTAGCGGCTGCCAGGCCCAGCAGGCCTTCGACGCCGTACAGGCTCGCCAGCGAGCGCAGCTGCGGCGAAACGCCGGCAATGGCCAGCGACTGGCCGCGCTGGGCAGCCGCCCGTTGCCAGGCCAGCAGCACTGCCACGGCCGAGGAATCGACCTGCGTCAGCATGCTGCAATCGACCGCCACATCGCCCTGCTGCACGCGCGACAGTCCGTCACGCAGCACGGAGGCGGCGTTGCGGTTGGTCAGCGAGGTGCCGAGGGCGGGCATGGAAGCGTGGAGTCGTGTCGTTGAAAACGGAAGCTCCCGCCCGAAGGCGGGAGCGAGTGGCCATTGTAGACCAGATCAGGCGCGCCGTGCTGCGGCGCAACCAGAATCGTCCGGGCCGGCCGGTCAGTTCTTGGCGTTGGCCAGCTGGCGGTTGCGGTCCTGCAGCGTCTTGATGACGCCGTCGACGCCCTGCTGGTTGGCGATGGTGTTGAAGCTGCCCTTGTAGGCTTCGGTCAGCCAGGCGCCCAGCACGTTGATGTCATAGACCCTCCAGCCCTCGGGCGTCTTTTCCAGGCGGTAATCCATCTGGATCGGCTCGCCCTTGTTGATGACCTGGGTGCGGATCGTGGCATCCGTGTCATCCGCCGTGCCGCGGTACGGACGGAACTGCACCTTCTGGTCGCGGATCTGGGCGATGGCGCCGGCGTACGTGCGGATCAGCAGCGTCTTGAACTCGTCGGTAATCACCTTTTGCTGCTCGGGCGTCGCCTTGGACCAGTTGCGGCCCATAGCGATCTGCGTGGTGCGGGCGAAGTTGGCGTGAGGCAGGATCTTCTGCTCGACCAGTTGCGTGATCTTGCCGATATTGCCGCCCTGCATGTCCTTATCGCTCTGCACGGTGGACATCACGTCGGTCACGACGGCCTTGACCAGGCCATCCGGCGTGGAGGCGTCGGCCTGCTGGGCATGCGCGGCGCCAGCGCCGGCAAATGCGAAAACGGTCAGAAACGGGAGCAGCAGTCGCTTGATCATGTGGGATTGTCCTTTCTATTCGGGGCGGCGTCTGTCGTTATATCGATCTGTCTTTATATCGGCAGGATCGGCCCCTCCAACAGGGCGCTGGAATGCGCCGCCGTCGGGAATCATTGAAACACAGGCATCGGCGGAACATGGAACACAAACATGCCCTAAACGCCACTTTCAAACACTTTGTTTCAGGGGTCACAGGGCGCTCACAGGCCCCGTGATCCGTTGTCCTGACTCGGCTGACCGGCTTCAGTCGGTCTTCTTTTCCGAGGGTGCCGCTTCACCACCATCCTGCTTCTGCTCCGGTGCCTTTTCCGGCTGAGGCTGGTCTTCATCATCCTGCGACGGCGGATTGCCGTCATAGATCAGGTACTGGCGGCGCTGCATGTACGAATCGCGCAGGAACGCGTACTTGTCCAGTGCGGCAGCCTCGATCAGGCTCGTGGCACCAAGCAATTGAGACCGGCCGTCGACTACCCGTACCGTCGACACCGAAAGGCTGGCGTAAAACGGTGAAATATAGGTAGTCGGGTCCATGAACCGGTCCACCACCATGCCCGAGGCGTCGCGCACGCTGCTCGGCCCGAACAGCGGCAGCACCAGGTACGGGCCTGACGGCACGCCCCACACGCCCATAGTCTGGCCGAAGTCTTCCTTGTACTTGGGCAGGCCGGCCGGCGTGGCGATGTCGATCAGGCCGCCGATGCCGAGCACGCTGTTGATGGCCACGCGCATCGTGTCTTCCGCCGCACGCGTCGGCTTGCCCTGCAGCAGGTTATTGGCCGCCGAGTAGATGTCGCTGACGTTCGAGAAGAAGTTGCCCACCGCCGTACGCACCGGAGACGGAATGTAGTCCTGGTACGTCTCGGCAACCGGCTTCAGCGCGTACTTGTCGAGGTTGTCATTGAACGTGGAGACACCGCGGTTGAACGGTTCCAGCGGATCGGCCGGGTTGGCGTTGGGTCCTGTGGCACAGCCGGCCAGGGCGAACGCGGCCAGTGTTGCCGCGGTCAGGCGTTGAAGAGTACTCATTTGCTGCCGCCCATCCCAGGCGCGGCTGGCAATGCTGCCGCGCCCGAACTGGACGAATTCGACGAAGAAGACGTGGAAGGTGCCAGGGACGCCGACGAACCGCTGCCGCCGCCAGCACCCGAATCGGCGGCCTTGTTGTAGAGGAACTGACCAATCAGGTTTTCCAGCACCACGGCGGATTGCGTCATCGTGATCTTGCTGCCCTGCGCCAGCATCTTGTCGTCCCCGCCCGCTTCCAGGCCGATGTACTGCTCGCCGAGCAGGCCGGACGTCAGGATCTTGGCCGACGTGTCGCGCGGAAACTCATAGCGCTTTTCCAGGTTCAGCGTCACCGTGGCCAGGTACTGCTTGTCATCGAAATTGATGGCGGCCACGCGGCCCACCACCACGCCGGCACTCTTCACCGGCGCGCGTGGCTTCAGCCCGCCGATATTGTCGAACTGCGCGGTCACGGCGTAGGTGTCCTGGAACGAAAAGCTGCTCATGTTGCCGGCCTTCAATGCCAGGAACAGCAGGGCCGCAAAGCCCACCACCACGAACAACCCCACCCAGTAGTCGAGCGAATTTTTCTTCATGCGAGTCTCTTGTCGAATGCTTGTCAGCTGAACATCAGCGCGGTCAGCAGGAAATCCAGTCCGAGCACGGCCAGCGAGGCCATCACCACGGTTCGTGTGGTGGCGCGCGATACGCCTTCAGGCGTCGGATTCGCCTCGAATCCCTGGTACAACGCGATAAACGTCACCGCAATGCCAAAAATAAAGCTCTTGATCACACCGTTCAGCACGTCGGCGCGCACATCGACGCCGCCCTGCATCTGGGACCAGAAAGCGCCGGCATCCACGCCGATCATCTGCACGCCCACCAGGTAGCCACCCAGGATGCCAACCGCACTAAAGATCGCAGCCAGGATCGGCATGGCGATGACACCGGCCCAGAATCGTGGCGCAATCACGCGCTGCAACGGGTTGACGGCCATCATTTCCATCGCAGTCAGCTGCTCGCCGGCCTTCATCAGGCCGATCTCGGCGGTAAGCGACGTACCGGCGCGGCCCGCGAACAGCAGCGCGGACACCACCGGCCCCAGCTCACGCACCAGCGAAAGCGCCACCAGCAGCCCCAGCGCCTGCTCCGATCCATAGCGGTTCAGCGTGTAGTAACCCTGCAGGCCCAGCACGAAGCCCACGAACAGGCCCGACACGGCGATGATGACCAGAGACAGGTTGCCGACGAAGAAGACCTGGTCAGAGATCAGGCGGAAGCGCCGCAGCAGCGCCGGCGACAGCGCCAGCAGCGTGAAGAACATGCGCGTGGCACGGCCCAGGCCGCCCACGAACTGGCGCACCGCGGCGCCGATGGTGATGAAGAAGCCGGTCAACGCGAGCCTCCGGCCAGGAAATCATCGGCCAGCGTCGGGCCGTTGTAGTGGAATGGCACCGGGCCATCGGCCTCGGCATGCACGAACTGATGTACGAACGGATCGCTCGACGCGCGCAGCTCGTCCGGCGCCCCCTCGGCGGCAATCTTGCCGTTGGCGATGAAATACACGTAATCGGCGATCTGGAACGTCTCCTGCACGTCGTGCGAGACGATGATGGTGCTGGCGCCAAGCGCGTCGTTGAGGTCGCGGATCAGGTTGGCGGTGAGTCCGAGCGAGATCGGGTCCAGGCCCGCGAACGGCTCGTCGTACATCAGCAGCGCCGGGTCCAGCGCAATGGCCCGCGCCAGCGCCACGCGCCGGGCCATGCCGCCCGAGATCTGCGCCGGCATCAGGTCGCGCGCACCGCGCAGGCCCACTGCGTTGAGCTTCATCAGCACCAGGTCGCGGATCATCGAATCCGGCAGGTCGGTGTGTTCGCGCAGTGGGAACGCGACGTTGTCGAATACTGACAGGTCGGTAAACAGCGCGCCGAACTGGAACAGCATGCCCATCTGGCGGCGCACCGCGTACAGGGCGTCCCGGTCCAGGCTATCGATGTCGGCGTCATTGAATGTGACCCTGCCGCTCTGCGGGCGCACCATGCCACCGATCAGACGCATCACGGTAGTCTTGCCGCAGCCCGAACCGCCCATGACGGCCACCACCTTCCCGCGCGGAAAACGCATGGAAAGGCCGGAAAGGATAGGCTTGTCGCCCGCCGCGTATGCAAAATCTACATCCGCGAGTTCGACGACATTCGGGCCTGTAAAGGCCGGGCCAGACGAGTTCGGCACGGTAGCGGTCACGTTGTCACCGGGTTAGGACAGGGCGCCATTATAAGGGCTACTACCTATCGGTCGCCGTGCCGTGTGGTGATCTCACCATTGCACAGGCGACAACAATCGGTGACATGGGTGTGACGCTAGCGCGACAACGGCGCCGCGCCGTGCTTTGTTCAAGGCTCCGCGCGAGGGCCCGCCTGGCGCAGGATGACCTGCCACTGAACCGATTCCGAGCGGATGGCCGTGGCAAATGCCTCGGGCGAGTCCCGCACGGGCGTGAGGCCCGCCGCCATCAATTGAGCGCGAACTTCCCGCTCATTGGTCACATTGTCCAGCTCGGTGGCCAATCGCGCGACGATCGCACGCGGGGTTTTGGCCGGGGCCATCACGCCGTACCAGGCCAGCGCCGCATAGCCATCCATGCCGGCCTCCTGCAGCGTGGGCACCTGAGGAGTCAGCGGCGAGCGCACCGATCCGGTCACAGCAAGGATTTTCAGTGCACCAGAGCGCACATGGGTCTGCACGGCGGTCCAGGAGCAGAAGCACGCGCTGACGCGGCCCGCCAACATTTCCTGCACCACGGCGTTTTCACCCTTGGCCACCACCAGCGGCACGCTGTTTGGCATGCCGCGCACCGCAAACTCGGCATAGAGGTGCGACGGACTGCCGGGCTGGCCATAGCCATAGCTGTAGGACGCCGGGCTCGACCGCACCGCCGTCACCCACTGCTGGAGCGTGGTCATCGGCAGATGTCCATCGATAACCAGGAACAAGGGTGTGGCGGCCACGCGCACCACGGGCGTGAAGTCGCGCATGACGTCATAGGGCACCGGCTCCAGCCCAGGCTGGATCAGCATGTTGGCCTGATGGAACAGCAGCGTATGGCCGTCGGAACTGGCCTTGGCGACAAGATCGCCCGCCGTGGTGCCTGACGCCCCAGGGCGATTGTCCACCTCGACTGACGTGCCAAGCCGCACAGCCAGGCGCTCCGCAAGCAGGCGCGCCACGGCGTCGGCCACGCTGCCGGCCGGGAACGGCACGATCAACCGCAGAGGGCGCGCCGGGAACGAGACCTGGCGGCTCGGAATCTCCGCGCGGGAGGCCGGCGGGATGCTGGCAAGCTGAGCCACAGCGGGAGGTTGAGCAAGGGCCGTCGCCGCACAATACGTAACGGCGACCGCGCACGACAACCATCTGGCAGCGAGTATTGGCAACTTCGCTATACCTCGCCAAAGCCGCATGCATTTGCGTACTTCGGGCATCAATTTCCTCCGGGCCGCACCCCACCGCTGCGGCACCATATCGGCTGAAAGGATTTCGAGGCAGTCTCTTCTTATCTAGTTTGAATTGATTGTAAGGACATAGCCCGACACGGCACAGACCACGTAAACGCTCTCCGGGAGGACCCGGATGTGAGCGCTCGTATAATCGACCGATGCCTGAATTCGTCCTGCGACCCATGCTGGCCGCCGACCTTCCCGCCGTCCTCGCCGTCCAGGCGCAGTGCTACGGCGAAACGCTGCTGGAATCTCCCGAGGCCCTGGCCAGCCGCCTCGCCCTGTCTCCCGACACCTGCTGGGTCGCGGCATTGCGCGGCCAACAACTGGCCGCGTACCTGTTCACCCATGCGTGGCCCGAGACGTCGCTGCCGCCGTGGAACGGACGGCTTGCGCGAGACTGGTCCGATACCGAGCCGCTGACGTGGTTCATCCACGACATGGCCGTGGCGCCAGCCGGACGCGGCGCGGGACTGGCTTCCAGACTCTACGGTGCAGCGCGTGACGAAGCGATGAAGGCCGGACTGCGAACATCGCGGCTGATTGCCGTGCAGTCGGCCGATGTGTACTGGCGCAGGCTTGGGTACGCGCCGGAGGCGGCGGAAATCCACGCCAACAAGCTGGCAACGTATGGGAATGACGCGGTGTTGATGGGGTGCCGGCTGCGGGTCCAGGCCCCATAAACAAAAAACCCCGGTGCGTCGAGCAACCGGGGTTTTTAGTTCTAACGGCGGGCGCAGCTTAGCGCGGCAGTTCCGAATGTCCCATCAGGAACGTGTCCACCGAGCGCGCGGCCTGGCGGCCTTCGCGGATGGCCCAGACCACCAGCGACTGGCCACGGCGCACGTCGCCGGCGGCAAATACCTTCGGCACGTTCGTGAAGTAGGCGCGGTCGCCTTCGGTCGACGCCTTGGCGTTCTTGCGAGCGTCGGTGTCCACGCCAAACGCTTCGAGCATCGAGCCGACCGGATTCGTGAAGCCCATCGCCAGCAGCACCAGGTCAGCCTTCAGCACGAACTCGCTGCCCGGCACTTCCTGCATCTTGCCGTCCTTCCACTCCACGCGGCAGGCCTTCAGCGCCGTGACCTTGCCGTTCTCGCCGACCAGTTCCTTGGTGGCAACCGACCAGTCGCGCGAGCAGCCTTCGTCATGCGACGACGACGTGCGCAGCTTGATCGGCCAGTACGGCCACACCAGCGGCTTGTTTTCTTCGTCCGGCGGTTGCGGCAGCAGTTCGAACTGCGTGACCGATTCGGCGCCGTGGCGGTTCGACGTGCCCACGCAATCCGAACCCGTATCGCCGCCGCCAATCACGATCACGTGCTTGCCTTCGGCACGGATGTCGTTGATGCCGTCGCCAGCCACTTCCTTGTTCTGCGGAATCAGGAATTCGAGCGCGTAGTGCACGCCGGCCAGATCACGGCCCGGCACCGGCAGGTCGCGCGGCACTTCCGAGCCGCCCGCCAGCACCACGGCGTCGAACTGGTCCATCAGCGCCTGCGCGGAGATCGTTTCGCGTGCGTAGTTCTTGATGCCGGCCGGCAGCGCGCCGTCGGTCACCATCACGCCCGCACGGAAGGTCACGCCTTCGGCCTGCATCTGCTCGATGCGGCGGTCGATCAGGTCCTTCTCCATCTTGAAGTCGGGGATGCCATAGCGCAGCAGGCCGCCGATGCGGTCGTTCTTTTCGAACACCGTCACGTCATGGCCAGCGCGTGCCAGTTGCTGCGCCGCGGCCATACCGGCCGGGCCCGAGCCAACCACGGCCACGGTCTTGCCGGTCTTGTGCTTCGGCACCTGCGGAGCAACCCAGCCCTCTTCCCAGGCCTTGTCGATGATCGCGTGCTCGATCGACTTGATGCCCACCGGCAGCTCGGTGATGCCCAGCGTGCAGGCGGCCTCGCACGGCGCCGGGCAGATGCGGCCCGTGAACTCGGGGAAGTTGTTGGTCTGGTGCAGCACTTCAATCGCCGACTTCCAGTCCTGGCGATACACCAGGTCGTTGAAGTCGGGAATGATGTTGTTGACCGGGCAGCCGTTGTTGCAGAACGGGATACCGCAGTCCATGCAGCGTGCACCCTGGATCTTCGCTTCGCTGTCGGACAGCGCGAACACGAATTCCTTGTAGTGCTTCACGCGCTTGACTACGGGTTCGTAGCCTTCGTTCTGGCGCGGAAATTCGAGAAAGCCAGTCGCCTTACCCATGTTGCATCCTTGGTCTTGCTTGGCGCGAGGCGGCCGGGCCGGCCTCGCGTGGGGTCAGTATCTTGTCGGCGCCGCGGCTGCTGCCACGGCGCCTCGTCGTGTGGCTGCCGGTCAGGCGGCTACCGCTTCGCGATCGCTGTCGCGGGCAGCCTGTTCCTTTTCGAACATTTCGCCCAGTGCGCGCTTGTACTCGGTCGGGAAGACCTTGACGAACTTGCGGCGAGCCGTGGTCCAGTCGGCCAGCAGCGCCTTGGCGCGCTCCGAACCGGTGTAGCGGAAGTGCTGCTCGATCAGGTCGCGCAGGATCACTTCGTCCAGCTGGCGGCGGCCATTGAACTTGTGCCATTGCGATTCCGGCTGGCCCTTCTGCTGGTCAGCCGAGGCGAGCACCGCTTCCAGCGCCACCATCGACGTGTTGCAGCGCTTGTCGAACAGGCCGTCCTCGTCGTAGACGTAAGCCACGCCACCCGACATGCCGGCTGCGAAATTGCGGCCCGTGCCGCCCAGCACGACCACGGTACCGCCGGTCATGTATTCGCAACCGTGGTCGCCGGTGCCTTCCACCACGGCCGTGGCGCCCGAGTTACGCACCGCGAAACGCTCGCCACCCACGCCGTTGAAGAATGCCTCGCCAGCCAGCGCGCCGTACAAGACGGTGTTGCCGACGATGATGTTGCGGGTCGGGTCGCCACGGAATTCGTGCGGCGCGCGCACGATCACGCGGCCACCGGACAGCCCCTTGCCCACATAGTCGTTGGCGTCGCCCACCAGATCCATCGTGATGCCATGCGCCAGGAACGCGGCGAACGACTGGCCGGCCGTGCCCTGGAACTGGATGTGGATCGTGTCGTCGGGCAGGCCCTCATGGCCGTACTGCTTAGCCACCACGCCGGAGAGCATCGCGCCCACGGTGCGGTTCACGTTCTTGACCGGCTGGATGAAGCTCACGCGCTCACCCTTGTCGATGGCCGGACGGGCCTTGGCGATCAGCGTGTGATCCAGTGCCTTGCCGGACTCCACCGACAGGCCGTGATCCTGCACGTCGGTGTGGAAGCGCGGCACGTCAGCCGGGATCGGCGCCTGGAAGAAGATGCGGCTGAAGTCCAGGCCACGTGCCTTCCAGTGTTCGATGCCAGCGCGAATGTCGAGCAGGTCGGCACGGCCGATCAGTTCGTCGAACGTGCGGATACCCAGCTGAGCCATGATCTCGCGTGCTTCTTCCGCGACGAAGAAGAAGAAGTTCACCACGTGCTCGGGCTTGCCCTGGAATTTCTTGCGCAGCGCCGGATCCTGCGTGGCCACGCCCACCGGGCAGGTGTTCAGGTGGCACTTGCGCATCATGATGCAGCCCTCGGCCACCAGCGGTGCCGTGGCAAAGCCGAACTCGTCGGCGCCCAGCAGCGCGCCGATCACCACGTCGCGGCCGGTCTTCATCTGGCCGTCAGCCTGCACGCGGATACGGTTGCGCAGGCCGTTCAGCATCAGCGTCTGCTGCGTTTCGGCCAGGCCCAGTTCCCACGGCGAACCTGCGTACTTGATCGAGGACCACGGCGATGCGCCGGTGCCGCCGTCATGACCGGCGATCACCACGTGATCGGCCTTGGCCTTGGCAACGCCGGCAGCCACGGTACCTACGCCCACTTCGGACACGAGCTTCACCGAGATATCCGACGCAGGGTTCACGTTCTTCAGATCGTGGATCAGCTGTGCCAGATCCTCGATCGAATAGATGTCGTGGTGCGGCGGCGGCGAGATCAGGCCCACGCCCGGCACCGAGTAACGGAGCTTGCCGATGTAGTCGGACACCTTGTGACCCGGCAGCTGGCCGCCTTCGCCCGGCTTGGCGCCCTGCGCCATCTTGATCTGGATCTGGTCAGCCGATGCCAGGTATTCGGCGGTCACACCGAAACGGCCCGACGCCACCTGCTTGATCTTCGAGCGCAGCGAGTCGCCGGCCTTCAGCTCCAGGTCCTTCTCCACCACGTGATCGCCCAGGATGCTCTTGAGCGAATCGCCCTGCTTGATGGGGATGCCGCGCAGTTCGTTGCGATAGCGCTTCTCGTCCTCGCCGCCTTCGCCGGTGTTCGACTTGCCGCCGATGCGGTTCATCGCCACGGCCAGCGTAGCGTGGGCTTCGGTCGAGATCGAACCCAGCGACATCGCGCCGGTGGCAAAACGCTTGACGATGTCCTTGGCCGATTCCACTTCGTCCAGCGGGATGGCGCGGGCCGGATCGACCTTGAACTCGAACAGGCCGCGCAGCGTCATGTGACGGCGGCTCTGGTCGTTGATGATGTTCGCGTATTCCTTGTACGTCTGGTACTGGCCGCGGCCATCATCGGCGCGCACCGAGTGCTGCAGCTTGGCGATCGAGTCCGGCGTCCACATGTGTTCTTCGCCGCGGATACGGAATGCGTACTCGCCACCGGCGTCGAGCATGTTGCTCAGCACAGGGTTGTCGCCGAATGCATCGGTGTGCAGGCGCAGCGCTTCTTCAGCCACCTCGAAGATGCCGATGCCTTCCACATTCGACGGCGTGCCGTGGAAGTACTTCTGCACCAGCTCGCGCGACAGGCCGATGGCTTCGAAGATCTGAGCGCCCGTGTACGACATGTACGTGGAGATGCCCATCTTCGACATCACCTTGAACAGGCCCTTGCCGATTGCCTTGACGAAGTTCTTGACCGCCTTTTCGGGCGACAGGTCGCCCGACAGGCCCGAGGCCATATCGGCAAGCGTTTCCATCGCCAGGTACGGGTGCACGGCTTCGGCACCGTAGCCGGCCAGCAGCGCGAAGTGATGGACTTCACGGGCCGAACCGGTTTCCACGACCAGGCCGGTGGAGGTGCGCAGGCCCTTTTCCACCAGGTGATGATGGATGGCCGACGTCGCCAGCAAGGCCGGGATGGCAACCTGCGTGTCGTCGACACGGCGGTCCGACACGATCAGGATGTTGTAGCCCGAACGCACGGCGTCCACGGCTTCCGCGCACAGCGATGCCAGGCGGGCTTCGATGCCTTCCTTGCCCCACGCCACCGGGTAGCAGATGTTCAGTTCATAGGAACGGAACTTGCCGCCGGTGTAGTGCTCGATGTTGCGGATCTTCGCGATGTCCTTGAAGTCCAGCACGGGCTGGGACACTTCAAGACGCATCGGCGGGTTGATGTTGTTCAGTTCCAGCAGGTTCGGCTTCGGGCCTATGAACGACACCAGCGACATGACCATGTTCTCGCGGATCGGGTCGATCGGCGGGTTGGTCACCTGGGCGAACAGCTGGCGGAAGTAGTGGTACAGCGTCTTGTTCTTCGACGACAGCACGGCCAGCGGCGAGTCGTTACCCATCGAGCCGGTGGCTTCCTCGCCGGCCAGCGCCATCGGCGCCATCAGGAACTTGACGTCCTCCTGCGAGTAGCCGAACGCCTGCTGACGGTCCAGCAGCGGCGACACCGGCTTCTTCTCGGCAGCCACGTCTTCCGGCTTGGCATCGAGCTCGTCGAGCTTGATGCGCACGGCGTCGATCCAGCTCTTGTACGGCTTGGCGTTGGCCAGGTTGTCCTTGAGTTCCTTGTCGTCGATGATGCGGCCCTGCTCCATGTCGATCAGGAACATCTTGCCCGGCTGCAGGCGCCACTTGTTGACGATGCGCGATTCCGGGAACGGCAGCACACCGGCTTCCGAAGCCAGCACGACGAAATCGTCCTCGGTGACGTAGAAACGGGCCGGACGCAGACCGTTACGGTCCAGCGTGGCGCCGATCTGGCGGCCGTCGGTGAAGCAGATGGCGGCGGGGCCGTCCCACGGCTCCATCATCGCGGCGTGGTATTCGTAGAAGGCGCGACGGTTGTCGTCCATCAGCGTGTGCTGTTCCCAGGCTTCCGGGATCATCATCATCATCGCGTGGACGAGCGGGTAGCCTGCCATCGTCAGCAGTTCGAGGCAGTTGTCGAACGATGCCGTATCCGACTGGCCCGGATAAATCAGCGGCCAGAGCTTGGGCAGGTCTTCACCCAGCACCGGCGACGAGATCGCGCCGGTACGTGCGTTCACCCAGTTCACGTTGCCCTTGACCGTGTTGATTTCGCCGTTGTGGGCGACCATGCGGTACGGGTGGGCCAGTTCCCAGGCCGGGAACGTGTTGGTCGAGAAGCGCTGGTGCACCAGTGCCAGGGCCGACACGGCGCGCGAGTCCAGCAGGTCCAGGTAGTACTCGCCCACCTGGTTGGCCAGCAGCAGGCCCTTGTACACGACGGTACGGGCCGACATTGACGGCACGAAATACTCCTTGCCGTGCTTGAGCTTGAGCGCCTGGATGGCGTGGCTGGCCGTCTTGCGGATCACGTAGAGCTTACGCTCCAGCGCGTCCGTGGTCATGATGTCACGGCCGCGGCCGATGAAGATCTGGCGGATGACCGGCTCGGTCTTGCGCACGGTCGGGGACATCGGCATGTTGCAGTCCACCGGCACGTCGCGCCAGCCCAGCACGACCTGGCCTTCCAGGCGCACGGTACGCTCGAGCTCCTGCTCGCAGGCCAGGCGCGAGGCGTGTTCCTTCGGCAGGAAAATCATGCCGACGCCGTATTCGCCAGCGGGCGGCAGCGTCACGCCCTGCTTGGCCATCTCTTCGCGATAGAACTGGTCCGGGATCTGGATCAGGATGCCGGCCCCGTCGCCCATCAGCGCATCCGCGCCAACTGCGCCCCGGTGGTCCAGGTTCTCAAGGATCTTCAGACCCTGCGAAATGATCTCGTGGGATTTCTTGCCCTTGATATGCGCGACCATGCCGACGCCACAGGCGTCGTGCTCATTGGTCGGGTCGTACAGGCCCTGGGCCTGCGGGCGGGCGGCGAGGTCGGAAGGTTGTTGCGAGTGGTCCACGGGCTGAATTCCGGTGAAGGCTGCGCAGCCAGCAAGGCAGACCGAACGGGATGACTGTCGCGGGGCGCCTCTATCTCTTCGGATGGGCTTTGGTGGACAGTGGAACCGCAGCGGCGTACACGAGCGTGACGCGCCGCACAATGACTGTGGGTGGAGCAACTATAAGAGAATCGTCCAGACGCCGCAAAATTATTAAATGGGGTCAGAACACATTAAATATTGCACCGCCCCTGGTCGCATTTTAAATGGGGACACATTAGATTTGCGCCACAAATGCACGTTTATGGTGCATTTCAATCATGGCTGACCTCGTGTTCCACGTCTGCGCCTTCTTCTTCCGAAATAGTCGACTTGCGCGGTCGACCTTTCGGAAGTGGCTGAACCCGCCGCGTTGCATGGCGCTCAAGCTGCGCGAGGAAGCCTTCGCTGCCGAGCGGCCAACCGCTATGCGCATGTTTCTGGAGCGTGGCCAGCGTCCGGCCCGACAGACCTTCCGCGGTGAGCGCCCGGTAGTTCGATTGGCGCTCGAACGGCGTATTGCCAAGATCCCAGTACGTGGAGTGATCGCTCACAATCGGGCTTGCTTCAATACCGGCGTGGTGCCGGTAGCTGTTCCAGCGGTCAGCCTCTGGCGTCATGGCGTCGCCGGCCCGCATGGCATTCCCTTCGACATAGAGCATGGCCGGCAACAGCCAGGTCTCCGGCTCGACGACAGCCGACCGAAAACGGCCTTCCCAGAGGGTGCCGGTGCGGTCGGCCACGCGGTTGAAGTGACGAGCGTAACGACGCCCCACCGCCTGCATCGTCAGACTCAGCGAATCGGCGCCCTTGGGGGTCGCAACCAGGTGGATATGGTTGGGCCGCAGTGCATAGGCATGGATTGCAACCTCATGCTCGCGCGCGGCCATGCGCAGGCAATCGAGGTAATAAACATAGTCCTCGGTGCCCAGAAACACGGGTTGGCGATTGTTGCCGCGCTGCAACACCATTGCCGGCAGGCCGGCTGGAGAGAATCGGGGAAGGCGGGCCATTGGGCATCCCTCATGGAAGATGCCCGCATGATAGCTTGATCTGTCCCCGTTTTTATCAGCCGAGCGAGTTGCTCTCGCTGACGGCGAAGATGCGCCTGTGCTCGCGAATGGCGTAACGGTCCGTCATGCCCGCGATGTAGTGCGCAATCAGGCGCGGCTGATCGGCGCCGTGACCGGCCTGGTATTGGGGCGGCAGCAGACGCGAATCCTGCATGAAGGCATTGAACAGATCCGAGATGATGCGCTGCGCCTTGGCCGACATGCGCATGACCAGGTAGTGCCGGTACAGGTGCCGGAACAGAAAACGCTTCAATGTGGCCGCTTCTTCGTGGATCTTCGGGCTGAACGAAACCAGCGGCCCGGCAGCGCGCACATCGTTGATCGATTTCGGGTGGGCCGCGGAGATATTGCGTGCCGTGGTCTCGATCAGGTCGACGATCAGCGTATTGATCATGCGCCGGACGGTCTCGTTGATCGCCCGACGCCCATTGATGCCGGGAAAGGCCGCCACGACCTCGGCGCGATGACGCCCCCACATCGGCACTTCATCGAGCTGCTCCAGCGTCAGCAGACCCGAGCGCAGGCCGTCGTCGATGTCGTGATTGTTGTACGCGATCTCGTCGGCCAAGTTGGCCAGCTGGGCTTCCAGCGACGGCTGGCTGCCCTCCAGGAAACGCCGGCCCAGCTCGCCAAGCGCCGCCGCATTGACGCGCGAGCAATGCTTGAGGATGCCTTCGCGCGTTTCGAACGTCAGATTCAATCCGTTGAAGCCGCCATAGCGCTCTTCCAGCTCATCCACCACAAGCAGGCTTTGCAGGTTGTGCTCAAAGCCGCCGTGGTTCTTCATGCAGCCGTTCAGCGCGTCCTGGCCGGCATGGCCAAACGGCGTGTGGCCGAGGTCGTGCGCCAGTGAAATCGCCTCGACAAGGTCCTCGTTGAGCCGCAGGTTGCGCGCGATGGAGCGGGCAATCTGCGCCACTTCCAGGCTGTGCGTCAGCCGCGTGCGGAACAGATCGCCCTCATGGTTGACGAAGACCTGCGTCTTGTATTCGAGCCGGCGGAATGCCGTACTGTGGATGACGCGATCCCGGTCGCGCTGGAATTCGCTGCGCGATGACGATGCCGGCTCGGCATGCACACGCCCGCGCGTCTTCGCGGAACGCGCGGCGTAAGGGGCAAGATGGGCGTCGAGGTCGGTCACTGGCGAGTTGGTCATGCGGGCAATCCGTTAATCCGTGGCTGGTTCAGGGTTGCAAGGCATAACCAGGCGCTCAGGCGACCGGTGCCTCTGCAGGAGGTTTCAAGACTGCGTGGCGCAACGTGTCACACAGATCCGGGTCCGGTACGGTGGTAATGAACGCCTCGCCAAGCTTGCGCAGCAGGATGAATTTGATGCTGCCTGCCTCGGCCTTCTTGTCCACCTTCATCAGTTCAACATAGCGGTCGACGCCGAGATCCGGCGCCACCACGGGCAGCATCGCCGCCTGCGTCAGTGTGCGGATACGTGCGCGGGTCTCGGTGTCGATGAAGCCCAGGCGGTGCGACAAGTCCGCCGCCATCACCATGCCGCAGCCCACGGCCTCGCCATGAAGCCATTCGCCGTAACCCATGCCGGCCTCGATTGCGTGGCCGAACGTATGGCCGAAATTCAGGATCGCGCGCAGGCCGCCTTCGCGCTCGTCCTGGGCCACGACAGCGGCCTTGATCTCGCACGAGCGGCGCACGGCCTCGGCCATGAGATCCGTGTCGCAGGCATTGAGCGCGGTGATGTTGTCCTCGATCCAGCCGAAGTAACCGGCATCGGCAATCGCGCCGTGCTTGATGACCTCGGCCAACCCGGCCGCCAGCTCGCGCGGCGGCAGGGTGCGCAGCGTGTCGATATCGGCAATCACCGCGTTCGGCTGGTGGAATGCGCCGATCATGTTCTTGCCGAGCGGATGGTTGATGCCGGTCTTGCCGCCCACCGACGAATCCACCTGCGACAGCAACGTGGTCGGCATCTGGACGAACGGAACGCCGCGCATGTAGCAAGCCGCCGCGAACCCGGTCATATCGCCCACGACCCCGCCGCCCAGCGCGATCAGCGTGGTCTTGCGGTCGGCGCCTGCCTTGAGCAGCGCGTCGAAGATCAGGTTCAGCGTTTCCCACTGCTTGAAGCGTTCGCCATCGGGCAGCACCACCGTTCGCACGGTCTTGCCCAGGCCGGCCAGCACCGCCTCGACGCGGGCCGCATAGAGCGGGCCCACCGTCTCGTTGGTGACGATGACGGCATGCTGGCCGCGCACATGCGGCTGCAGCAGGTCGGCGCGGTCCAGCAGGCCGCCGCCGATATGGATCGGGTAGCTACGCTCCCCGAGGTCGACTTCCAGCGTGATCATGAATGGGTGTCCTGCGCCGGCTGCCCCGTCACCACATGGGTGTCGGGCACGGGGTCCACGGATGGAAACGTGAAGCCGGCCATTTCAAGTTGCATGAGAACCATATTAGCAAGCTGCGCCACAGTCGGCTTGCCGGTTTCGATAATGAAATCCGCCACTTCGCGATAGAGGGGGTCCCGCTGGGCGTACAACGCCTCCAGCCGGCCCTTCGGATCCTCGGTTTGCAGAAGCGGGCGGTTGCGGTCATGGCGCGTGCGCAGCCACAGGTCGTGCGGACTGGCTCGCAGGTAGACCACCGTCCCGTTGGCTTTCAGCGCCGCGCGGTTGGCCTCGCGGAGCACCGCGCCACCGCCGGTGGCCAGCACGATGCCGGTTTGTCCGGTGAGTTCGGCAATCATCTGCGCTTCGCGGTCCCGGAACCCATCCTCGCCCTCGTGCTCGAAAATCACCGGGATCTTCACGCCGCAACGCGCTTCGAGCTCGTGATCGGAGTCGAAGAACGGGTAATTCAGGCGCCGGGCCACCGAACGGCCGACGGTGGTCTTGCCGGCGCCCATCAGGCCAACAAAGAAAAGATTCGGGCGATTGGCTGTCACTGGACTGTCTTGCACGATAAGGCTCGGGGCATTGGCACGGCGTCCGGGCCGCCTCGCTGGCGTGCTGCATACGCCATTGTGCACCATTGCGGTCCGGTCCCGGCTGGCCGTCGGTACCGCCAACGATGCCGCCAAAAAGAAAAAGGCCGCGTCAGATACGACGCGGCCTGCCAGTCTACTGCATCCGGGCCACCGACTGCACCCGGAAGCCACGTTTTCAGACTGATCTCAGCACTAATCCAGCGTTATTGCGCCTTATTTCAGCGATACGCTGTCATTCAGGATACGTGGCGTCAGGAACACCAGCAGCTCGGTCCGGTTATTGACCTTCGCGTTGTTCCGGAACAGGTATCCCAGCACCGGGATCTCGGCCAGGAACGGCACCTTGCTGTAGTTGTTGCTCTCGTCCTGGCTGTAGATACCGCCGATCACCACCGTACCGCCGTTTTCCACCAGCACCTGCGTCTGCACGTGTTTGGTATCGATCGCAAAGCCGTTGACGGTCTGGATACCGACGCTGTCCTTGTTCACGTCGACATCCAGCAGCACATTCCCTTCCGGCGTGATCTGCGGCGTCACTTCGAGCTTCAGGTTCGCCTTGCGGAACTGCACCGACGTGGCGCCGCTGGACGTGGCCGACTGGTACGGCAGTTCGGTACCCTGCTCGATCAGCGCCTTGATGTTGTTGGCCGTCACCACGCGCGGGCTGGAGATGATCTTGCCCTTGCCATCCGCTTCCAGCGCGGACAGTTCCAGGTCAAGGAATCGGCCAGCCGCCGTATTGAAGATACTGAAAGCCACGGACGCCGGGTTGGTACCGTTGATGGCCGCTGCCGGCAGGCTGACGGCCGGGCTCGTGGTCCATTCCGCATCCTTGGTGAACGGCGAGGCCACGTTCTCGTACGTATTGCCGTAGGCGGCGCCCGAACGGCGTGAGGCAAAGCCGAGCTTCACACCGAGATTGCGGCTGAACGTATCGCTGGCCTCGACGATGCGCGCCTCGATCACCACCTGCCGTACCGGGATGTCGATCTTCTGCAGGAAGATCTGCACTTCCTCAAGCTTGGAACCGATATCGGACACGAACAGCTGGTTGGTACGCGGATCGGCCGTCAGCGAGCCACGCTTGGACAGCATGCGCGTCGCGCCACCTGCCGCACCACCGGCGCCCCCAACCGGAGCCGCGGCTGCGGCACCCGCACCGCCGCCGGCGGCCAGGCCCAGCAGCATGCGTCGCACGTCTTCGGCACGCTGGTAGTTCAGCTGGAACACCTGGCTGCGAATCGGCTCAAGCTCGTTGATCTGCTGCTGCGCTTCCAGCTCGAGCTTTTCCTTCGTTGCCAGCTCGGCCTTGGGCGCCACCCACAGCACGTTGCCATTGCGGCGCGATGCCAGGCCCTTCGAATCCAGCACGATCTGCAGCGCCTGATCCCACGGCACATCCTTGAGACGCAGCGTCAGGTTGCCCTGCACCGTGTCGCTCGTGATGATGTTCAGGTTCGTGAAATCCGCGAAAACCTGCAGCAGGGACCGGATGTCGATGTTCTGGAAGTTCAGCGACAGACGCTCGCCGCGATACCCCTGGCCCGCGATCAGCTTGTTCGGATCGTCCTTGACCTGGCGCACTTCCACCACGAACTGGTTGTCAGTCTGATACGAGCTGTATTCCCAGTTACCACGCGGCTCGATCGTCAGACGTGCGGTGCCATTGGCGTCGGTGGCACGCATGGCCTGCACCGGCGTACCGAAGTCGGTCACGTCGAAGCGGCGGCGCAGATCCGTTGGCAGCCCGGTGCCGAGGAAGTCCACCACCAGGTTCTGGCCCTGCTGCTGGATGTTGATCCCCGAATCGCGCGACGACAGATCCACCACCACGCGGCCGGCACCATCGGTGCCGCGGCGGAAGTCGATATTGCGGATCAGCGTGCGGTTTGCAGCCACCGGCTGCATCGCCGGTGCTGCCGGTGCGAACGTCGGCACGGTCGCCGCGGCCGTCTGCGCCACGTTGTCCATCAGCACCACGAACTGCGTGCCACGCATTTCCGTGCGGTACGTAGCCGAGCGGGCCAGGTTCAGCACCACGCGGGTGCGGTCCCCGATCTGCATCACGTTGGCGCTCTTGAGCAGCTTGCCCGCGTAGTCATACTGCGCGCGGCCCGCCGCAAATCCCGTATCGAAGAAATCGATCGCGATCTTTGCAGGGTTCTGCGTCGTGAAGTCCACCGGCTTCTGGGCCAGCGGGCTCTGCAGGTCGACCGTGAAAACGGTCTGCTCGCCAACGACGTTGGCCTCCACCTGCTTGAGCTGGTTGTTCTGTGCAAGCGCGGCCGGAGAGGCCAGCACAAGCGCCATAGCTGAAGCGCCCGCAAGCGCCCGGACCCAACGTGCCGTGATCATGCGGATGCCTCCAGCTTCAGGCTGGTCATTTTCTCTTTCCAATCTGAGACCCCTTCCCGAACCAATTCGCGCAACACGATCTCTTGATCGTTGATGCGGACCACCCGGCCATAGCTCTGGCCGAGATACTGACCCACCTTGACGTGATGGATCTTGTTATCTACGCGTACGACACCGTAGGTCTCGCCGTTTTTCTTCAGCATCCCAAGCATCTTGAAGTTCTCCAGCGGATAGTCTTCAAGCGGCTCGTGTCGCCGGCCGGCCTCCGGCGACTCAGACATCGTCTTGTTCAGCTCGCCAATCTTGGTCTGCGCAAACGGCTCCGGCGAAGTGCGCCCGCCATATTCACGCGGCGTGTATGGCTTGACCTCGGGCAACGGTTCGGGCGGCGGCGCCTTGGCGGCGCGCGTCTGCGCCATCCACTGCTGCAGGCCGGCGTCGTCGCTCTGGCCGCAGCCGGCAAGCACCACTACGGCGAGCGCAGCGGCGGCGATCGTGTGCAGAGCGACTGGTGGTGGACGTCGGATCAGGCGGCTCACTTGGCGCCTCCGTTCTTGTTCTTGGCGGCGGCGTCCGCGGCAGCCCTGCGCTGTGCGGCCTGCTCGTCCGGGTCCAGCGCGCGGTATGCCATCGCTACCGCTTCCATCGACAGCGTGCCGTCCTTGGCGACGGTCATGTTCAGGTTACGCATCGAAACGATCCGCGACAGGGCCGCCACGTCCGCGTTGAACAACGCAACGTCGTGATAGCGGCCGGTGACCTTCAGATTGACCGGGATTTCGGCAAAGTACGGCTTGATGACTGCGGCCTGCGGCTTGAACAACTCGAACTGCAAACCGCGTGCAACGCCGGCGTGGTTGACGTCCGCCAGCAGCGCGTCCATTTCCGTGCTGTTCGGCAGTTGCCGTTCGGCCAGAGCCACGCGCTTTTCCACCTCGACCTTCTGCTTGCGCAGCTCTTCGAGATTGGCCACCTGCGTCACCTTCGACCTGAACTGCTGCTTGAGCTGCTCGTGTTCCGCATGCTTGCGCTCAAGCTCGCTGCTCTTGTCGCTCCAGTAGAACTGCCAGCCCAGAACCAGCACGATCACGGCGGCCAGGACAGAGAACAGCACACGCGGCGCGGCGGGCCAGGTTTCGGGTTCGTTCAGGTTCAGCCCGCGGAATTGCGCGGTCAGGTCCTGCAGCGAGATATCGGAATTCAGTGCCATGATCAGACCTTGCCTCCCGCCGGCTTGGCTGCCGCACCCGAGGCGCCGCCCTTCTTCTTGTCGCCCGGCTGTTCCGGCGCGCGGTACGAAAAGCGCATCGAGAAATCAAACAGCCGGCGCTGCTCGCGCAGGTTGTTGGTCATCATGATTGCCTTCGATTCCACAAGCTCGGCACGATCCAGCCATTGCACCTGACCGATGTTGCGCAGCAGCTCGGACACGCGTTCGTTGGACTGGGCCACGCCAGTCATGACGAAGTCGTCTCCTGTCTGCTTGAGGCCCGTCAGGTAGACACCCTCGGGCACCTGGCGCACCAGCTCTTCCAGCAGTTGCACTGGCAGGTTGCGCTGCGCCTGCAGGCTCTCGATCGCGCGCTGGCGATCCAGCAGCGCCTCGATATCCTTCTTGAGCGTGTTGACTTCCTTGATCTGCCCGTCCATGCGGGAGTTCTCGGCCACCAGCGTCTGGTTGAGTACGGTCGTTTCATCGATCTGGGAATCGATGTAGAAGCCGCCGATCAGCACCACGAGCGCTCCCGCACCCGCGGCACCACCCAGCATGCTGTAGACCTTCTTGCGCCGGGTTGCCTTGCGCGCCTCGTGATACGGCAGCAGGTTGACCGACGGAATGGAATTCGTCGTCGCGGACATGCGTGTCCCCCCGGTGGCTTATTGCAGGCCGCGCAGCGCCAGTCCCGCACTGACGATGTAGGCGGGCAGGTCACGCTGAAGATAGCGCTCGTTGACCTTGCCTGCGGTCGTCATGTTTGCGAAGGGATTGGCCAGCGTGGTCGTGATCTGCGTCTGTTGCTGGATCGCCGCCTGTACGCCAAGCAGCGATGCGTGCCCGCCGGAAAGCAGGATCTCGTCGACGCGGCCGAGGCTGGAGCTGGCAATGAAATTGCCGATGGCGCCCTGCACCTCCATTGCCAACGCCTCGAGCGACGGCTTGAGCAGCTGCGCGCGCCAGGCCTCAGGAAGCGTGTTCTTGCGCTTCTTGATTTCGGCCTTGAGCGCGTCGAGCGTGAACATGCGCGCCGCGCTCTGCGTGAGCTGATCACCGTAGCTGTTGAGCGGTTGCTCGTAGAGTTCCTTCCAGCCCTGGTAGAAGATTGCCTTGGAACGGCTGCCACCAAGATGGACCACTGCCACGACGGGCATGTCCTTGGCATCGGTTTCCGTCAGCCCGGCGGGAACGCCAAGCATCTGCACCACCGACCGTTGCACGGCGTACTCTTCCACGTCCATGACCTGCGGCTTCAGGCCCGCCATCTCGGCAGCCGTCACGCGTTCCTGGACACGATCACTGTTGGCGGCCGTGACGCGTACGCCGATGCCGCCTTCCGTTTCACTGGGACCAATCACCGCGAAGTCGAAGTTCACCGCCTGTGAAGGCGGATAGAGGCGGTGCGCCTCCGATTCGACCTGCGAATAGAGTTCGTCTTCGGACAGGTTGTCCGGCAGACTGACCGTTTGGGATTCCGTCAGCATGGACGGCACGCCCAGGACAACGTCCTTGGTACGTATGCCGGCCTTGCCGAGCGCGCGCTTGAGCGCGATACCCACGGCCTCGATGTTGACCACGTTGCCATCGGCAACGGCGTTGCGGTCCAGCAGTTCGCTGGCGCACTTCTCCAGCCTGTAGTCGTTCTTGCCCGCACCAACGGACAGTTCAACGACCTTGACGCTGGACGAACCGATATCCACGCCGACCGTAGTCCGGCGCAGAAGACCCGACAAGATGCCCCGTCGCAAGGTTGACCCCCTGACATTTGAACTCGCCCACGGCATGTCTGCTCTAATGGTGCGAGCCAGTTTCTTGGATGAAACGTTTGCTCTTTTATGTTCGTGGATTCTTACAAAATCCGGAGGCGCTGGCAATGTGCCGGTTTGACCACGCTTTCTTTTTCGGAAGGACTCCGCGATTCCGTTGTCAAAATCCGACGGTCTGCAACCCTGCCATCGGGTGGCATCGCCGTGACATGATCGTGCCACTCCATCTATCGCGAGTCGTCCTGACGCGCACACCTCCCTGAGTCCAACGCCCGCAAACCCGCGTCACACTTGCGCCCTGCATCACGTGACAGTCAGATCTCAACGGCATTACATCTTGTAACAGCGTCGTAGCGTCTTTGGCGGCACTGCCTGGGCGGAGCGCCGAGGTACCGACGATATAATCCGGGCACTCTTGTTAGGTAAACCCTTATGGCCACAGCACAACAGAAGCCGTCCCTTCCCGTCCGCCGTCCGTTATGGGCGCGCATCATGTTCTGGGTACTCGGGCTGCTTGCTGCCGGTGGCGTCGCCGTGGCGCTGCTGGTGGGCTACGCGTTGGTCGTGGCCGCGCCGAATCTGCCGTCGCTCGACACGATCACCGACTACCGTCCGAAGATTCCGCTGCGCATCTATACCGCCGACAACGTATTGATCGGCGAGTTTGGCGAAGAGCGTCGCAACTTCGTGCCGATCAGCGAGATCCCCGACGTCATGAAGAAGGCCGTGCTGGCCATCGAGGATGATCGTTTCTATGAGCATGGCGGCGTGGACTTCGTCGGCGTGCTGCGTGCCGGACTGGTGAACCTGCGCGGCGGCCTGTCGCAGGGCGCGTCCACGATCACGATGCAGGTGGCGCGCAACTTCTTCCTGTCCAGCGAGAAGACCTACACGCGCAAGATCTACGAGATGCTGCTGGCCTACAAGATCGAGGCCAACCTCAGCAAGGACCAGATCCTTGAGCTGTACATGAACCAGATCTACCTGGGGCAGCGCGCCTATGGTTTTGCCAGCGCGGCGCGCGTGTACTTCGGCAAGTCGATCAAGGACGTGACGCCAGCCGAGGCCGCGATGCTGGCCGGCCTGCCCAAGGCGCCGTCGGCGTACAACCCCGTGGTCAATCCGCGCCGCGCCAAGGTGCGCCAGGAGTACATCCTGCAGCGCATGCGCGATTTGCGCTACATCACGCCGGAGCAGTACGACCAGGCGGTGCGCGAAGAACTGAAGGTGCGCAGCGAGGGCAACGAGTTCTCCACGCATGCCGAATACGTGGCCGAAATCGTGCGTCAGCTGATGTACGCGCAGTATCGCGAGGAAACCTACACGCGCGGCCTGACGGTCTACACCACGCTGAACAAGACCGATCAGGACGCCGCCTATGAAGCGGTGCGCAGCGGCATCATGACCTACGAGCGCAAGCACGGCTACCGCGGCCCCGAGGCGTTCATCGATCTGCCATCGGATTCGGCCGAGCGCGAGCAGGCCATTGACGATGCACTGGTCGAGCACCCGGGCAGCGACGACCTGCGCTCCGCCGTGGTGACCAGCGTCACGGCCAAGCAGGTCAAGGCAACGCTGCTGTCTGGCGAAGTGGCTACGATCGAAGGCACGGCACTGCGTTTCATTGCGCCGTCGCTATCGGCCAATGCGCAGCCGAAGGTCAAGATCCGTCCGGGTGCGATCATCCGCGTGACGCAGGACCCGAAGGACAACTCGTGGTCGGTGACGCAGTTGCCCGAAGTGTCTGCCGCGTTTGTCTCGCTGAGTCCCGAAGATGGGTCGATCCGCTCGATGGTGGGAGGCTTCGACTTCAACCGGAACAAGTTCAATCACGTCACGCAGGCATGGCGTCAGCCCGGTTCGAGCTTCAAGCCGTTCATCTACACGGCGGCGCTTGAGAAGGGCTTTTCGCCGGCCACGGTGATCAACGACGCACCGCTGACCATCGGCCCCGATACGGGCGGACAGGTGTGGGAACCGAAGAACTACGACGGCAAGTTCGAAGGCCCGATGACGATGCGCCGCGCGCTGGCCAAGTCGAAGAACCTGGTGTCCGTGCGAATCCTGCGCGCGATCGGCACGCAGTACGCCCAGGACTACATCACGCGCTTCGGCTTCGAGGCAGACAAGCACCCCGCGTACCTGCCGATGGCGCTTGGCGCGGGCAGCGTGACGCCGCTGCAGATGGCTGGCGCCTACTCGGTCTTTGCCAACGGCGGTTACCGCGTGAACCCGTACCTGATCCAGCGCGTGGAAGATTCACGCGGCAAGGTCATTTCCGAGACCCATCCGCAGAAGGCTGGCGAAGATGCCGTGCGCGTGCTCGACGCGCGCACCGCGTTCATCGCGGACAGCATGCTGCGCGAAGTGGTGCGCAGCGGTACGGCCAACCCGGCCAAGCAGCGCCTGGGCCGCAACGACATGGCCGGCAAGACCGGTACCACCAACGATGCGGTGGATGCCTGGTTTGCGGGCTACACGCCCAAGCTCGTGGCCATCGCGTGGATGGGCTATGACCAGCCCAAGAGCCTGGGTGTGCGCGAGACCGGTGGCGGCCTGGCCCTGCCGATCTGGGTCGGCTACATGAGCAAGGCGCTCAAGGGCGTACCCGAAAGCCCGGACCGCCAGCCGCCCGAAGGCGTGGTCATGGCGGCCGGCGACTGGACGCTCGAAGAAAACGCGGCCGGCGCCGGTGTGGCTTCCGTGGGACTTGGCGATCCGTGGCCGGGCAAGCCGGATGAAAGCTCGCGCCCGCCGCAGGACACCGAGCAGGAAAAGAAGAAGATTCTGGAAATGTTCGGCGGAGCCTGACCGCCCGCTGAGTCCTTCCAGCCAAACAAAAAACCGGCCGCGAGGCCGGTTTTTTTATCGATGCCAGAGTATGGGCGCTATGGGCGCGTTACTTCAGGCGCGTTACTTCAGGCGCGTTACTTCAGCGTCAGCGTCGTACCCGCCTGCTGGCTCATGTAGCCCGACAGCGCCGCATACAGCTCGCCGCCACCGCGCGTATCGACCCACTTGGCGCCATCGTGGCGGAAATGGAAACCACCGGCCTTTGCCGCCACCCAGAGTTCCTGCATCGGCGCCTGACTGTTCACGATGATCTTGGAGCCATCCTCGAATTCCAGCTCCATGACATTGCCGGTGCGGTTGATTTCCACATCGGCGTCTGCCGCGTCGGCGGCGGACTCAATGTCGGCTTCCAGCTTGTCCAGGGCAGCGCCAGCCAGTGCCAGGAACTCGGTCTCGTTAAGGGGGGGCATGCTACACTCCAAGGCCGCCGGCAGCCCATCGAACTGGGACTTTCGAGCCGGCATCTAATTGATCGGAAACGGGAAAGCCGTGCGCTTTCCACAGCCATCCGGAAGCCATCCAACAATGAAAGACTCCCCGATGCTGCGTCGTGGTGCGATTGTATCGGCGTTTGCAGCCCTGCTTGCATTGCCCCTGGCCGGGTGCGGCATTCGTGGCCCGCTGTACATGCCCAGAGTGCCGCCCGAGCCCACGCCGCCCACCGTGGCCGATCCGGGCCTTGGCCAGCCCGGTGCGACGCCGCCCGCGGCCCGCCCGATGGGCGAGCCGGCCACGTCCGCACCGGTGCCCGCCGAACCCGCAAAGAACAGCTCCGCCCCCTCCGCACGCTAAGTGCACGCCAGAACATGACTGATTTCTTCCATCGCCGCGACAACGGCGCCCTGACCGTCGAACAAGTACCGCTGGCCAGCATCGCCGCGGAATTCGGCACGCCGACCTTCGTCTATTCGCGCGCCGCGCTGACTACGGCGTACAACGCCTACGCGGCTGCCTGCAAAGGCCGCAACGCGCATGTGCAGTACGCGGTGAAGGCCAACTCCAACCTGGCCGTGCTGCAGGTGTTCGCCAAGCTGGGCGCCGGCTTCGACATCGTTTCGGGCGGTGAACTGCTGCGCGTGATCGCCGCGGGCGGAGACCCGCGCAAGGTGGTGTTCTCGGGCGTTGCCAAGAGCGAGCCCGATATGGCCCTGGCGCTGGAACACGATGTGCGGGGCTTCAACGTCGAGTCGATCCCCGAGCTGGATCGCCTGAACGCCGTGGCCGGTCGCCTGGGCAAGCGTGCGCGCGTGTCGCTGCGCATCAACCCCGACGTCGACGCCAAGACCCATCCGTACATTTCCACGGGCCTCAAGGGCAACAAGTTCGGCGTCGCCTTCGAGGATGTACTGCCCACCTACCGTGCCGCCGCAGCACTGCCGCATCTCGAAGTCATCGGCATCGATTGCCATATCGGTTCGCAAATCACCGAGGTGGCGCCGTATCTGGAAGCGCTCGACAAGGTGCTGGACGTGGTGGAACAGCTAGAGGCCGAGGGCATCAAGCTGGAGCACATCGACGTTGGCGGCGGGCTGGGCATTACCTATGCGGACGAGACGCCGCCGGACATCACCGGCTTCGCCACGACGCTGATCGACCGCGTGGCCGCTCGCGGACACGGTCATCGTGAAGTGCTGTTCGAACCGGGCCGCTCGCTGGTCGGCAACGCCGGCGTGCTGCTCACGCGCGTGGAATTCCTGAAGCCCGGCGCGGCCAAGAACTTCTGCATAGTCGATGCCGCGATGAATGATCTGGCGCGCCCCGCCATGTACGAGGCTTATCACCGGATCGAACCTGTGGTGCCGCGCGGCGACAGCGCCGAGACCTATGACGTGGTGGGTCCCGTCTGCGAGTCGGGCGACTGGCTTGGCCGTGACCGCGCGCTGGCGGTACAGCCGGGCGACCTGCTGGCCGTGATGTCGGCCGGTGCGTATGGCTTTGTGATGAGCTCGAACTACAACACGCGCGGCCGCGCGGCCGAAGTGATGGTCGACGGCGACACCGTGCACCTGGTGCGTGAGCGCGAACTGCCCGCCGACCTGTTCCGCAGCGAGCGTCTGCTGAAGGACTGATCCCGCAGTCACGCAATACGAAAAGGCGACGCATGCGTCGCCTTTTTTATCGCCCCGTGGTCGCGGCCTTCGGCCTGAACGCCCACCAGACCCGCATGGCCAGCAGCACGAACACGACAGCCGCGTAGATCGATACCTCGCCAAAATCGTTCTTGCCGGCTTTGTGCCACCAGTAATGCAGGATCGCCAGCACGGCAATGACATAGATCGACCTGTGCAGCGCCTGCCAGCGCTTGCCACCGATCCAGCGGACCATCGCATTCATCGATGTGGCCGCCAGAGGCACCATCAACACGAACGCCGCAAAGCCCATCGTGATGAACGGTCGCTTGCCGATGTCCTTGAGCATGTATGCGAGGTCAAACCCGCGGTCGACCGCGAGCCAGAGCAGGAAGTGCTGCAGCGCATAGAAAAACGTGAACAGCCCCAGCATGCGCCGCAGCCGGATCACCCAGTGCCACCCCGTAAGCCGGCGCAATGGCGTGATCGTCAGCGTGACGCACAGCATCACCAGCGTCCACGTGCCGGTCGAGCGGGTCACAAATTCCAGCGGATTGGCACCAAACTGCGACGTCGATCCCAGGTACATCAGGCGGATGAACGGCAGCAGCGCCAGTATCCAGACAAGGACCTTCACCATCCGCACGCGCGCTGGCGCCAGCATGACCAGTCCGCCGGGCAGTTGCCTGCCGGGCGGCACGGGCCGTGGCTGGGTCGCGGTCCGCAGATCACGCTCGGCCATCAGAAATTCTTCCTCAGGTCCATGCCCTGATAAAGCGATGCAACCTGCGCGGCGTAGCCGTTGAACGGCAGCGTCTTGCGCTTGGGGGCGAACAGCGCCGAAAAGCCGCCGCCGCCCTTGTCCTCGCCGATGCGGCGCTCGGTGGCCTGGCTCCAGCGCGGATGATCGACGTCGGGGTTCACGTTCGAATAGAAGCCGTATTCGTTAGCGGCGGCAAGGTTCCAGCTGGTTGGCGGCTGCTTGTCCACGAAACGGATCTTCACGATCGACTTGGCGCTCTTGAAGCCATACTTCCACGGCAACACCATGCGCACCGGCGCGCCATTCTGGTTCGGCAGCACTTCGCCATACAGGCCGAAGGTCAGTAGCGCCAACGGATGCATCGCCTCGTCCATGCGCAGCCCTTCGCTATAGGGCCAGTCGAGCACGCCGCTGCTTAGTCCAGGCATCTGCTTCTTGTCCGCCAGCGTGATGAACTGCACGAACTTCGCGCCGGGTTGCGGTTCCACGCGCTTGATCAGCTCGGCCAGCGGGTAGCCGATCCACGGAATCACCATCGACCAGCCTTCCACGCAGCGCATGCGGTAGACGCGCTCTTCCATCGGCGCCACCTTCAGCAGCTCGTCGAGGTCATAGACCTTGGGATGCTTGACCAACCCCTCCACGGCCACCTGCCACGGACGCGGCCGCAGCGTGCCGGCGTTGCGTGCGGGGTCGGACTTGTCGGTGCCGAACTCGTAGAAATTGTTGTACGTGGTGACGTCCGCGTACGGCGTGCGTTTTTCGGTCACGACGAAGGCGTTGTTGAGCGTGGCCGGCAGCTTTGCCAGCTTGCCAGGCGCCTCCTGTGCGAATGCCTGTCGCGCAAACCACGGCGACGCCAGACCCGACGCGGCAGCGGCACCACCAAGCGAGAGCAAACGCCGGCGTGACAGATACAGCTGTTGGGGGGTGATTTCCGAAGCGGCGACGTCGTCACCGCGCAACCATTTCGGGGATGGAATCAGCATGATTTGCAGCGTTGGAGAGAACCTGGAGCATTGGACATCAAAAGCGGCGGGAAGGTGCAACACCGCCAGAGCGGTGCGGCCCTACCCCCGCTGATACTGCTGGTAGACCAGCTGGGCCAGGGCCAGCAGCCGTTCGCGTTCCAGCGGACCGGCCAGCGCAAAGCCGAGATCCCGGTCGACCCAGTAAAACGCCATCGTGGCACGGGCGGCGGCGGACCGTGCGGGCGTTCGGGGTGGCATCCGTTCGAGCCGGAACGCCGTATCGGGCGTGCCCTGTGCCATGCGCCGCAACTGCAGCGACAGCCGCGTGCCGGCATCGTCCTCGTACATCAGAATGGCCATCGGGCCACCTTCGGAGGCACCGAGTCGCCCGCCGATCAGCCGGAAGCCCTGCTGGTGCAGATCGGGCACCTGCAGCGCGGCACCAAGCCGTTTCGACAACCACGCGATCAGATGTGCCTCGTCGCTGGCCGGCACCTCGACCACATGCCGCACCTCGGGCGCATAGACGACATAGCTGGCCAGCGCATCGCGCGCAAAGCGCTCCATCGGTGCGGCAGCCACGGCATCGCCTCCGATGCGCTCGCGCGCCACCCACCCGCCCGCGGCACCCACCACCAGCGCGCACAGGCTCGCTGCCAGCGCCAGTGGCCAGGCAGGCCGCCATGCCGCGGCGCGGCTGCCGTGGGCATGCAACTGGCGCGGCAACGCTGCCAGGGGCACGGCCTCATTGAGCACGCCGTCCAGGCCGGCATGCAGCGCGGCGGCCTGCTGCCGCCAGGCTTCCACCTTGCGGGCGGCTTCCGGGTCGGCCGCCAGGAAGGCCTCCACCTCCGCACGGCGCGGGCCTTGCAACTGACCGTCTGCGTAGGCGTGGAGATCGGCTTCGCTCACCGGCGTCTGGGGACTCATCATTTCACCCGTTGCAGCGTGTTGGGCACCGCAACGTCCTTCGCGCCACCCTCAAGCAGGCGGCGCATATGTTCACGGGCGCGCGCCAGGCGCGACATGATCGTGCCGATGGGCACGTCGAGCACCTGGGCAGCTTCCGCGTACGAAAACTGTTCCAGGCTGACCAACAGCAACACCGCCCGCTGCGCCTCGGGCAGTGCATCCAGCGCCCTGAGCAGATCGCGGCGCAGACCTGGGTCCGCACCGACGGTGGCAACTTCCGGCACATCGTCGGTTGCGGTCACAAGGTCAGCCCTGCGCAGCGCATTGAGACGCAGGCGATGCATCAACGTCAGCAGCCAGGGCAACAGGCCATCGGCACCGTCACCCCACAGCGCCCCCGGACGCAGCCTGAACCGCCAGCGATAGCGCAGGGCACGCTCCAGCGTGTCCTGCACCAGGTCGTCGGCCAGCGCGGTGTCGCCGGTCAAGCCGCGCGCGTGGCGCCGCAGACGCGGTGCCAGCGCCACCAGCTGGCGCTCGAATCCGTCCATGCCCGGGTTGCCCTGCGTCCAGTTATCCCGTCAATCAGGGCTTGGCCACGTGCCAGACGCTATTGATGTTGTCGCCAGTCTTGTCACCCGGCTTGGCATCCTTCGCAAAGCGGTACAGCGGCATGCCCTTGTAGGCGTACTGACGCGCGCCGTCGTCACGGGTGATGATCGAATAGCTGCCCGAGGCAGTGCGGCCCGGCTCAGCCAGCAGCGGCGGCCAGTTGGTGGCGCACATGCCATTGCAAACGCTCTTGCCGCTGTTCGCCGCGTCGCGGTCGAACGTATAGAGCGTCAAGCCCTGTGGATCGGTCAGCACGCCATCGGTCACCTTGACGGTCGGCGGCATATTGCCCGCACTGGAACCCATGCCCATCCCCGAACATCCGGCCAGCAGGACGGCAGCGGCGCCAACTGCAAGGGCAAACGGGCGCAGCGCGGATACAGCAGTGTGACGATTGGTCATCTTCATGTTCTCCTTCTCCGGTTCGGAGCCGACAGTCGGCGCCGTTCATCCTCAGTAAACACCCGATGTGACGTCCTTATTCCGTTTAGTGGAAAAAAAGTGGCGTCTTCTCGCAAAAAGTGTCTTTCAAGGCATGAATTTCCCGATCACAGGTGCCTCACGGTCGTCTATTGAATACAGCACCGAGGGTGCGATGCAATAAAAAAAGCCTGCCGCAGGGCAGGCTTTTTGGGATCCGTCCAGAGGCGGTGCGAATCAGAGTTCGCCGTAGCTGTGCAGGCCAGACAGGAACATATTCACGCCCAGGAACGCGAAGGTCGTGACCAGCAGGCCCACCAGCGCCCACCATGCCGCCACCGTGCCACGCAGGCCCTTCATCAGGCGCATGTGCAGCCATGCCGCGTAATTCAGCCAGACGATCAGCGCCCAGGTTTCCTTCGGGTCCCAGCTCCAGTAGCCGCCCCATGCCTCCGCGGCCCACAACGCGCCCAGGATCGTGGCGATCGTGAAGAATGCAAAGCCAACCGCGATGGCCTTGTACATCACGTCATCGAGCAGTTCCAGCGACGGCAGGCGCTCCGCCAGAATGCCGCGCTGCTTGAGCAGATAGGCGACAGAAACCATCGCGGCCAGCGCGAAGGTGCCGTAGCCGATGAAATTGGCCGGCACGTGAATCTTCATCCACCAGCTTTGCAGGGCCGGCACCAGTGGCTGGATCTCCTGCGCGTTGCGGCTGACCGTGTACCACAGCAGAAATGCCACAGCGGCCGACACCACCAGCATCACGAACGGCCCCAGCGCGCGCGTGGCATAGCGGCGTTCGTAGTACAGGTAAAACAGAGACGTGATCAGCGAGAAGAGGACAAAGACCTCATAGAGGTTTGAAATGGGAATGTGGCCAATGTCGGCACCAATCAGGTACGACTCGTACCAGCGCACCATCAGCCCGGTAAAGCCCAACACCACCGCCGCCCAGCACATCTTGCTGCCGATGCTGGAGCCGGTGTCCGACTTCGCGGCGAACCCGACCCAGTAGAACAGCGTCGACAGAAAAACCAGCGCGCTCATCCAGAGGATGGCCGATTGGCTCGACAGAAAATACTTGAGGAAGAACGCCTGCTCGGCGCGCGCCAGGTCGCCCTGGTACAACTGGATGGCAAACAGCGACAGCACGGCAATGCCTGCCATCAGCGGCCGCACCGGCTTCCAATGCCAGCCCAGCAGTGCGAATGTCGGCACGGCGGCAATCAGCACAGCCTTGTCGTACACGTTCATCCAGTGGCCATACTGCAGCAGCGCAAACCCCGCGCCCACTACCAGCAGCAGGGCGAACAACCAGTCGACCCAGGTCAGCCGGCGCAGAAACGAAGGTTCGAGAAGATCGGCATCCAGCCCGGCCCCGTCATTGGGCACGTCGTTGGCTGCGGCCTTTTGTCGCGGCGTCAGGCCGGGATTGGCGTGATGAAGATTGGAGGACATGGCATTCCTGCTCTGCGGTGTGAAGCACCTGTTATGGCTGCTGTGTCAGCATGGCGCGGCCGGCCGGTTACGTTCCCCCGGCCGCCGGAAGCTCTCTTTCTACTATAGCGACGGCCCCTGCTTATCATCCGCCCCTGATGCGTCGGATCGCGGTGCGGTAGGCGCCATTGGCGCTGTCCCGTCGGCTGGCACGGCCGTCACTTCCGCACCGACCACCCGGCCAACATCGTCGCGCAATGTGACGAACTCTTTCTCAAAATCCATCGTGCGGCGCTGCGTGGACATTGCCATCAGCACATGGCTGCCTGCCGAGTTTCCGGCATCGTCGGGCTGCCTGTCCTTGACCCAAATCCAGACGCGGCGCTCGCGGATATAGAACATCGCAAACACGCCCGCCACCAGCAGCAGGCAGCCAAGATACACGATGTTCTTGCCCGGCGCACGGGTCATCTGGAACACGCTCGCGTTGACCTTTTGGAAGTCGTCGAGCTGCAGCAGCACCGGCGCGGCGTAGAAAAAACTGTCCGAAAGCGCATTGATCGACTGCTGCAGGAACTGGCCGCTCTTTGCATCGTTGGGGACGACGGGCAGCTTGTCCTGCTCGCGCGCCAGTTGCCACAGTTCCCACATCGAACCGTTGAGAATCTTGAGCAATACGTCAGCGGCCTTCTGCTGTTCACCCTGCGGCACCGATTTCTCGAGGAAGGCGGCAATGGCGGTAAAGCCTCCCGGCGGCGAGTCAGGCGACGATCGCGTGGCACCCGCAAACAGGTCCATCGCGCGGAGTGCACTCTCGGCAAGTTGCTTGCGCAGGGTTTCCTTGTCCGCGCCCGGCATGGACACTTCCGCAAAGCGCCGTGCGGCCTCGCCTCGCAGCGCACTGTTCTGCAGCGCGGCGCGCAGGCGCATCCAGTCGGCCACGCTCAGCTGGTCGTCGGCTGGAATGCGCAGATAGCGGAACGGCTCGCTCGGGGATTCGCGCATGCCGGCCAGGAAAAGCGTCTGGCCATCGAGTTGCACCGGCAGCATGTAGTTGTTGAATTCACGCGCCTGACCATTGCGGTCGCGCAGCTTGTACTGGACCGACGGACCGACGTTACGCAGGTCCTTGTCCTTATCCAGGCTCGCCGCCGCGCCCAGGTGCTGCTCGAGCGTGCTCAGTGAGGACTTGCGTGCCACCCCGCGCGCATCGGCCTTGCCCGACGCATCGGTCACTGTCTCGACGTTGATCTGCCGGAAATCGCTGAACTCGACCGTCAGGCTGTCCTGATCGGCAGCGGTACCGGTACCGCTCAGTTGCGCGTTGCCGCCGACCGTGCCCGAGATCGGGAACGTGGCGTGCGTGCTGCCGGCCATCGGATAGCCTACGAACTTCAGGCGCGAACCACCGTCCTCGAAGCTGGACTGGTAGATGGCCACGCCATCCACCACCAGCGGCTCGTTGACCTTGATCGTCGCTTCGGTCTGCTTGCCCGTGGCGCGGTCCGTCACGACGACATCGGATGCAAACAGCTTCGGCATACCGGTCGAGTAATAGTCGACGGTGAACTTCTTGAGCGTGATCGAGAAGGGCAGGTCTTGCACCAGCGCGCCATCGGCGATGTTCAGGATGGCAGTGGATACGGTCGCCCCTTCCGGCACGAACGCGTTGCCGCGGAAGCCCGGATTGGATGCCGACAGACGGTGCTTGGCGGGAATCTCGCTGATGATGGCGTTGCCGGAGATCGGCGACTTGCCGCCGAACCACATCTGCGCGCGGATGAGCATGTCTCCGTCCAGCAGGCCGCCGATGCAGATCACGACGATGGCCGTATGCGCGAGGATATAGCCGAGCTTGTTGGCCGCACCGGCCTTGGCTGCCAGCAGCGTGGCGCCGTCATGCTCAACCGGCTTTACCCGGAACCCGCGATTGCGAAGCAGCGCGGCAAGCCTGGCCACTGATTCCGTGCGCCCGCGCGGCGCATCGTATTCGCCGCGATGATGAAACGCGCGCAGGCTACGTTCGCGTACGTGATCTTTCCACGAACGCATGTCGACAATCATCTTCGGTGCGTTGCGCGCGATACACAGCGAGGTGGAGATCACCAGGAACGCCAGGATCAGCAGGAACCACCACGAGCCATACACCTTCTGCAGCGAAAGCGCGTGAAACAGGTCCGCCCAGAACGGCCCGAACTGGTTCACGTAGTTCGGGTACGGCTCGTTCTGCTTGAGCACGGTGCCGATGATGCTGGCAATGGCAATCACCGTCAGCAGCGTGATGGCAAAACGCATCGAGGACAGCAACTCGACGCTATCGCGCAACACTCGGTGTTGGGTCTTCAGGTGCAGGCCTGAAGTGGAAGGGGTCGACATGTGCGGTAAAGCCTGAAAGCCGATGTGGCGCTATTTACGTATGGCGCCAGTGTCGCGCGCCGATGTGACGCGATGTGGTGGCGCTGAAAATGAAAAAGGGTGGACATGCTTTGGCAAGCAGGCCACCCTCTTCGATTGTTGCCCGTGCGGCCGGTTCATCCCCTGCGGGAATCCCCGTACACGCGGCCCAGATACGACTTAACGGACGCCGGCGACGTAGTCCGCGACCGCCTTGATCTCGGCATCCGACATCCTGGCGGTAATCGTGCTCATGACCGAATTGTTCTTGCGGGTGCCCTGGCGGAACGCCACCAGTTGCGCTTCGGTGTACTCGGAATACTGGCCTCCAATGCGCGGATACTGTGCCGGGATACCGGCGCCAGTTGGTCCGTGGCAGCCTGCGCAGGCCGGCACGCCCTTGGCGGCGATGCCCGCGCGGTAGATCTTCTGGCCGTCCTCGATCGTTGCCTTGTTCTTGGCGGTGGCAGGCTTGAGCTGCTGCTTGGCCAGGTAGGCGCCGATGTCCTTCATGTCCTGATCGCTCAGTGCCTGGGCGTACAGCGACATGATGGCGTTATCGCGGGATTTGGTCTTGAAGTCCGCCAGCTGCTTGTGAACATATTCGCCCTGCTGGCCCGCCAGCTTGGGATTGACGGCGGCGGTGCTGTTGCCCGCCGTGCCGTGGCAGGAGAAGCATGCGGGAACATTGCGATCAGGTACGCCTTGCGTGTAAAGCGTCTCGCCCTTGGCGGGATCTGGCTTGGCGGCGTGGGCCTGCTCTGCGGCAGATGCCAGCCCTGTCATTGCACCCAGCGGAACAGCCAGCGCCATGACACCCAAAAGTTTCGCAATGCGGTTCATCCTTACACCTTGTCAGATTTGTTATGAACACCGTAATGCATGCCGGTTTCCTTTCTCCCCTTGCCCGGCGGTGAGGAGGCGCCAAGGGGGCAAGAGCTGGGAACGCGTATGCGCGATCGCTGATCATTGATCCGGGACAATATCCCCGACCCAATTTCAGACTTCGCCGATGACATCCGGCAAGGATGCCACACGTCACCCGCTCAGGAGACCGTAAACCGGGTTATTGTACAATAAATCGCTTTCCGGATTGACTTAGGTCAGTCTCTGTGGCGACGTCTGCACTGGCACCCTTGCCAGCCCCGAGTCTGCCCGCTCCACCGCACCTTCGCATGTCCCTTCTACATCAGGCCCGATTCTTCAATACCGTCAACCATCTGCGCGACCTGCCCGCCACGGCTGTTCCGGAGGTGGCGTTCGCCGGCAGGTCCAACGCCGGCAAATCGACGGCCATCAATACGCTGTGCAACCAGAAGCGGTTGGCATTCTCGTCGCGTACCCCCGGCCGTACGCAACACATCAATTACTTCACCGTGGCGCCGGTTAAGGCGACCGATCCGCTTGGGTTCCTGGTCGACCTGCCCGGCTACGGCTACGCCGAAGTGTCGGGCAGCGCCAAGTTCCACTGGCAGGGCCTGTTGTCCGACTACGTCCAGAGCCGCACCCAGCTGGCGGGTCTGATCCTGATGATGGATGCCCGCCGCCCGTTCACGGAACTCGATTGCCAGATGGTCGAGTGGTTCCTGCCCACCGGCAAGCCCATCCACGTGCTGCTGACCAAGGCCGACAAGCTCACCAACAGCGAAAATGCAACAGCGCTGCGTGAGGCACGGCAGATGCTGGCCGACTACGCCGGCCAGTTGGAGAACCCGCCGGCGCTGACCGCCCAGCTGTTCTCCAGCCTGAAGCGCCGCGGCATCGAGGAGGCGCAGCGCGTGGTGGCGGGATGGCTGGCGCTGCCCGAAGCCCAGCCGCCCGAGGCCGCCCAGGCACCGGACGCGCCGCAAGGCTAGATCTGCTTCGCCACCTTCCGACCGGCCAAAAAAAAGCCCCGTTGCAAGCAACGGGGTCCAACTTTCCCACCGGTTCAGGGCGGGTACCCGCTCAGGGAGGAGTAGCGGGGGACACCGCGCTGCGCGAAGCAACACAAGGTGTCCGCGAGTATGATAGCGGGCACGCACAAAAGTTCTTTTTTCTTTCGGTGCATGGGTTTTCTGTCGGCCGCGACCCGTCGCGGTGACGTGCGCCACGCATCCGTCCACGACTTTCTCCTCCCCCGATTCAGCCATGTCCACGTTCCCCGAGTACCGTCCCCGCCGCATGCGCCGCGATGACTTTTCGCGTCGCATGATGCGCGAAAACCGCCTGTCGGCCGACAACCTGATCTATCCGGTGTTTATCCTGGAAGGCCAGAACAAGCGCGAGGCCGTGGCATCGATGCCCGGCGTGGAGCGCATGTCGGTGGACCTGCTGATGCCGGTTGCGGAGGATTGTGTGAAGCTGGGCATCCCCGTGATCGCGCTGTTCCCGGTCATCGATCCGTCGATCAAGACGCCGGACGGCATCGAGGCCACGCGTGCCGAGGGCCTGGTCCCGCGCGCGGTGCGTGCCCTGAAGGATCGCTTTCCCGAACTGGGCGTACTCACCGACGTCGCGCTTGACCCCTACACGAGCCACGGCCAGGACGGCGTGCTCGACGAGAACGGCTACGTGATCAACGACATCACCGTCGACCTCCTGGTCAAACAGGCGTTGGTTCAGGCCGAAGCAGGTGTGGACATCGTCGCACCGTCCGACATGATGGACGGCCGCATCGGTGCCGTGCGCACCGCACTGGAAGACGCGGGCCACATCCACACGCGCATCATGGCCTACTCCGCCAAGTACGCATCGGCCTTCTACGGCCCGTTCCGCGACGCAGTCGGCTCGGCCGCCAATCTGGGCAAGGGCAACAAGATGACCTACCAGATGGACCCGGCCAATACCGACGAAGCCCTGCGCGAAGTGGCCCAGGACATCCTTGAAGGCGCCGACATGGTGATGGTGAAGCCCGGCATGCCGTACCTGGACATCGTGCGCCGCGTGAAGGACGAGTTCCGCTTTCCGACCTACGTGTACCAGGTCAGCGGCGAGTACGCGATGCTCAAGGCGGCCGCGCAGAACGGCTGGCTGGACCACGACAAGGTCATGATGGAATCGCTGCTGGCATTCCGTCGCGCAGGGGCCGACGGCATCCTCACGTACTTCGCGCGTGACGCCGCCCGCCTGCTGAAGGCCACCGCCTGACGCCGACGGCGCCGCATGCAGCTACTCGGCTTTTCGGCCAGCCAGGTACATCCGCTCGCGACGCTGGACGCCGCGCGCGACTTCCTCTCCGGCAATGCAGCGGCCCGCTTCGTCTGGGCCGACTTTGCCACCGACGAAGTCACGCCCGCGGCTGGCGCCTGGCGTGACCGCCTGGAAGCGCTGACCGGCGCCCCGATCCTGGACCTGCACCTGGCCGACGCCACCAACCCTGCGCATCCGTCGTTCTTCGACACGACCAATGCGTACGACATGGTGATCTTCCGCAAGCTGACATTCGAGACGAGCCGAAGGTTCGCCGAAGCAGATGCGGCGCCGGCCGGTGTGACCAGCGAAGCCAGCGCGGCCACCGCGCCGCCCGCGTCGCCGGGTACGCCATCGATGCCAGCGCCGCGCAAGGCATCGCGCAAGTACGCGCCGGGTTTTCTGCCGGCGCTCGCGCGCATCGACACGCAGCCGGTTGCCTTCTTCGTATTCGATAACGTGCTGGTCACCGTACGTCCCGCGCCATCGCGCACCATCGACCAGGTGCGGCAGCGGCTGCTGGACACTTGCGGCGGATCGTCATCGGCGCCGGCGCGATCGAACGGCGCGGCATCGTTGATGCATGGGGTGCGTCCGCCGACCCGACCTGAAGACCTGATGCTTCGGCTGCTGAACGCGATGGTGGACCGCTATCTGGACCTGCGAACGCCACTGACGCGGCAACTTGACCGCTGGCAGCGCGCGCTGCTCAGTGCCCGGCAGAGTTTTTCGAGCTGGGAGGGACTGCTCGACGCGCGTATCCAGTTGCGCCGGCTGGAGAACCTGAGCGAGGAACAGCGCGATGCGCTGCAGGAATTCCGGGACAGTTTGCTCGACAACCGCTACAGCACCGATGACGGTGATGCAGGCGCGGCCAGCCGAGATGAAGTGCTGCTCGTGCGGCTGACCGATCTGATGGAGCACATCATGCGGGTGCTCGCGCACGCCAGGCGTCTCGAAGACTCGATCGAATCGGCCGTGCAGATCCACTTTTCCGCCGTGGCGCACCGGACCAATCGCACGATGCGCGCCCTGACGATCATCACCGCGCTGTTCATGCCACTGACGTTAATCACCGGCGTATTCGGCATGAACTTCGCGCGCATGCCGTGGCTGCAGGAGCCAAACGGGTTCTGGTGGTCGATCGGCCTGATGGGCGGTGTTGTGGCCACCATCGGCGGCATCTGGGCCCTGGGACGCTGGCTGGATCGATAGGCCTGACGCCCCCGCGCTAACTCACGTTTGCGGCAGCTTGCCGAAGGCGCGCTCAAGGCTGTCGAGGAAGCGGTTTGCCGACTGGTAGCCAATCACGCGAACCGGGCGTTCACGGCCATCCGGTCCGAAAAGAATGATTCCCGGCGGACCAAACAGGCCAAATCGCTTCAGCAATGCCTTGTCATCAGCGTTATTTGCCGTGACATCGGCCTGCAGCAATACCACGTTGGCCAGCCGTGCCCGAACCTTCGCATCGGGGAACGTCAGCTTCTCCATTTCCTTGCAGCTGACGCACCAGTCGGCATAGAAATCGAGCAGCACCGGACGCCCTGCCGCGGCGGCCTGTGCCACGCGTGCGTCCAGCTCGGCCACGCTTCGCACACGCTCGAAACGGATGGCGGCCTCCTTGCCGGCCGTCACGCCTGCAGGCGAACCGGAGAGCGCACCCAGGTGCGACAGCGGCTGAAGCGGATCACGTCCACCGGAGGCCACGCCAACGATCTGGATCGCCCCTGCCAGCGCCGCGACCAGGCCGAGGCCTTTGCCCAGACGCAGCAGCCCGCGAGGATCGGGGCCGAGTGAGTCGAAGGCGCCAAGGTACACGGCGGCGACGATCAGCAACGCCGCCCACGCAATCATCACCGTCCAGGCCGGCAGTACTGGCGTCACCATCCAGATCGCCACGCCAAGCAGCAGAAAGCCGAAGAACCGCTTGGTTGCCTCCATCCATTTGCCCGCGCGCGGTAGCAGGTTGCCCGCGCCAACGCCCACCAGCAACAACGGCACACCCATGCCGAGCGCCATCGCCAGCAGCGCGGAGCCGCCGACGAACGCATCGCCGGTCTGCGCGATATAGGCCAGCGCGCCAGCCAGCGGCGCGGTCACGCAGGGACCGACGATCAGCGCCGAGATCGCACCCATCGCCGCGGCGCCAGCAATCTGGCCGCCTTGCCTGCGGTTGGAAGACTCGGTGAGGCGCGTCTGCCAGCGCTGTGGCAGCTGGAGCTCGTAGAGGCCGAACATCGACAGCGACAGCGCAATCAGCAGCAGCGCAAACACGCCGAGGACCCACGGCGTCTGCAGCATCGCGGCAAGGCCTTCGCCAGCCAGTCCGGCGCCGACACCCACGGCGGTATAGACGACCGCCATCCCGAGCACGTACGCCAGCGAGACAACGAATGCGCGGCTTCGGGTCACGCGCTCGCCCACGACGATCGACGACAGGATCGGCACCATCGGCAGCACGCACGGCGTGAACGTCAGCAACAGTCCAAGTCCGAAGAACAGCCCGGCGATCAGCGCGAGGTTGCGGCTCGCCAACGCCCCCGCAATGCGGTCGTTCTCATCGACTTGCGGGGCGCGTGCCGCAGGGGCTTCCGCCTGCGGTGTGGCGGGGCTTGAGCGAGCGGCTGCGCTGCGGTCACCGAACAGGTTACCGAGCACCGACCCGCCAACCTTGTACACGCTCTCCATCGGCGGGTAGCACAGGCCCTTGTCCGCACAGCCTTGCGACGTCACCACAAGCGTCCAGCGGCCATCCGCCGGCACCTGTTCCACCGGCACCTGGACGACTACGGCGCCGCGATAAGTCTCCATGTCCTTGCCAAAGGTCTCGTCAAAATGGACCTTGCCCTCTGGCATCGATGGTTTCCCGAGCGCCACGCCCGCCGGCTGCGCGGCAAACGCGAAACGCTCGCGGTAGAGGTAGTAGCCGTCCGCCACGTCGAAGCGCACTTCGATGGTCTTGGGATCGAGCTGGCGGGCCGCAAATCTGAACGCCTGCTCCGGCGGCAGGAAATCATCCTCGGTCGCGGCCTGGGCGCCAGACCAGGAAACGAGACAAGCGAGAAGCACCAGCACGATTGCGACAATATGCCGCATGCCTTGCTGCGCACGAAAGACTCGGCTGTCGCCGTTTGGCCACGCCGTACCGACACTGATCCCCGTCATTCCCATGAGTTGTTCCGATGCTTGTTCTTGCTTCAGGGCCTGTTAGCCACCCCTGTCGTCTCGCTGCGTACCCAGCCTAGATAGGCCGGCCATCCGGCCGCCAGGGGCCACGCAATGACCTCCGGCACGTCGTAGGGGTGTGCGGCGCGGATCGCGGCCTCAAGCCCGGCATACTGGCTTTCTGTCGTCTTGATCAGCAGCGGCCACTCTTGCGCCTGCTCCAGCCTGCCCTGCCACCAATACTCGGACTGGCACGGCGCCATGCGGTTCACGCACGCGGCCACGCGTGCCTCCAGTACGGCCCGCGCCACGCGCATCGCCGACGCCTCGTCGGGCAGGTTGGTCATCGCCATCCAGACCGGTTCCGCCGGGTCCGGATGGGTCGCGCCGTGAGAGGATTCTGAGACTGTCATGACTGGATAGGTGCACAAAACAAAAGAGCCAGGCAAAAGCCTGGCTCGATTGTAGTGCCGTGTCCGATAACCCGTCAGCGAGGACGGGTCGGGCATCACTTATTCCGCAGCTTCTTCAGCCGGGGCTTCGGTGATTTCCGGACGGTCGACCAGCTCGACCAGCGCCATCGGCGCATTGTCGCCCTGACGGAAGCCGAACTTCAGGATACGGGTGTAGCCGCCCGGACGGGTGGCGTAACGCGGGCCCAGTTCGGTGAACAGCTTCGTGACCATGTCGCGGTCGCGCAGTCGGGCGAAAGCCAGACGGCGGTTGGCAACGGTGTCCTTCTTGGCCAGCGTGATGAGCGGCTCGACAACCTTGCGCAGTTCCTTGGCCTTGGGCACGGTGGTCTTGATCAGCTCGTGCTGGAACAGCGAGTTGGACATGTTGCGCAGCATCGCGAGACGGTGCGACGAGGTGCGGTTCAGTTTCCGCAAACCATGACGGTGACGCATGATGATTCCTTTCGATTACAGTGTTTGACCAGCTCTTCTATCGCATACGCTTGCAGCTTGCGGGCGTCGGCGCGGGCCGGTAGTGCTACGGTGCCACGGGCGGAATTGCCTGTGGCGCGCTGATAGTGGAGCCGCCTTCCGGCAGCTCCACCCATCAATTACTTCTCCAGACCTGCGGGCGGCCAGTTCTCGAGCTTCATGCCGAGCGTCAGACCACGCGAAGCCAGGACTTCCTTGATCTCGTTGAGCGACTTGCGACCCAGGTTCGGGGTCTTGAGCAGTTCGTTCTCGGTACGCTGGATCAGGTCGCCGATGTAGTAGATGTTTTCGGCCTTCAGGCAGTTGGCCGAACGCACCGTCAGCTCGAGGTCGTCCACCGGACGCAGCAGGATCGGATCGATCTGCGGTGCGCGGCTCGAGGCAGCCTCGGCGGCCGACTCGGTACCTTCCAGGGCGGCGAACACCGACAGCTGGTCAACCAGGATACGGGCCGACTGGCGAATCGCTTCCTCCGGCGAGATCACGCCGTCGGTTTCGATGTTCATCACCAGCTTGTCCAGATCGGTACGCTGTTCCACACGAGCCGATTCCACGGCGTACGAAACGCGGCGCACCGGCGAGAACGAGGCGTCCAGAACGATACGGCCGATTACCTTGCCGGTTTCGTCGCCGAACTTGCGCACGTTGCCCGGCACGTAGCCGCGGCCTTGCTCGACCTTGATCTGCATGTCGAGCTTGCCACCTGCGGACAGGTGGGCAATCACGTGGCCCGGGTTGATGATCTCGACGTCGTGCGGCAGCTCGATATCGGCTGCCGTGACCACGCCTTCGCCATCCTTGCGCAGCGACACCGTGACTTCGTCGCGGTTATGCAGCTTGAACACCACGCCCTTCAGGTTGAGCAGCAGGTTGACGACGTCTTCCTGGACGCCATCGATGGTGGAATACTCGTGGACCACCCCTGCGATCGTGACTTCAGTCGGCGCATAGCCGACCATCGACGACAGCAGGACGCGACGCAGCGCGTTACCAAGCGTATGCCCATAACCGCGCTCAAACGGCTCCATCACGACTTTGGCGTGGTGGTCGCCCAGCGGTTCGACGGCGATAATTTTTGGCTTGAGGAGTGCTGTTTGCATTAGGTCGTCCTTTTCAATACCCTCGGCTCGTTACACCGATAAGGCTGACGTTTGGAACCTGAGAAAACCCATCGCGTGATGGGCAATAAGCCCGGCGCGCCGCATGGCACGCCGGGCTGAAAGCGAAGCCTTGAAGATCAGGCAAGCGCTGAACCGTTCGAATGTCGGTCCGCGATTAACGCGAATACAATTCGACGATCAGGCTTTCATTGATATCGCCGGAGATATCGGCGCGATCCGGGGCTTGCTTGAACGTGCCTTCGAACTTCTTGGCATCGACGCTAACCCAGGTCGGGAAGCCCGATTGCTCGGCCAGCGACAGGGCCTCGGCGATACGGACTTGCTTCTTCGACTGCTCGCGGATCGACACGATGTCGCCGGACTTGATCTGTGCCGACGGCACGTTCAGCGTCTGACCGTTCACCAGGATCGCCTTGTGCGAAACCAGCTGACGCGCTTCAGCGCGGGTCGAGCCGAAGCCCATGCGGTACACGACGTTGTCCAGGCGCGATTCCAGCAGTTGCAGCAGCTTTTCGCCGGTGTTGCCCTTGCGGCGGTCGGCTTCAGCGAAGTAACGGCGGAACTGACGCTCCAGCACGCCATAGATGCGCTTGACCTTCTGCTTTTCGCGCAGCTGGTTGCCGTAGTCGGACGTACGGGCACCCGAGGTGCGACCGTGTTGGCCAGGCTTGCTGTCCAGCTTGCACTTGTCAGCCAGCGAGCGACGGGCGCTCTTCAGGAACAGATCGGTGCCTTCGCGGCGGGAAAGTTTGGCCTTCGGGCCGGTATAACGTGCCACTTTATCTTCCTTTGATCGATCGCGACGCCATCATGACGCGCCGCGAGTCCGCCACCAATTGCGACGGACGGTGGGCTTATGGTTCTTCATCCGCGGTGGCCGAGCCACGCGGAGGCAACGCAAAAGCATGACGATATCGCCCTCGTGCGGAGACGGCAGTCTCAACACGCGGACGCAAAACGAAAGCCCGCCGCAACGAATTGCAGCAGGCCAACGCGGGATACTACCACAGTCCGGAGACGTCCGGTATAACCCGAACACACTCCGGCAAGCCTGGCGCTTAGATACGGCGGCGCTTCGGCGGGCGGCAGCCGTTGTGCGGCACCGGCGTCACATCTTCGATCACGGCGATCTTGATGCCCAGCGCGTTCAGCGCACGGACAGCCGATTCGCGACCCGGACCCGGACCCTTGATGCGCACTTCCAGGTTCTTGATACCCTGGTCTTGCGCCACACGGCCGGCGTTCTCGGCAGCGACCTGGGCAGCAAACGGGGTCGACTTACGCGAACCCTTGAAGCCTTGGCCACCGGCGGTTGCCCACGACAGGGCGTTGCCCTGGCGATCGGTGATGGTGATGATGGTGTTGTTGAACGAAGCGTGGACGTGCGCGATGCCGTCGGCAACGTTCTTCTTGACCTTCTTACGCGCGCGCTGGGCGGCGTTATTCGGACCTTTTGCCATTCGTTTCTTCCTATGCCTTCGGCTTTACTTCTTCAGTGCCACGCCGGCCTTGCGCGGACCCTTACGGGTACGAGCATTGGTGCGGGTACGCTGGCCGCGGAGCGGCAGGCCCTTGCGGTGACGCATGCCACGATAGCAACCAAGGTCCATCAGACGCTTGATGTTCATCGTGGTTTCACGACGCAGGTCACCCTCGACCGTGACCTTGCCCACTTCGTCACGAAGCTTTTCCAGGTCGGCGTCGGTCAGATCCTTGACCTTCTTGTCAAACGGTACACCGGTGGCCTCGCAAATTTTGCGGGCGCGCGAGCGGCCGACACCATAAATGGCCGTCAGACCGATTTCGGTGTGCTTGTGGTTCGGGATGTTAACCCCTGCGATACGTGCCATTCGTCAATCCTCTTTCCGATTAGCCTTGGCGTTGCTTGTGGCGGGGATCCGACGAGCAGATCACGCGCACGACACCGTTGCGCTTGATGATTTTGCAGTTGCGGCAAATGCGCTTAACAGAAGCCAGCACTTTCATGATTTTCCTCTTCCTTCAATTCCAGTTCGCGTCACTTCGTCCTGAAGACGATACGTGCGCGCGACAGATCATATGGAGTCAGCTCAACCGTCACCTTGTCACCCGGAAGAATCCGGATGTAGTTCATTCGCATCTTGCCCGAGATATGCCCGAGTACTACATGGCCATTTTCAAGCTTGACGCGGAACGTCGCGTTGGGAAGGTTTTCCAGGACCTCCCCCTGCATCTGGATGACGTCGTCTTTTGCCATACCTGGTGCCCGTCCCGACCCGGCTTTCCTAGCGCAAGGTCAGGTTACCCTTGAAATTCGCCTTCTTCAGCAGCGACTCGTACTGCTGCGACATGACATAGGACTGAACCTGTGACATGAAGTCCATCGTGACGACCACGATGATCAGCAGAGAGGTTCCGCCAAAATAAAACGGAACGTTCCAGCGCAGCACCAGGAATTCCGGCAACAGGCAGACTAGCGTGATGTAAATCGCACCAGCCAGCGTCAGGCGCACCAAGATCTTGTCGATATAGCGCGTCGTTTGCTCGCCCGGACGGATGCCCGGAATGAAGGCTCCACTTTTCTTCAGGTTATCCGCTACTTCCCGGCTGTTATAGACCAGAGCCGTATAGAAGAAGCAGAAAAATACAATCGCAGCCGCATACAGCAGGATGTAGACCGGCTGGCCCGGCGACAGCGTGGCAGCCAGGTCCTTGATGAACCGGCCAACCGCACCCGTCGAGTCAGACGTGAACCAGCCTGCAATCGTCGCCGGGAACAGAATGATCGACGATGCAAAGATCGGCGGAATCACCCCTGCCATGTTCAGCTTCAGCGGCAGGTGGGACGACTGACCGCCGTACACCTTGTTGCCGACCTGACGCTTGGCATAGTTCACCAGGATCTTGCGCTGGCCACGCTCGATAAACACCACGGCGAAGGTCACACCGGCAATGATCGCAACGATCAGGATCGCCGCAATGATGCTCATGGAACCCGTGCGGACCAGTTCGAACAGTCCGCCGATCGCGTTGGGCAAGCCCGCCGCAATACCGCCAAAAATGATGATCGAGATGCCGTTGCCCAGACCACGCTCGGTAATCTGCTCACCCAGCCACATCAGGAACATCGTTCCGGTCACCAGCGTAATCACCGCCGTCGCCCGGAACATCAGGCCCGGATCGATAACCAGCCCTGGTTGCGACTCCAGCGCCACCGCAATCGACAGCGCCTGGAACGTGGCCAGAACCACGGTGCCGTAGCGCGTGTACTGCGTGATCTTCCGTTGCCCCGCCTGCCCTTCCTTCTTCAGCGCTTCCAGCTGCGGCAGCACGATCGTCAGCAATTGCATGATGATCGACGCCGAGATGTACGGCATGATGCCAAGCGCGAAGACGGTAAAGCGCGACAGCGCACCGCCCGAGAACAGGTTGAACATCCCGAGGATGCCACCCGACTGACTCTGGAAAAGCTTCGCAAGCTGGTCCGGATCGATTCCCGGCACCGGTATATGTGCACCGATGCGGTAGACGATCAGGGCCAGCACCAGGAACATCAGCCGGCGCTTGAGATCGCCGTACTTCGCCGTGTTCCTGGCTTGCGCGCTTGCATTGGGTTTCGCCGTGGCCAAACGATGCTCCGACTGTGACTTCGCCTATGCTGCGAATGCTACTGCGTAATTACGCTTCGATCTGGCCGCCAGCGGCTTCGATCGCAGCCTTGGCACCAGCGGTGGCGCCCAGACCCTTGATCGTCACCTTGCGGGACAGTTCGCCGGCCTTGATGACCTTTGCGCTCTTGACCAGCTCGCCCACCAGGCCAGCTTGCTTCAGGACCAGAAGGTCCACTTCAGCAGCTTCCAGGCGCTCGATGTCGCGCAGGGTCACTTCGGCGGTGAAGGCCTTGGTCAGCGAGGTAAAACCACGCTTCGGCAGGCGACGATACAGCGGCATTTGACCGCCTTCGAAGCCGACCTTGTGGAAGCCGCCCGAACGCGACTTCTGACCCTTGTGACCACGACCGGCAGTCTTGCCCAGGCCGGAGCCGATACCGCGGCCGACGCGACGCTTGGCGTGCTTCGAACCGTCGGCCGGTTTCAGGTTGTTCAGTTGCATGTTGCTCTCCGAGTCCCGATCAGGCCAGAACCTTGACCAGGTACGAGACCTTGTTGATCATGCCGCGCACGGCGGGCGTGTCCTGCAGCTCCGAAACGGAGTTCAGGCGACGCAGGCCCAGGCCACGTACGGTGGCGCGATGATCCTCGCGCGTACCGATCAGGCTACGCACGAGTTGCACTTTTACGGTTTTCTGCGACATTTCGTTCACCTTAGCCGAGGATGTCTTCAACCGACTTGCCACGCTTGGCAGCGATTTCTGCCGGCGTGCTCATCTTGGTCAGACCATCGAGGGTGGCGCGAACCATGTTGTACGGGTTCGTCGAACCGTGCGACTTCGTCACGACGTTCGTCACACCCATCACTTCGAAAATCGCGCGCATCGGGCCGCCGGCGATCACGCCGGTACCTTCCTTGGCGGGCATCATCAGCACCTTGGCGGCGCCGTGCTTGCCAACAACTTCGTGCTGCAGCGTGCCGTTCTTCAGTGCGACCTTGACCATCTTGCGACGGGCTTCGTCCATTGCCTTCTGCACGGCCACCGGAACTTCCTTGGCCTTGCCCTTGCCCATGCCGATGCGGCCATCGCCGTCACCAACCACGGTCAGCGCAGCGAAACCGAGGATACGGCCACCCTTCACCACCTTGGTGACACGGTTGACCGAGATCATCTTCTCGCGGAGGCCGTCGTCGCGTTCGTCCTGTTGGACTTTTGCTTGCATCTTTGCCATGACGTATCTCTCTCTGAGCGCTTAGAACTTGAGGCCGGCTTCACGCGCGGCATCAGCCAGGGCCTTCACGCGACCGTGGAAGCGGAAGCCACCGCGATCGAACGCGACGGTTTCCACGCCAGCAGCCTTTGCCTTTTCGGCAACGCGCTTGCCCACCAGGGTGGCGGCCGCAACGGTAGCACCGTTGCCAGTCAGTTCCTTGCGCACTTCTGCTTCGGCGGTCGAAGCCGAGGCCAGCACTTGCGTGCCGCACGGCGAGTACACCTGAGCGTAAATATGCGAATTCGTACGGAACACGGTCAGACGATTGATCTTCAGTTCCGCGATTTTGGCGCGGGTCTGACGTGCACGGCGCAAACGAGCGTCTTTCTTGTTCATCATTGCACCCCTTACTTCTTCTTGGTTTCCTTCAGGATGACGCGCTCGTCAGCGTAGCGAACACCCTTGCCCTTGTAGGGCTCAGGCGGACGGTACGCGCGAACTTCCGCGGCAACCTGACCGACTTTCTGCTTGTCAGCACCCTTGATCACGATTTCGGTCTGCGTCGGCGTTTCGGCCTTCACGCCTTCCGGCATTTCGTGGATCACGTCGTGCGAGAAACCAAGCTGGAGCTTCAGCGCGGAACCTTGCAGTTGAGCGCGGTAACCCACGCCAACCAGGTTCAGCTTGCGCTCGAAACCGGCGGTTACGCCCTTGACCATGTTGGCCGCCAGGGCGCGCATGGTGCCTTGCAGGGCGTTAGCTTCACGCGATTCGTCAGCCGGTTCGAAAGTCAGCGTGCCGTCGGCAACGTTGGCCTTCACCAGGCTGTGAATCGGCTGAGTCAGCGTACCGAGCGGGCCCTTCACGGAGAGCACGCCAGCCGCCACATTTACTTCCGCGCCTTTCGGCAGCGCGATGGGAGCCTTACCTACACGGGACATGTTTGCTCCTTACGCGACGTAGCAGAGAACTTCACCGCCCACGCCAGTGGCACGTGCCTTGCGGTCGGTCATCAGACCCTGCGGGGTCGAGATGATCGCCACACCCAGGCCGTTCATCACTTGGGGGATGTCGCTGCGGCCCTTGTACACGCGCAGACCGGGCTTCGAAACGCGCTCGATGCGCTCGATCACCGGACGGCCGGCGTAGTACTTCAGACCAATGGTCAGTTGCGCCTTGCCACCTTCTTCCTGCACCGAGTAGTCGTCGACGTAGCCTTCGTCCTTCAGGACCTTGGCAATCGCAACCTTCAGTTTGGACGAGGGCATGACCACCGACGCCTTCTGCACGCCTTGGGCGTTGCGGATGCGCGTCAGCATATCGGCGATAGGATCGCTCATGCTCATACTGTTTCTCCTGTAGCCTGTGCGTAATTACCAGCTGGCTTTCGTCAGACCCGGGATTTCGCCCTTGAAGGCGATTTCGCGGATCTTGTTACGCGCCAGGCCAAACTTGCGGAAGGTACCGCGGGGACGACCGGTGATCGCGCAGCGGTTACGCTGGCGGGTCGGGTTAGCGTTGCGCGGGAGCTTCTGCAGCTCGAGTCGCGCCAGATAACGCTCTTCTTCCGACTTTTCTTGGTCGTCAATAATGGCCTTGAGGTTTGCGCGCTTGTCGGCGTACTTCGCCACGAGCTTTGCGCGCTTCTTCTCACGTTCAATCAGAGCCAGTTTAGCCACGGTTACCCCTTAATTACGGAACGGGAACTTGAACGCATTCAGGAGAGCCTTGGCTTCCTCGTCGTTCTTAGCCGTCGTCGTGATGCTGATGTTCAGACCACGCAGCGCGTCGATCTTGTCGTACTCGATTTCGGGGAAAATGATCTGCTCTTTCACACCGATGTTGTAGTTACCACGACCGTCGAACGATTTGCCCGACACACCGCGGAAGTCACGCACGCGCGGCAGGGCCACGGTCACGAAACGGTCGAGGAATTCGAACATACGCTCACCGCGCAGGGTCACCATCGCACCGATGGGGTAGCCCTGACGGATCTTGAAGCCGGCGATGGCCTTCTTGGCCTTCGTCACTACAGGCTTCTGACCAGCGATCTTGGTCAGGTCGCCCACGGCCAGCTCAATGACCTTCTTGTCATTGATCGCTTCGCCCAGACCCATGTTCAGGGTGATCTTGGTGAAACGCGGCACTTCCATGATCGACTTGTAGCCGAACTGCTTCATCAGCGCCGGCACAACCTGTTCTTTGTAAAACTCTTGCAGACGTGCTGTCATGCTCAACTCCTATCTGTGCCCAGAATCAAGCGGCCAGGACGGCACCGGTCGTCTTCAGCACGCGCACGCGCTTGCCGTCTTCGACCTTGATACCGACACGCGACGGCTTGCCATTGGCATCCACGAGCGCAACGTTGGAAATATGCAGCGGCATCAGCTTGTCGACCACGCCACCGGTGGTACCCAGCATCGGGTTCGGGCGAGCGTGCTTCTTGGCAACGTTCACGCCTTCAACCACGATCTTGTCGCCTTGCACTGCCTGGACGACACCGCGCTTGCCCTTGTCCTTGCCGGTCAGCACGATGACTTCGTCGCCTTTGCGAATCTTGTTCATGGCGGCTCCTTACAGCACTTCCGGAGCGAGCGACACGATCTTCATGAAGCGCTCGGTACGGAGTTCACGAGTCACCGGCCCGAAGATACGGGTGCCGATCGGCTCGAGCTTGTTGTTCAGCAGGACGGCGGCATTGCCGTCGAACTTGACGAGCGAACCGTCAGCGCGGCGCACGCCCTTGGCGGTACGCACGACGACTGCGTTATAGATGTCGCCCTTCTTCACGCGACCGCGCGGCGCTGCGTCCTTCACGGTCACTTTGATGATGTCGCCCACGCTCGCATAGCGGCGCTTGGACCCACCCAGTACCTTGATGCACAGCACTTCGCGCGCACCAGTGTTATCGGCCACTTCGAGCCGGCTTTCTGTCTGAATCATGGTGTTATCTTCCCAACTTAATCCGCCAGTCCTTCTGCAATTGAGGACAGCCGGTCAGTCTTGGTCCCGTCGGAGCCAGGCATTGCGCCAAAGCACCGCTTGGGTTGATCAACTTGGAAGTCGGTAGTGCTCGCATCCAAAACTACCGGATGCCAGCCCTTGCTCGCTTCACAGGTCCGCCGGGTGGTGTTGCTAAGGCGAACGCAATAAAGCGGAAGTCCAGGATTATAGCAACACAATCCTGGACTTGCAAGTCAACTTTGTACTGTTGTACTTAGATGACGCGCGCAGCTTCTACCAGCCGGGAAACCACCCAGGACTTGGTCCGCGACAGCGGACGCGTTTCCTGGATCTCAACCTTGTCGCCTTCCTTGTACTGGTTGGCTTCGTCGTGTGCGTGGTACTTCTTCGAACGCAGCACGTACTTGCCGTACAGAGGGTGCTTGACGCGGTTTTCGATCAGGACCGTGACGGTCTTGTCCATCTTGTCGCTCACGACACGGCCCACGAGGGTCCGGCGAAGCGACGTTTCAGTCTTCGCAGCTTCAGTCATTTCGCGTTCGCCTTCTGGGTCAGCACGGTTTGCACGCGCGCGATGTCCTTGCGCACCTTCTTCAGCTGGCTGGTGTTCTGCAGCTGTTGGGTGGCCTTTTGCATGCGCAGGCTAAATTGAGCCTTCAGCAGCTCGGAGAGCTCCTGGTTCAGGCCAGCGGCGTCCTTGCCGCGCAGTTCGGATGCTTTCATCCCAATCTCCTTACGTACCGACCTGACGCACCACGAAATTCGTGGCGATCGGCAGCTTGGCGGCCGCCAAGCGGAACGCCTCACGCGCCAGCTCTTCGCTCACGCCATCCATTTCGTACAGCATCTTGCCCGGCTGAATTTCAGCCACGTAGTATTCCGGATTGCCCTTACCGTTACCCATACGGACTTCGGCAGGCTTCTTCGAAATCGGCTTGTCCGGGAAAATCCGGATCCAGATGCGGCCGCCACGCTTGATGTGACGGGTCATCGCACGACGTGCCGACTCGATCTGGCGAGCGGTCAGACGGCCACGGCCCATTGCCTTCAGGCCGAATTCGCCGAAAGACACGGCGTTACCACGGGTAGCCTTACCCGTGTTGCGGCCCTTCTGCTCCTTGCGATACTTCCTACGCTTCGGTTGCAGCATTGTTATTCTCCACTCTTCGCGTCTGCGCCAGGCGCAGCACGACGACCAGCACCGGCACCACCGCGGCGGTTACCCGACGGACGGCCTTCGCCTTCACGGCGGCGGCCTTCCGGGCGACCCGGACGACGACGACGGTCTTCTTGCGGCTCTTCCACCACGGGCGCTTCGTTGCGGCCCAGATGATCGCCCTTGTAGACCCACACCTTGACACCGATGATGCCGTAGGTGGTTTCGGCTTCCGAGAAGCCGTAGTCGATGTCGGCGCGCAGGGTGTGCAGGGGCACACGGCCTTCGCGGTACCACTCGGTACGTGCGATTTCAATACCGTTCAGACGGCCCGAGCTCATGATCTTGATGCCTTGGGCACCCAGACGCATCGCGTTCTGCATCGCGCGCTTCATGGCGCGACGGAACATGATGCGGCGCTCGAGCTGCTGCGTGATCGAATCGGCGATCAGCTGCGCATCGGTTTCCGGCTTGCGGATTTCTTCGATGTTCACGTGCACGGGCACGCCCATGCGACGTTGCAGCTCGGCCTTCAGCAGTTCGATGTCCTCACCCTTCTTGCCGATCACCACGCCCGGACGCGAGCTGTAAATGGTGATACGTGCATTACGGGCCGGACGCTCGATCACAACACGGCCAACCGATGCGTTCTTGAGCTTCTTCTTCAGGAAGTCGCGAACTTCGATGTCTTCTTTCAGCATGCCGGCGAACTTCGTGTTGTTGGCGTACCAACGCGAAGCCCAGTTACGGCTGACGGCCAGACGGAAGCCAGTCGGATGAATCTTCTGTCCCATCGTGACTCCTTAGTTGCCGAGCGTCACAGTAATGTGACAGGTTTGTTTCTCGATGCGGTTGCCGCGGCCCTTCGCCCGTGCGGTGAAGCGCTTGAGCGAGGTTGCCTTGTCGACGAAGATCGATTTGACCTTCAGCTCGTCGATGTCGGCGCCTTCGTTGTGCTCAGCGTTGGCGATGGCCGATTCGACCACCTTCTTCACGATCCCGGCAGCCTTTTTCGGGCTGAACGTCAGGATGTTGAGCGCGCGCTCGATCGGCAGACCACGGATCTGGTCAGCAACCAGACGCGTCTTCTGGGCGGAGATACGGGCACCGCGATGAATCGCTTTCACTTCCATGATGGCACCTTACCTCTTCGCTTTCTTGTCAGCCGCGTGGCCCTTGAACGTGCGGGTGATCGCAAATTCGCCGAGCTTGTGGCCAACCATGTTTTCCGTCACGTACACCGGCACGTGTTGACGGCCGTTGTGCACGGCGATCGTCAGACCGATGAACTCAGGCATGATCGTCGAACGGCGCGACCATGTCTTGATGGGCTTCTTGTCCTTGCCGCCTACGGCCGCTTCCACCTTCTTCAGCAGGTGGTCGTCGCAGAACGGACCCTTTTTTGCGGAACGAGTCATATCTTTAGCTCCTACCTACCGATTAGCGCTTGTGGCGGCGCTGGACGATCATGCTGTCCGTGCGCTTGTTGCTGCGGGTACGGTAACCCTTAGCCGGGGTACCCCACGGCGATACCGGATCGCGACCAGCAGCAGTCTTGCCTTCACCACCACCGTGCGGGTGGTCCACCGGGTTCATCACCACGCCGCGAACGGTCGGGCGAATACCGCGCCAGCGAGTCGCACCGGCCTTGCCGATGACGCGCAGGCTGTGCTCTTCGTTGCCCACTTCACCGATGGTGGCGCGGCATTCGATATGAACGCGACGCACTTCACCGGAGCGCAGACGAACCTGAGCGTACAGGCCTTCACGGGCCAGCAGCACGGCGGAACCGCCAGCAGCACGCGCAACTTGCGCACCCTTGCCAGGCAGAATTTCAACGTTGTTGATCGTGGTACCGACCGGGATGTTGCGGATCGGCAGGTTGTTACCGGCCTTGATCGGCGCTTCCGAGCCATTCATCAGCGGCTGGCCAGCCACCATGCCCTTCGTGGCAATGATGTAGCGGCGCTCACCGTCGGCGAACAGCACCAGCGCGATGTTTGCGCTGCGGTTCGGATCGTATTCCAGGCGCTCGACCTTGGCGGGGATGCCGTCCTTGTCGCTGCGCTTGAAGTCGACCACACGATAGTGGTGCTTATGACCACCGCCCTTATGACGGGTGGTGATGTGACCATTGTTGTTACGACCCGACTTCTGGAATTGCTTTTCCAGCAGCGGAGCGTGCGGGGTGCCCTTGTGAAGGTCCTTGTTGACCACCTTCACCATCGAGCGACGACCCGGGGAAGTCGGCTTGGTCTTGACGAGTGCCATGATTACTTGGCCTCCGCTTCAAAATTGATTTCCTGACCCGGCTTCAGCGCCACGTATGCCTTCTTGACGTGGTTGCGACGGCCCATGAAGCGGCCAAAGCGCTTTTGCTTGCCCTTCTGGTTCAGGATCTGAACGGACTGCACCTCGACCTTGAACAGCAGTTCGACGGCGGCCTTCACTTCTGCCTTGTTGGCATCGCGAGCCACTTCGAACACAACCTGTTCGTTCTTGTCGGCGACCAGGGTTGCCTTTTCGGAAACCACCGGCGCGAGCAGCACCTGCATCAAACGATGATCGTTCTTGGCTACTTGCGTCATTTCAGCAACTCCTCGATCTGCGCGACAGCTGCCTTCGTCACGAGCACTTTCTTGTAGTGCACCAGCGACAGCGGATCAGCGTGACGCGGCTCCACGACTGCCACGTTCGGCAGGTTGCGCGAAGCCAGGTAGAGGTTTTCGTCGAGGCTGTCGGTAATGATCAGCACCGAGTCCAGGCCCATAGCCTTGAACTTGTCGGCCAGCAGCTTGGTCTTCGGGGCGTCGACAGCGAAACCGTCCACCACATTGATACGACCTTCACGTGCGAGCTGCGAATAAATCGAGCGCATACCGGCACGGAACATCTTCTTGTTGACCTTCTGGCTGAAGTTCTCTTCCGGCGAATTCGGGAAGATACGACCACCGCCACGCCACAGCGGCGACGACGACATACCGGCACGAGCACGGCCCGTACCCTTCTGGCGCCACGGCTTCTTGGTCGTGTGCTTGACTTCTTCGCGGTCCTTCTGCTTACGGTTACCGCTACGGGCGTTCGCCTGATAGGCAACGACGATCTGGTGAACCAGAGCTTCGTTGTAATCACGACCGAACACTTCGGCCGACGCGGCAACGCCGGCGCCGATTTGACCGTTGTCCTGGAGGAGCTTGAGTTCCATTACATGCGCTCCTTAAGCTTTGGCCTTGACGGCCGGGGTCACGATGACCTTGCCGCCCTTGGAACCGGGGATGGCGCCCTTGACCAGCAGCAGCTTGCGCTCTGCGTCGATCTTGGCGATCTCGAGGTTTTGCACGGTACGGGTAACGTCACCGAGGTGACCCGTCATGCGCTTACCCGGGAACACGCGACCCGGATCCTGCGCCATACCGATGGAACCCGGCACGTTGTGCGAACGCGAGTTACCGTGGGTGGCACGACCCGAAGCGAAGTGGTAGCGCTTGATGGTACCGGCGTAGCCCTTACCGATCGTCACGCCCTGCACGTCGATCTTCTGACCGACCTGGAACAGGTCGACCGACAGCGAACCGCCAGCTTGCAGTTCGGCAGCCTTGGCTGCATCGATGCGGAATTCTTTGATGATTTCACCAGCTTCCACGCCGGCTTTGGCGAGATGACCCGCCAGCGGCTTGGTAACGCGGCTTGCGCGTCGGCTGCCGAAGGTGACTTGAACCGCGGTATAACCGTCGGTCTCGTCCGTCTTGATTTGCGTCACGCGGTTGTCGCCGACCTCGACCACGGTAACGGGAATCGAATCACCGTCGTCCGTGAAAATACGGGTCATGCCAACCTTGCGACCTACAAGGCCAAGGCTCATGGTTTGCTCCATTCCCAGCTGCGATTGGCCGGGGCTGATTGATACACGAAAACTGTGCGATTGCGGGTTGCGCTAAAAGGATTGCGCCGACCAAAACGGTCCCCACTACCCGGAGAAACGGGTAGCCTTACAATATAACGTACTAGTTTGGAAAGGGCAAGTTCATTTGCCCAATTCCGCACGGACACGCGCGCGCGCGAACAGGATTCAGGGAAATAGCGACGTGAAGCCGACTTCGGGCAGCGCGATCGCCGCCGAAGCCGGCAATTCAGGCGGCCACGCTGACGAAATCTCCGCCGTAGAACACCAGGGGCTCCCCTTCGGAGGCCGCATGGTCGTCCACGGCGCCGACGATCAGCAGGTGGTCGCCGAGCGGATCGGCGCGCTCGACACGGCATGACAACGTCGCCAGCGCGTCTTCGATGTATGGCACGCCGTGCGCGCACCGCCAGTGCGGCACCCCGGCGAACTTGTCGGGCTGAGGTGTGGCAAAGCGGCGCGCCAGTTCGCCGTGGCCAGCGCGCAGGATGCTCACGCCGAAGGCCGCCCCTGGCGCAAATAGTCCTGCATTGGGCGAATGCCGCGCCAGGCTCCACAGGATCAGCGGCGGTTCCAGTGAGAGCGAGGCGAACGAGTTGACGGTCAGCCCAACCGCCCTGCCCTCCGGTCCGGATACACCGATGATCGCCACGCCGGTCGCGAAGCGTCCGCAAACCCGCCGCAGCGCGCGCGGATCGAAGTTTCTGGCCGGCGCGGCCGCGCCCTTCATGGTCATCGCTTCCATGTCACGCCGCCTGTGCCAGATGGTGGTCGATCAGTTGCTGGCACGCCGCCGGATCCGTCCACCAGGGGAAGAAGTCGGGCGGGTTGTCGAAGCCGTTGGCGATGCGCGCCGCCAGCGCCGGTGACTGGCCGGCCGCGCCCAGCAAGCCGAGGATATGCGGCGGCGGCGGCGTCAACAACGAGTTGGTCCAGCCCACGACATCCTGGGCGTAGCTCCAGTAGCGCTCGAACGTGTCGTGCATCCACGCGGCGTCGAAAGGACGATCGCCATGCGCCAGGATCGCATCCAGATAGACCTTGCAGCATTTGGCCGCATTGTTCGATCCCTGCCCGGTGATCGGATCGTTGACCACCACCGCATCCGCCATGCCGAACACCAGCCGGCCCGACGGCAGCGTCAGCACCGGCTTGCGCACCGTTGGCGCGAACCGGCCAGACAGGATGCCGTTGGCATCGGTCAGCGCCACGCGCTCGCAGCGCTCCGCCTCCCAGGGCAGCCACGTCCGCAGGATGCGCAGGCTCTCTTGCAGGTGCGCCTCGGGCGTGCGCGCGTCGGACCAGCGATCCATCGGGCCGCCAGGAATGCCTTCGAACACCATGATCTCGCAAGGCCCGGACAACGTAAGCGCGGGGAAAACGAAATACTCGCCAATGCCGGGAATCAGATTGAAGCAGACCCGCGAATACGGCGTACGGGGCGTCATGCCCGTGACGTACGTCAGCGCCAGCGCCCGCTGGGGCGCGCTGAAGGGACTGCGCGCGGCGTCGCGTTCAAAGCGGCCGACGATCTCGCCCTTGCCCGCGGCCAGCAGCACCAGGTCATGCTCTTGCGTCAGCGCTTCGAGTTCCTCGATGCCGACGTCGACAAGCCGAAGGTCGCCACCACGGGCTACGAATGCCTCCATCCACACCGGCATTTTCAGACGCTGGTCCACGGCCTGCGCCGGGCGGTCCAGCCGCGCTGCCCAGTCGATCGCTTTCATGCCAGCCTGCTCGGGATGAGGGACGGCAAGCCCGATGCCTTCCACCGGTGGACAGTCGTCGTCCCACCAATTGAGATCGAGATCACGTTCGGTCTGCAGCGCGCGGTCGAACATGCACTGGCTGGACATGACCTTGCCTGCGCGGATCTGGTCCGGTGAGCGGTTGGACAGCAGCGTTACCTGATAACCCTGGGACTGCAGCCCCAGCGCCATCTGCAATCCCGACTGGCCGGCTCCGACAATGGCAATGCGTTGGCTCATGGTTGTCTCCGTAATTGCGATTCGAGAACGGCTCAGCCCGCGAGCTTGCCGATGGCGGGCACGTTTTGCTCGGGGCCCATCGCCGCGTAGCCGCCATCGACGGCATAGTCGGCGCCGGTCACAAAGCTGGCGTGGTCGGAACACAGGAACAGAACGACCTGCGCGACTTCATCGGGTTCACCTACCCGGCCGAGCAGATGGAACGGCGCAGCCACTGCGTCCGTACGAGCGCGATTGCCACCGCTCACTTCGTCCATCAGGCGGCACCACGTCCATCCCGGCGACACGGAATTGACGCGAATGCGGTCGGGCGCCAGATCCATCGCCATGCTGCGCGTCAATTGCGTGATCGCGGCCTTCGACACTGGATAGAGCCAGCGCCCGGTCTGGGCAACTCGCGCCGAGATGCTGGTGAAATTGACGATGACGCCACCGCCCTGCTCTCGCATCCGGGGATGCACGGCCTGGGCAAGCATCACCCCGGAGACCACGTTCACGTCGAGCGCGGCCAGCCAGTCGGCGCGCGTGGAGCGGAAGCCATCGTCCAGATAGGTACACGCCAGGTTGACCAGGAAGTCGACGCGCCCAAAACGCTCGGCCACCCGCGTGACGGCGCTGCGGATCTGCTCGTCCTGCGTGATGTCCGTAGGCACGAACATGGCCATCGGTCCCAGTTCAGACGCGACGCGCTCACCGCCTGCTGCATCGATGTCGAGAATCGCCACGCGCGTGCCCGCCTCGACGAAGGCGCGCGCAACGCCCGCCCCGATCAGCGTGGCGCCACCGGTGACGATGGCAACCTTGTCCTGCAAGCCCTTCATGGTGTGTCTCCTCTTTATGTGCCGGGCGGCCTCTGCCGTGCCGCCCCTGTCCTAATTGCGCCGCGCGGCTACTTGCCTTCGCTTTCGCTCCATCGCGCCATCAGCGTGTTCGACGGCCGCGTCTCGTCGAGCAGCTTGCGGGCCGTTTCAACGCCCGCCACTGGCAAGCCCGCCGGATCGAGCAGGCCGATCTGCACGAGCACGCTGGCTTGGTCCCAATAGATATGCTCGTGGTAGAGCTTGTCACCGCGGAATTTGACGATGGCGATCAGCGGAATCTCGACGCGCTTGCCCGTGGGCGGCACGCCCGGCAGCATCCAGTCGATCTCGCAGGTGTGGGTGAAGCAGAACAGCATTTCGTCCACCACCTGGCTGGCGCCGATCGTGCGCGACAGCGGGATCAACGTGGTATCGGGCGGGTTGCTGTGCACGAAGTGGTGCTGGTAGAAGCGCTTGAGCTCGCGGTAGCCCACGCCGCCAGTCATCGTCGGAATGTGGTTGACGTAGGGTTGGGCCACCATCGTCGCCATCGTGGCATCGACGTCTCGCGTGGCGAATTCGTATTCGCAGTGTTTGTCCCACAGCGCGGAGAAGTCGTAGTGCGGACCCATTCCGGCGCGCAGCGCGGCGATGGAGCGTTGATGGGCCATCAACGCCGAGGCCTTGTCAAAGTGCTCGCCGCCAACGCGCGCGAATGCGTGGTCCATGCCTGGATACGAATACAGCTCGACATTCGGCTGGCCGCCCAGCGCTTGGCGGATGCGCGCCTGTGCTTCCGGCGGGCAGAAACCGTCCCGCTCGGCGACATGCAGCACCAGCCGGCCGCGAATGTTGCCGGCCTCCGCAAGCGCATGCTCGATGCCCACGCCGTAGTAACCCACCGCGCACGCCACATCGGGCAACCGGCATGCAGCCAGGTAGGCCAGCTTGCCGCCCAGGCAGAAGCCGAGCACGCCGGTCTGGCCCACGCACTCCGGACGGCGACGCAGTGCTGTCAGCGCGGCACCCACATCCTGCACACCCTTGTCTTCGTCGAATTGCTGGTACAGCCCGAGCGCCCGCTGGAAGTCCTCGCCACGGTCGGTCAGTTCGATCCCCGGCGCGATGCGCCAGAACAGGTCCGGCACCAGCACGGTATAGCCTTCCTCGGCGTAGTAGTCCGCTACCTGCCGCATGGTGGCGTTGATGCCGAAGATTTCCTGACACAACACGATACCGGGGCCTTTGCCCGATGCCGGCGTGGCGAGGTAGCCGCTGAAACTGCCGTCCTGGGTTTCGATCTGGATGGTCTGGCCCATGCCTGTTTTCTCCTGTAGGGGTTGCGTCGATATGGCCGCCGTGCGTGCCTTCGCCCTTGTCTTCATGATGGAAGGCCCGCACCGCAGCAAACTAGCCGCCCAATGCAGCGGCTATCCGATTAGTGCAGAAAAGTGGGTAGCTGTTCAAGCGGCGCGGAGGGGCGGCAGGCGAATCCGCTATAGTGGTGAGCAGCGAATCCGCCGGGATCATGCGGCGCGCACGCCCTGCCGGGACGCGAAACCCGGCCAAAGCGGCAGCGCCGGGACCGGCTCGCCAGGAGCGAGACATGCTGCAGCTGCCCCCCACCGCCCCGGCCCCCGCGCCGCTGGCAGGTGCCCTGCTTCACGACACCGCACGGCTGGTGTTCGATACGGACGACCTCGATACCACGCGGGCGCGGGTCAGCGCCGTCTTCAAGCCACATCGCCTGACGTTGCACGGCAAGTCACTGCATGCGCGCATGCATCACGCGCCGCTGGGATCGGTCTCGTTCAACCGGCTTGCCTATGGCGGCGACGTGACGATCGATCCGGGTCCGCTTGGCGATTTCCTGCTGGTGCAGATGCCGATAGCCGGCCAGGCCGATATCCATTGCGGCGGCCAGCACATCGTTTCGGACCCGCAACTGGCCTCGGTACTGACGCCGAGCGAACCGTTGCGAATGCGCTGGAGCGCGGACAACGACCAGCTCATCGTCCGCGTCGAACGGAGCGCACTCGAACGCGTCTGCGCCGCGTACATGGGTTGCAAGCCGAATCAGCCACTGCGATTTCAGCTCGGCATGGACTGGCGTACGGTCGGCTGGCAAGCGCTTGTGCAGTATCTGGCAGAGATGCTGCGCCAGGCGCCGGCGATTGCGACCCATCCGCTGACCGCGTGCCAGTTGGAGCAACTCGTGATCGGCGCGCTGCTGACATCGCAGCCGCACAGCCTGTCGGACACGCTGCGCCAGCATGGCAAGCCGCTGGCGCCACGGCATGTGAAAGTAGTCGAGGAATATATCCACGCACACGCCGATGCCGCGCTAACGCCGGCTTGGCTGGCGGAGATGGCGGGGGTGAGCCTGCGTAGCCTGTACGCGGGATTCCGCGAGCATCGCGGCCTGAGCCCGATGGCTTATCTGCGCACGGTGCGTCTGGAGCGGGTTCGCCAAGACCTGCTCAGCGACGCCACGCTGTCGTCGGTCACGGCAGCCGCTTTACGCTGGGGATTCGCACACCTGGGACGATTCAGCGCCGAGTATCGCCGCGCATTTGGAGAATGCCCGGCCGAGACCTTGCGGCGGCGCGGGCGATGCTGAACGGCGCAAGGCGCCTCCAAAACAAAAACGGCGAACCGAAGTTCGCCGTTTTGCTGTATCAGACCGCCGGGGCGGCCCAAAACATATTTACACCTTGATCTCGACGTCCACGCCTGCCGGCAGGTCGAGCTTCATCAGCGCGTCGACGGTCTTGTCCGTCGGATCGACGATGTCCATCAGGCGCTGGTGAGTGCGGATCTCGAACTGATCGCGGCTGGTCTTGTTGACGTGCGGCGAACGCAGGATGTCAAAGCGCTGGATGCGGGTCGGCAGGGGCACGGGACCCTTGACGATCGCGCCGGTGCGCTTGGCGGTATCCACGATTTCGGCGGCCGACTGGTCGATCAGGCGATAGTCGAAAGCCTTCAGGCGGATACGGATCTTCTGGTTCTGCATGATTGTTCCTTAAAAGAGCGATGGGCAGTGAGCCCGGATTATAGGGGACATGCCCGAAGACATGCCCCCGGAAGGTTGCTTAGTCGAGGATCTTTGCCACAACGCCGGCGCCGACGGTACGGCCGCCTTCGCGGATTGCGAAGCGCAGACCTTCTTCCATGGCGATCGGGGCGATCAGCTTGACGGTGATCGACACGTTGTCACCCGGCATGACCATTTCCTTGTCCTTCGGCAGCTCGATCGAGCCAGTCACGTCGGTCGTACGGAAGTAGAACTGCGGGCGGTAGTTGTTGAAGAACGGCGTGTGACGACCACCTTCGTCCTTCGACAGAATGTACACCTCACCAGTGAAGTGGGTGTGCGGCTTGATCGAGCCCGGCTTGCACAGAACTTGACCACGCTCCACGTCTTCGCGCTTCGTGCCGCGCAGCAGCAGACCCACGTTGTCGCCAGCTTGACCTTGGTCCAGCAGCTTGCGGAACATTTCCACGCCCGTGCAAGTCGTCTTCACCGTCGGGCGGATACCCACGATTTCGATTTCTTCACCGACCTTCACCACGCCACGCTCGATACGACCGGTCACCACGGTACCGCGGCCCGAGATCGAGAACACGTCTTCCACCGGCATCAGGAACGTACCGTCCACAGCGCGCTCCGGCGTCGGGATGTACGTGTCCAGCGCGTCGGCCAGGTTCATGATTGCCACTTCACCCAGCTCGCCCTTGTCGCCTTCCAGCGCCAGCTTGGCCGAACCCTTGATGATCGGCGTGTCGTCGCCCGGGAAGTCGTACTTCGACAGCAGCTCGCGCACTTCCATTTCCACCAGCTCGAGCAGCTCGGCGTCGTCCACCATGTCGCACTTGTTCAGGAACACGATGATGTAAGGCACGCCAACCTGACGGGCCAGCAGGATGTGCTCGCGCGTTTGCGGCATCGGGCCGTCAGCGGCCGAGCACACCAGGATTGCGCCGTCCATCTGCGCAGCGCCCGTGATCATGTTCTTCACATAGTCAGCGTGGCCCGGGCAGTCAACGTGGGCGTAGTGGCGGTTAGCCGTTTCGTATTCCACGTGCGCGGTGTTGATCGTGATACCGCGTGCCTTTTCTTCCGGCGCTGCGTCGATCTCGTCGTACTTCTTGGCGGCGCCGCCGAACTTCGCAGCCAGCACCGTGGCAATCGCTGCCGTCAGCGTCGTCTTGCCGTGGTCAACGTGACCAATCGTACCTACGTTCACGTGCGGCTTGGTCCGCTCGAACTTTTCCTTTGCCAT
>NZ_JBYOJV010000016.1:0-123270 GCF_057798835.1 Cupriavidus sp. 291-E7
TGAACTGCACCCCAGAAGTTGGACATCCATCCAACCTTTGGGGTGTTTTTCATGGCGAAGTACGATGAGCAATTCAAGCTCAGAGTGGTAAGGCAGTACCTGGCCGGTCGAGCCGGCTTCAACGCAATCGCAGCCGAGCATGGTATTGGCCATAGTCTGGTGGAGCGTTGGGTGGCCAGCTACCGACAGCATGGCCGAGACGGGCTGCGCAAAAAATTCAGCCACTACAGCGCCGAATTCAGATTGGCGGTGCTGCGGCGCATGTGGCGAGATGGTTTGTCGATCGGACAGACGGCCGCTTTGTTCGACATTCGCAGCCCTGGCTGCATTGGGGTCTGGGAGCGCCGCTATCATAGTGGCGGTATGGATGCCCTGTCGCCCCGACCTCGCGGGCGCCCCAAGACGATGCCACAAGCCACGCCTCGCAAGCCTGCAACCGACACCCCAGTCCCCGACGACGAGCGCTCCCGCAAGGACTTGCTCAAGGAGATCGAGAACCTGCGCGCGGAGGTGGCGTATCTAAAAAAGCTCGACGCCTTGGTTCAAGCGAACAAGACATCTGCGCAACCCAAAAAGCGCAAATAGTGCTTGAGCTGAGGCAGCAGTATCCATTGGTCGGCTTACTGAAGGCGGCGGGGCTGGCGCGCAGCACGTTTTACTACCAGCAGGCGGTGCTCCAGGCCCAAGACAAGTATGCGGGCCTGAAAGCGCGCATTCGCGACCTCTTCGACCGACACATGGGCCGTTATGGCTACCGCCGCATCACAGCAGCAATCCGGCAAAGCGGCATGATCGTCAACCACAAGACGGTCCAGCGCCTCATGAGCGAGATGGGACTGAAGTCGTTGGTACGGCCAAAGAAATACCGATCCTACAAGGGCACGGTAGGCCGTGTCGCGCCCAACGTTCTGCAACGGCAGTTCCGGGCCAGGCGTCCGAATCAGAAGTGGGTAACCGACGTGACCGAATTCAACGTGGCTGGCGAGAAACTGTACCTCTCCCCGGTGCTGGACCTGTATAACGGCGAAATCATCGCCTACGAGACCGCCCACAGGCCGGCCTTCGAGATGGTGAGCAGCATGCTGAAGAAAGCGTTCCGGCGCCTATGTCCGCAGGACCGGCCGGTCCTGCATTCCGACCAAGGCTGGCAGTACCAGATGCCGGCCTACCAGCGGATGCTCAAGCAGCGCAATATCCGTCCCAGCATGTCACGCAAGGGCAATTGCCTTGACAACGCCGTTATGGAAAGCTTCTTCGGGACCCTGAAGTCCGAGTTCTTCTACCTGAACAAGTTCGCCAGCGTCGAGGAGCTACAGCAAGGCCTGCGCCAATACATTCACTACTACAATCACGACCGCATCAAGCTCAAACTAAAAGGGCTGAGTCCCGTGAAGTACAGAACTCAGCCCTTGGCGGCCTAAGTTACCCGTCCAACTTTACGGGGTCCGTTCACTTCGGGTGCCTTTTTTTGGTGCCTCGGTGCCTTGCTGGCTCTCCCCCTGAATCGCGCAGCCGGGGAGAAAGCAACCCTATGCTTCCGTCAGTTGCTCGATCCAGATTGCCAGACGGTCCGAGGAGAACGATTCGTTGCGGGTACCGGCACGCGCGATGATGGCATCGCCTTCACGCACCAACTGCAGCGCCCCGCCCGCCTCTTCGAGCCACAGCAATGCCGCCAGCCATCCGGCATGTTCGACCGAAACGTCTTCGGCCACTGGCCGGGACACAAACTCGTTAAGCGTGGCGAGCGAGTTCCACGTGATGACATCGCCGTCGCGTCGCACCGCCGCTCCCAGCGTTTCCGCCAGAACGGCCGCCGCATCGCCCGCGCCTCGGCCCGACGCACGCAGCGTGGCCAGCTTCGTGCTCACCGCGTGGCCAAACGATCCGCTGCGCTTGCTCTCGGCACCCACCAGATCGGCATAGTCCAGACGCTGCCAGTCCGGCTCGGCGTTTTTCGCGCCCGCGAGCGACGTGCCGAACAGATATGTGTCCACCGGCTGGAAGCGGCCGGGACCGATCAGGCTGGCGCATATCGCATGGACCATGCCCACTCGCGTGGCCACGGTCTGCTTCTGCAGCACCATCAGCTTTTCTCGTACCAGCTGATCGCGCTCCCTGCGCAGCCCGGACATTTCCAGCGCCTGCTTCAGCTCCATGCGCAGCGCGGTGATGTCCCACGGCTTCTTGATATAGCGATGGATCTGTCCCTGGTTCACAGCCTCGACGGTCTGGTCGAGTTCCGAATAGGCCGTGGTCAGAATCCGCACGATATGCGGATAACGCTCGCGCGCATACCGCAGCAATTCATTGCCGTACTCGCCCGGCATGCGCTGGTCGGAAACCAGCACGGCCAGGCTGTCGGCGTGGGCGTCGAGCAGGGTCTTGCCCTCTTCCACGGATTGGCCGGTCACCACCGGCGCAAGCTGGCCAATGGCACGCTGGAAATATTTGACCGCAGTCGCTTCGTCGTCGACGAACAGAATCGCCGGGGGTGCCTGCGTAGTATTCGGTTCGCTCATCGGTCACTCCTGTGCATACGATTCTTGAAATTGGGGAAATCGAGGGTAACGGTGGTGCCGGCACCAGATGCCGACGCAATGCGAATGCCGCCGCCAAACGACTGCATCACGCGATTGCAGAAAATCATGCCCATGCCGCTGCCGCCCGCGGATGCATGGGTGGTCACGGGGTCCACCAGCAGTCGGCCCATGATCTCGGGCGGAATGCCGGGTCCGTTGTCGGCAATGCGTATTTCGGGGTGCTCGCCCGCCACCACCACAAAGCGCAGCGACGGGTCGCCCACATCGGCCAGCGCGCGCAAGGCGTTGCTCATGACCGACGACAGCACCAGCGCCACGCAATTGGGCAGCGTGGGCACCGGAAAATCGCCCTCTAGCTCCACTTGCACCCAGCTACGCTGATTGTCGGCAAATGGATAGGTATCCAGCAGGGATGCCACGAGGGCGCCCGCACTCACTTCCTGTCCGGCGCCGCGCTTTGGCGCCGCGCCGCCGGCACTGCTGCGCACCGATTGCAGGAACGATGACAGCACCGCCAGGCAATACTGGGCGTTGTCATGCATGGCACTGGCCGCGCGACCGATTTCCTGCTGGCGCTGTTCGCTGTACTCGCCATCGACCCGCGACCCGATACCGAGCGCGAAATTGGCGATGGCCGCCAGCGGCGTGTTCAGTTCATGCGCCAGAAACGCCAGCGTTTCGTCGATGGCCATCAGCCGCTGCTGGCGCACCGCGCGCTCGCGATAGCGCTCGCCCGCCAGGCGCAGAATTTCGCGCACATCGGCCACGCCAATCGGCTTTTCGAGGATGCGGAACACCTCGCCGCTATTGACCGTCTCCAGCAGCATGTCCTTGTCCGCATAGGCCGTGACCAGGATGCGCACGATCTGCGGATATTCCTGCGCTACCTGCCGCAGCAGATCGCCGCCATCGCGGCCAGGCATCCGGAAGTCCGTGACCAGCACCGAAATCCGCGCCTGATGCGCGCGCAGAATGGCCACTGCCTCGTCGGCGCCAGTGGCCGACAGCACTTCGTATTCACTACCGACCGCTCGCGCGAAATACTTGCACGCCATCTCCTCGTCATCGACGTAGAGGATGGTAGGGCGCGTCTGCGTGGTATCCGTCATCACAGCGTCACTCCGCGCGCGGCAGGTCGAAACTGAAGGCGGCCCAATGACCGACTTCGCTTTCGGCGAACAGCACGCCGCCGTGCCGCTCGATCACCGCGTAGCTGATCGACAGTCCCAGACCCAGCCCCTGCCCCACTTCACGTGTGGTGAAGAACGGTTCGAACACGCGGGCCAGGTGCTCGGCGGCAATACCGGGGCCGTTGTCCTTGACCGTCACGTGCAGGCGCTTGTCCTGCCAGCGCACCGTGGTGTGGATGGCCGGATCCTTGGTGCCAACCTTGCGCATGGCCAGCGCGGCATTCGAGAACAGGTTGATCAGCACGCCGATGATGGCCGCTTCGTCGCCCATCACCAGGGTGTCGTCGGGCATTTCGCGCGTCATCTTCACGCCGCGCAACTCGTGCGCGGTCAACCGCTGCGAGGAATCGAGCGCCTTTTCGAACAGGAACGGCGTGCCTTCCACCTCGGCGCCAGGCTTGCGGTAAGCAAAGGTCTTCAGGTCCGACACGATATGCTGGATGCGCTGCATGCCCTGCTTGGCATCGACCAGGCATTCCTCGAGCATCGGCTCGGACTTGGCCGCCGGCTCCTCCATCGCCACCTCGATGGCCATCAGACAGAAGTTCACCGGGTTATTGACCTCGTGCAGGAGACCAGCGGCCAGCGTACCGATGGCAGCCATTTTTTCCTGCTGCAGCATCTGCCCCTTGATATCGACGAGCTTGCGGTTGATGACTTCCAGCTCGGTATTCTTGTCCGCCACCTCGGCCTTCAACCGGAACAGCATGAAGCGCGCGCGTTCATTGAAGAACGTGTACACGCCACTGGCCGCCGCGGCAAACAGCAGGAAGAGTGAATTGACGATGAACGTACCCATCGGCTCGACACCGCCAGGGTGCAGCAGGCACGCCGCGGCGTAGAGCACGTACGACAGGATGCCGAATACCAGGTTCTGCCAGAGTCCGAACGGCAGCGCGATACCCGAGGCAAAGATCGCCAGGTTCAGGCCCACGTAGTAAGGCGACTCCACGCCTTCCGTGCGGGAGATCATCCACGCGATCATGATCTGTGGCAGCAACAGCCATGTCATGGTCAGCCACGGCGCAAAGCGTCGGCCAGCCTGGCTGTACAGCGCCACCACCACGCCCGCGATCATCAACGACACCACAACGCGCGCGATCGCGAACGGCACCTGGAAATGCGGATACTGGCCGTAGTCGAGTCCGACGCCGAGCATCACCAGTGCGATGGCCGTGTACGCGCCGCCCCGGCTGAACGCCAGGCGAAAGTCGGCCAGCTCGGACTGGTAACCGGCGTAAAGCTGGTTGGAACTCATGACCTTGGCGGGTGGCGCCGCCTCTTCTTCGTCGACCACCTCAGCTGATAGTGGCTTCGGCGAAGACATTGACGCCGGTTTCATCGACATAGAGTCGGTGGGCATGCGAGTTCTCCGGCAAAAGCGAGGACATCCCGGCCTCGTCGCGATAGATCAGGTACCACTCCAGCAGATGCTCCATCCCGAATTTTTCGGGATTGTCGGAGTGGACATTGGTAACCAGCAACTGTCCGCCCGGCTTAGAGCGCGACGCAAAATATTGCAGCAGCCGTGAGCACACCTTGTCGGACAGATAGTCGAACAGGCCCGCGCAGTAGACGGCATCGAATTCGCGCAGGCTTGGGTCTTCCATGGAAATGCGCCGCTTGAGAAGGTCGTGCACCGACTGGTGCACCATCTCGACCGACACCTTGCGGCCCGCGCCCGCGGCGGAGCGTTCCACCGAAGCGCGTGTGTATCCGAGCGTTTCATCGCTGAAGTCGATCAGCTGGAACGACAGCAGCTCCGGATTCGGATATTCACGCACGAACCGCTGGATCTCGAACGCCGGCCCGCAGCCCACGTTGAGCAGGCGGAACTGCCGTCCTTCGGCGCGCGCGCGTTCGGCCTGCCGGGTCAGGAAGTCCACCAGCAGGTCGATGCGGTTGCGGTGCGCGGTGGCGACCGCCGCCTTCAGGAACGCGGTATTGACGATCTGGAAGTAGGTGGTGGGACCCTGCTGCGGATCGCTCAGGATCTGGTTCACCATCTCGTAGTCGCCTGCGTATCCGAGCGGCTTGGTGAATGTGCGATATACGAATGGGGCGCGCAGCAGCAGCGGATGCAAGGCAGCCTGGGCATAGGTGCGATGCACCGGTGCGAGTTCCGGGTCCACGCGCTGGGCCTCGTCCTCCAGCCAGTCAAGATAGGTCTTGACCTTGCCCATCAACGGCGTGGCCAGTTCGTAGAACACGTCCTCGCGCAGCCGGCCTTCCTTTTTCGGCAGCGATTCGGTCAGGTCCACCTGCTCCACCCAACGCGAGACTTCCGACAGGAATGCGCGCATTTCGTTGACCACGATCTGATAATCGCGGCGAATATTGAAACGCGTGTCCCAATCCTGCACGAACATTTCGGCTTCGCGAGCCACCGATTTCGGTGCATCGTTCACGTCCGTCAGTTCGCGCCACTCGTCGATCAGCGTCAGCGACACCACCGCGGTCAGGCCCGTGTTCACGAGGCTCATGACCACCGCCTTGCCCAGGTAAGCGTTCTTGGCGCCCATGCGCACGCTCAGCTCGCTCAATACTTCGCTGACCTGGACAATCGAGTAGGGATTGTAGATTTCCATCACCAGCGACTTGCGCTGGAGATTGATGATCGTGCCCCGCACCTGCTCGCCCTGCGAGTTGCGGAAGCTAACTACCGGATCGATTTGCGTTTTGGAGTACACGGTATCGCGCCAGGGAAATCCGAGAAACGCTGCGGGACACGGCGCCAGCGGGCGTCGGCCGGGTACAGCTCAAGGCAAGGGTCTTGCGGCGAAACTACCACTCAGGGAATGCAGCCAATGCTCATATCGATGCGCGTGACCTGTTGCGGGGCGCACGCACCAGCCGGTGTACTCCGGGGCGGCGGCGCCCCTGAGGGTGGGACTGCGGCGAACCATTGTACTGTGGCAATTCTGAACCGTACAACAGTGCACCCGCAGCGTGAAGGGGGGTATGCAAAGGTCAAAAAAAATGAGCCAGCGACAACGCTGGCTCATTTTTCAACTTTGTATTGGAGAAATAACATTTTCTCCACTGGCGACATCAGCGCCAGTCAACCTGTCGTGGCGTGATCAGTCGGCCTTGACGGCTTCCACCTGGATCGCCAGATTCACGTCCTGCTTGAAGCCGTACTTCGCGCCGTAGTCGATGCCAAAGTCGGCACGGTTGAACTGGGCCACGGCGTCGGCGCCGCAGGCTTCACGCTTGAGCATCGGGTGCTGGATGCACTTGAACTCCTTGATCTGGAGCTTGACCGGCTTCGACACGCCGCGCAGCGTCAGCACGCCATCCACTTCGGTCGGCACATCGCCATTGAACTTCGAGAACTTGCCCTTGTACGTGGCATCCGGGAAGGCCTGCACGTCGAACATTTCCGGGCCCTTGGCGTGCTCGTTGAGCTTGTTGTTGCCGAAGTCGATCGAAGCGGCATCGATCTTGATATCGACGGTACCGGCCTTGGCGGTACGATCCAGCGTCACCACGCCGCTGGACTTGTCGAACTTGCCGCGCCACTTCGACAGGCCGCCCAGGTGGTCGGCCTCGAAGCTCGGGTACGTGTGCGTCGGGTCGATGTTGTACGTGCTGGCCGTGGCCATCGCGGTACCGGCGGCGAAGGTGGCGGATGCTGCCGCAACAGCGGCGATCAGGGTGCGCATTTGCATGTTGAGTCTCCCGTCAAGAAGTTGGAGAGGAAGGTCAGTAAAAATCGGCCAAGGAGCTGTGAGCGGGACGGATCCTGCTTCAGCCCTTCTTTGCCGGGGTCACGATATGAAACTTGATCTGGACATCGTCGGCCACGACGGAAGTGTCCTTCCACTCGCCGTCGCCGATATTGAACGTGGTGCGCTTGATGGGCAGCACGCCGTCAAACACCTGGCTGCCGTTTTCCTGCTTGTACGTGGCAGGCACGGTGACGTCGACTGTCTTGCCCTTGATGGTCAGCTTGCCGGCCACGTCGTACTTGCCGGCGGCACCGGCCTTGATGCTGGTCGACTGGAATACGGCCTTCGGATACTTGCCTGCGTCGAACCAGTCCTTGCCCTTCACTTCCTTCGTGGTCTCGGCATCGCCGATCTCGAAGGTCGCCACGTCGATCTCGACCTTGGCCGACGACGTGGCCAGCTTGGCCGGATCGAAGTCGAGGGTTGCATCGAACTTCTTGAACTTGCCTTCCATCGGCACACCGATCTGCTTGGCAGTGGCCGTGACCGAGCTCTTTGCGGCATCGATCTGCGCCCACGCCAGGTTGGCAGCCAGGCCGGCGGTGGCCAGCGCGGCGGCCACGAACATCGTGCCGGGACGGGTCATGCGTTTCATCTGAGACTCCAGTGGTGACTGGCCATCGCGGCCGGTTGGTCGGGCAATGCGGTTGGGTAACGGCTGCGGCTTAGCGCAGGAACGGGATCATGCGGCCCAGCGTGCCATCGCGATCGATCACCTGATGCTTGATGGCGGCGGCGGCATGGATCACGACGATCGTCGCCATGAAGTAGTTCAGCCAGACGTGGGCAAACTTCAGGATCGGCTTGAGCGTGTCACTGGCCTCGATCAGCGGCGGCAGCTTCCACAGACCCAGGTACACCACGGGCACGCCCGCCGCCGAACTGTAGAGATAGCCGGTGATCGGCACGATCAGGATCAGCACGTAAAGCAGATGGTGCGCGGCGGCGGCGGCCTTGGCCTGCCAGGCCGGAGTGCCCGGCGCCACGGCCGGCGCGGCGTGGGTGGCGCGCCAGATCACGCGCAGCACGGCCACGATGAAGATCGTCACGCCCAGCCACTTGTGCCACGAGAACAGCTTGAGCTTGGTTGGCGTCAGGCCGGGAATGCCCGTCATGTACAGGCCAAGGCCGAACGCCGCAAAGATGCCGAATGCGATCAGCCAGTGCAGCCCGATGGCCGTGGCGGTGTACGTCGCCTGGCCCCCCGGCCTGGATGCTTGGTAGCCCATCTCAATCAATCCCTTCGATCTTTGTTGTTTATTCTGATGCAGCGGCGGCGTGCCTGCACGGTTGCTGTACCGGTCCGGTCATTCGCCGACAATTCTTGCATTATTAGGTGACCGGCATCGGCTTGGAAGCGCCGAACTTCATGAAGTTGTTCAAATCATTTGATGTGTCGACGTGTCGCACCCTCCGCACGGGAACCGATCGTAGCGCGGCTGGCGCCGGTATGGCACTGGCTCCAGGTATCAGTCGGGTAACTTCTTTCGAAACCTGCGTGAAAAATAAAAAAGGCCGACCCGAAGGTCAGCCCTTGTTGCACCGGCGCCACTTGCGCGGCGCCGTCGGCGGTTTCGATAGTCGCCGTCAGATGCGATTGGCCAGTTCCACGGCCTTGCCGATGTAGCTGCCCGGCGTCATTTCCAGCAGCAGCTTCTTGGCGTCGTCGGGAATCGCCAGGCCTTGCACGAACGTCTGCAGCGCCTCGCGCGAAATGCCCTTGCCGCGGGTCAGTTCCTTGAGCTGCTCGTACGGGTTGGGCACGCCAAAGCGGCGCATCACGGTCTGCACCGGCTCGGCCAGCACTTCCCAGCAGTTGTCCAGGTCGTCGTTCAGGCGTTCGGGGTTGGTTTCCAGCTTGCCCAGACCGCGCAGGCAGGCCTCGTAGGCCAGCAGGCTGTAACCAAAGGCCACGCCCATGTTGCGCAGCACGGTGGAATCGGTCAGGTCACGCTGCCAGCGCGAGACCGGCAGCTTTTCCGACAGGTGGCGCAGCACGGCATTGGCCAGGCCAACGTTGCCTTCCGAATTCTCGAAGTCGATCGGGTTGACCTTGTGCGGCATCGTCGAAGATCCGATTTCGCCCGCCTTGGTTTTCTGCTTGAAGTAACCCAGCGCGATATAGCCCCACACGTCGCGGTTCAGGTCCAGCAGGATCGTGTTGGCGCGCGCGATGGCATCGAACAGCTCGGCCATGTAGTCGTGCGGCTCGATCTGGATGGTGTACGGGTTGAACGTCAGGCCCAGGCGCTGCTCGATCACCTGCTTCGAGAACGACTCCCAGTCGAACGACGGGTAGGCCGACAGATGTGCGTTGTAGTTACCCACCGCGCCATTCATCTTGCCCAGCAGTTCCACGCGCTCGACGCGCTCGATGGCGCGTGCCAGGCGGGCCGCCACGTTGGCAATTTCCTTGCCCAGCGTGGTCGGGCTGGCCGGCTGGCCATGCGTGCGCGACAACATCGGCTGCGTGGCGTTGAGCTTGGCCAGTTCCACCAGGCGGGCCTGCACGCGCTTGAGCGCCGGCACGATCACGCCGTCACGGGCGCCCTTGAGCATCATGCCGTGCGACGTGTTGTTGATATCTTCCGAGGTGCAGGCAAAGTGGATGAACTCGCTGGCGGCTTCCAGCTCGGCGTTCCCCTTGACCTGCTCCTTGAGCCAGTATTCGACGGCCTTCACGTCATGGTTCGTGACGGCTTCGATTTCCTTGATGCGGGCCGCGTGGTCTTCGGTGAAGTTGTCCACCAGCGACTGCAGCTTCGCCTCCGAAGCGGCCGAGAACTTCGGCACATCGGGCAGGCCTGCCTGGGCCAGCGCGATCAGCCAGTTCACTTCCACCTTGACGCGGTTGCGCATGAAGGCCGCTTCGGACAGCCATTCACGCAATGCATCGGCCTTGGCGGCATAGCGGCCATCGATGGGAGACAGGGCGGTGAGCGGCGAAAGGGAAGACGTGGACATGCTGGCAACCGGGAGAAAAGAGATATCGGAAGGTTCGGGCGGGGGCGCGGAACCGGACGGATAGCGACCAAAACAAGCGCCATCTTGGGCGCCTCGAAGCGGCGGATGCGCCGCCCAACCCGCCCATGCAGGGCCGGTCCGGCGTGGCCACGCACAGCGGCCGCCAAACGCGCAACGCGGGATTTTACCATCGCACCAAGGCGCTGTGCGGCTCCCCTCCACAGTTCCGGCCACCAGCGTGCGCAAGGCCGCATTGGCGCCGCATTCCCGTCACTCCGCATGTATACTCGCGCTCGCTCATCCATTAGCCTGTTATGAAGTTCATCGGGCACGCCGCCGCGCCTGCCAGCGCACCACGTGCCAAAGAGCGCCGATGCACTTCATAACAAGCTCAAGGGGAGAACATGAAGCTGTATGCGTCCCAGACCAGCCCGTATGCGCGCAAGGTGCGCGTGGTGCTGGCGGAGAAGAAGATCGACTACCAGATGATCGAGGAGAACGTCTGGTCGCCCGACACCACCATTGGTCAGTTCAACCCGCTCGGCAAGGTGCCGTGCCTGATCATGGAAGACGGCGGCGCGGTCTTCGATTCGCGCGTGATTGCCGAATACGCCGACACGCTGTCGCCGGTGAGCCGCCTGATTCCGCAAGGCGGGCGCGAACGGCTGGAAGTGCGCTGCTGGGAAGCGCTTGCCGATGGCCTGCTCGACGCGGCACTGCTGGTACGCCTGGAAGGCACGCAACGCCAACCGGCCGAGCGCAGCGAAAGCTGGGTAGCACGCCAGCGCGGCAAGATCGACGCCGCCCTGGCTGCGATGTCGAAGGGCCTGGCCGACAAGCCGTGGTGCACCGGCATCCACTACACGCTGGCTGACGTATCCGTCGGCTGCGCGCTGGCCTATCTGGACTTCCGCTTCCCGGACATCGCCTGGCGCGACCAGTATGCCAACCTGGTGGCCTTCCAGGACAAGATCGAGAAGCGCCAGTCGTTTATCGACACGGAACCGCCGAAGGCCTGACCTGCCGGCGAATTCCGCCATCGCTCTGACACATACTGTCTGCGCGATGCGCGCAGTAAGCCAAAGCAAAAAGGGGCCATTGGCCCCTTTTCAACTTACTGAATAATCCCCCCGCCCAGACAAATCTCCCCGTCATACAGCACGGCGGATTGTCCCGGTGTCACGGCCCACTGCGCTTCCGCGAACGACAGCCTCAACGCATCGCCCTCGGCCTTCAGGACCGTGCAAGCCGCATCGCTCTGCCGATAGCGCGTCTTCGCAGCCATCGTCGCACCGGTAGTTGGCGGTTCGCCGGCCACCCACGACAAATCCGCCGCGTCGAGTTCCGGCTTCAGCAGCCACGGGTGATCGTGGCCCTGCACGACGTAGAGCGTGTTCGCGGCCATGTCCTTGCGCGCCACGTACCACGCGTCGCCGCTGCCGTCCCTGCTGCCGCCCAGGCCGATGCCCTTGCGCTGGCCCAGCGTGTAGAACGCCAGGCCGATATGTTCGCCGACGACCTTGCCTTCGTCGGTCATCATCGGACCCGGCTTGGTCGGCAGGTAGCGGTTCAGGAAGTCCCGGAACGGACGTTCGCCGATGAAGCAGATACCCGTGGAGTCCTTCTTCTTGGCGTTCGGCAGGCCGATGTCCGCGGCGATTTCGCGCACACGGGTCTTCGGAATCTCGCCAAGCGGGAACATCGTGCGCGATAGCTGCGCCTGGTTCAGCCGGTGCAGGAAGTAGCTCTGGTCCTTGGTGTGGTCGAATGCCTTCAGCAGCTCGAACTTGCCGCTGGATGCCTGACGCACGCGCGCATAGTGACCCGTGGCGATCAGATCCGCGCCCAGGGACATCGCGTGGTCCAGAAAGGCTTTGAACTTGATCTCGGCATTGCAGAGCACGTCCGGGTTGGGCGTGCGGCCCGCCGAGTATTCGCGCAGGAAATCGGCGAACACGCGGTCCTTGTATTCGGCCGCGAAGTTGACGGCTTCCACATCGACGCCGATGACGTCGGCCACCGACGCCACGTCGAGCCAGTCCTGGCGCGTGGAGCAATACTCGCTGTCGTCATCGTCTTCCCAGTTCTTCATGAACAGGCCGATGACTTCATACCCCTGCTGCTTGAGCAGCCAGGCCGTGACCGACGAATCGACGCCGCCCGACATGCCTACCACCACTCGCTTGCCGCTCACGATGCCACTCCCGGCGCCGCGCCCGATACCGTCGCGGCGGGGTTGCCGATAGCGGTGGGATGCGCGTGCAGCACGTCCAGCGCAAAACGCTTGCCGGCCAGGTAATCGTCGACGCAGACCATCACCAGCGGTGAACGATGCTGGCCGATGCAGGCGCGCAACTCCTCGGCCGTCATCCACACGGTACGCACGATGCCGGTATCGAGTTGACGGCCCGAGTCGAGCGAACCGAGATCGCCGGTAAAGGCAAAGCGGATGTAGGTGGTATCGCCGCCGTCGCGCGACGAACGGCCCCGGCTCATATAGCAGCCAAGCAGCGCACGCGGTTCGAACGTGTGCGCGGTTTCTTCCAGCGTTTCGCGGATGACGGCGCAGATCAGGCTTTCACCCGGCTCCAGGTGACCCGCGGGCTGGTTGAAGCGCAGGCCATCCGCGGTTTCCTCTTCCACCAGCAGGAAACGGCCACCCCGTTCGATGACGGCGGCAACCGTGACGCTAGCATTCCATTCACGTGACATGATGCACATTTTTTAAGCAATCCGGCATTTTACCGGTTGCCGTTGGAACGTGCATTGTCCGCGGAGTTTCAGGCCGCTTCCGCTGTCAGCATCGGAGGCAGCAAGGCCAGCACCGCCTCGATCTGGGCGACAAGTGCCTTTGACGCCGGTGTCAGCGGCCGGCGCACCTCGGCCGTGGTCATACCGCAAAGCGACAGGGCGGCCTTGACCGGAGCGGGATTCGGCTCGGCGAACATCAGGCCGATCAGCGGCGACAACTGGCGGAACAGCGCGCGGGCCGCTTCATCGCGGCCGGTACGCGCATAGTGCAGCAGGCGGATGAACAGGTCTGGCCGCACGTGGGCGGCGGCGGGCACGATGCCTTGGCCGCCCCGCAACAGATGGTCGAGCATCGACGCATCGTCGCCGCAATACACGCCGATCAGGTCCTGCATGGCCAGAGTCCGCATGCCCGCCACATCGCATTCCTTGATGGCGACGATTTGCGGATGGGACGCGAGCCGCCACGCCAGTTCGGGCGAAATCGTGCAGCCTGTGCGCCGGGGCACGTTGTAGAGCATCAGCGGCCTGCCGGTCTGGGCGGCCACGCTGCGCATGTGCCAGGTGATGCCTTCGTCCGATACGCGCAGGTAGTACGGCGGTGGCACCAGATAGCCGGCCAAAGGCAGGCGGTCGAGCTTGCGCACCTGATCGCATACCGCATGCGTGGCTACACCGCCCACGCCCGCCATGACCGGCAGTGTGCCGTCCACAGCTTCGAGTACCGCGGCCGCCAGCATGAAGCGTTCGGCGTCGGTCAGCAGACCGCCCTCGCCCGTCGTGCCAAGAACGATCAGGCCATCGACGCCCGCCGCCGCGTAATGCGATGCCAGCCGCTGTGCCGCGTCGAGGTCCACCTGGTCTTTGCGCAGCGGGGTAACCATCGGCAGCCACAGGCCATCCGCAAAGACACCACGCTGCGTGTCAATGCGCGCCATGATCGTCTCCGAGCACCGAGGCCACGCCGAACTCCGCGGCAGGCAGCGCCTCCATGATCGCGTGCATCGCGGCATCACGATCGGCACGTTCCACTTCCACATGCAGCGTGGTCTCGCCGTTGCGATGGTCGACTTCCACCACGTAGATGCGCGCCATGTTGCCGATCGCGCGATGCATCGTCTGGCGCAGCGCAAACACCTGCGCCGACGATACGGCCAGGCGCAGACGGATCCATTGATCCTGGGGAATGGCACGGCGTCGCGGAACCGATGCAAACGCCACGGCGAGACTCGATGACTGTCGCATGAAGCGAAGATCCGCGCGGGGCGGATCGTCTGTTGAAGATGCGTTCAATGCTAGGGAGCCCGGCATCAATTTGATGCAGCGTTTGGCAAGCCGGATGTCAAGAATGCGTAAAGACAGTGAATCGGCAGAAAATGCCCTGGCGCCCCCCTCTCCCATAAGTGGAAAAAGGGGGAGAAAGCGCCGGGAATCAGAACGTCTTCGTGATCGATGCGAATGCCGTCGACTTGCCCAGATAGCGGCCGCGCGTATTCGTGTAGACGGTCTTGTTTGCATCGGTACCGATATACGCGACAGACAGCGAGAAACCCTTGCCCAGGTCTTTCGTCAGGCCGATCTTCCAGTCGGTGTATGACGCATCGCTGAAGTGCTGCACGCCCTGATAACCCACATGCGCGTTCAGCGTCAGGTCCCACACATTCAGCGGCACATTGGCCGACAGATCGATGTAGTAGCTGTTCTTGCTATCGGCAAACCCGAAGAGGTTGGTCACCGCATGCGAGTACTTCAGGAATACCGGACCCCATCCGATGCCGGCGTACAGCTCGGTCGTGTACGGGCGCGTGGCCGTGTAGCCGCCCGGATAGTAGTACTCGAGCACGCCAACGTCATAGTTGATGTCCTGGCCACCGACCGTGAACTTGTTCTTGAAACCGCCATAGAAATCCATCTCGATCGGTGCGGAGACTGAAGAATCGGCATCGCCGAGCCAACTGATACTCGAGTTCCAGTTACCGACGTAGAAGCCGCTTTCATGCGCATAGTCGAAGCCGCCCTGGATGGCCGGACGCCGGTCGGTCTGGCTGATCCCGCGGTAACGGTAGTCGGATACCACCGACACGTTGGCCGTGAACGTGTGCGGCGATGCCGGCTCTGCGGTGTCTGTCGGAGCCTGCTGGGCGAATGCGTTGGAAAACGGGGCGGCAAGCAGGATGGCGGCGGCCAGCGTGGCCGGTGCCGAAGTCATCAGGCGGGTTGCAATCATTAATGAAAAATCGTGAGCGCGTTTGAAGGAAAAAACGCCTCGAATGAGACGTGTGCGCCACGATACGCAGCCACGCATCAAATCGGCATCAAGATTGCGAGTGATGCCGATGTCATTCAATAAAGACCAATATTCGATGGAATCCGATGTGCATGAAACGAGTCATTTCATGAGGAGCAAAAATAAGTCTCGACCACGCCACAAATCTCCGACCGGTCAGTCACCATCGAACGTAAGTTTCGGGTAAGCTGCGCAAAAATTGGTGTGTTCTTTTGCAATGCACCAACGGGCGAGGACGTTGGCCCGACCACGATTACGAACGACGCCAGACAGGAGAAATTGACGATGCATATCGGTATCCCGCTTGAGACGCGGGCAGGTGAGACGCGTGTCGCCGCCACCCCGGAGACCGTCAAGAAGTACATCGCGCAGGGCCATCAGGTGACGGTGCAAGCCGGCGCTGGCGTACGCGCCAGTATTCCCGACGCGGCGTTCGAAGCTGCCGGTGCCCGCATTGGGTCGGCCGCCGATGCGCTGGGTGCCGAGCTGGTGCTGAAGGTCCGTGCGCCCGACGATGCCGAGCGTGCGCAGATGAGGTCCGGCTCCGTACTGGTCGGCATGCTCAATCCGTTCGACATCGAAAACAACGCCCGCATGGCCAGCTCCGCGATTACCGCGTTCGCGCTGGAAGCCGCGCCGCGCACTACGCGCGCGCAAAGCATGGACGTGCTGTCGTCGCAAGCCAACATCGCCGGCTACAAGGCCGTGCTGGTGGCCGCGCATCACTATCAGCGCTTCATGCCGATGCTGATGACCGCGGCGGGCACCGTAAAGGCCGCGCGCGTGCTGATCCTCGGCGCCGGCGTGGCCGGCCTGCAGGCGATTGCCACGGCCAAGCGCCTTGGCGCCGTGATCGAGGCCTCCGACGTGCGCCCCGCTGTGAAAGAGCAGATCGAATCGCTCGGCGCCAAATTCCTGGATGTGCCATTCGTGACGGACGAAGAGCGCGAGATCGCGCAAGGCGTGGGCGGCTATGCGCGCCCCATGCCGGCCGACTGGATGCGCCGTCAAGCCGAACTGGTGCACCAGCGCGCCACGCAGGCCGATATCGTCATCACCACGGCGCTGATCCCCGGCCGCAAGGCGCCCGTGCTGCTGGCCGAAGACACGGTCAAGCAGATGAAGCCCGGTTCGGTCGTGGTCGACCTGGCTGCCGCGCAAGGCGGCAACTGCCCGCTGACGGTGGCCGACGAGGTAGTGGAGCGTCACGGCGTCGTCCTGATCGGCCATACGAACCTTGCCAGCATGGTTGCCGCCGACGCATCCGCGCTCTACGCGCGCAATGTGCTGGACTTCCTGAAGCTGATCGTCGACAAGGACGGGCGCTACACGCTGAACCTTGAAGACGACATCGTCGCCGCCTGCCTGATGTGCAAGGACGGCCAGGTCGTCAGGCAGCAGGCCGCCTGAAATTCCACCCCGATGAAGCCGTGACGCGGACAGAGCCGTCCGTGTCGCGGCAGCCGCGTCCCGGCGTGCCTTGACCCCGCAGTTTTGATTCTTGCAGTCCCCGTGGACGCGATGCACAGCGGCAAGTATTCGAAAGCAACGGAGGAGAAGTCGATGGAGATGGTGAACCACACGGTGATCAACCTGATCATCTTCGTGCTGGCAATCTATGTGGGGTATCACGTGGTGTGGACGGTCACGCCCGCGCTGCACACCCCGCTGATGGCCGTGACCAACGCAATTTCGGCCATCATCATCGTCGGCGCCATGCTGGCGGCCGGCCTGACTGAAGGTGGCGTGGGCCGCGTCATGGGTACGCTGGCCGTGGCGCTGGCCGCGGTGAACGTGTTCGGTGGCTTCCTGGTGACCCAGCGCATGCTGGAGATGTTCAAGAAGAAGGAGCCAAAGGCGAAGGCCGGGGCTGAAGCCGCCAAGGGAGGTGCGTGATGGAAGGCATCAGCATGAACCTTGTGACGCTGCTGTACCTGGTGGCGTCGGTCTGTTTCATCCAGGCCCTGAAGGGACTTTCCCACCCCGCATCGGCCCGCAAGGGCAACGCGTTCGGCATGATCGGCATGGCGATTGCCGTGGTGACCACGCTGGTGCTGATCGTCAAGCTCAAGAACGAGTTCCTGGCAGTGGGTGCGGCGCAGTCGTCGGTTGGTACCGGCCTGGCGCTGATCTTCGGCGCGCTGGTCGTGGGCGGCGGTATCGGCGCCTACGTGGCGCGCAAGGTCGAGATGACCAAGATGCCCGAACTGGTGGCGGCCATGCACTCGCTGATCGGTCTGGCCGCGGTGTTCATCGCCGTGGCTGCCGTGGCGGAGCCGGCTGCATTCGGCATCACACCGGCCGGCTCGCACGCGATTCCGGTGGGCAATCGCATCGAACTGTTCATCGGCTGCTTTGTCGGCGCGATCACGTTCTCGGGTTCCGTCATCGCCTTCGGCAAGCTGTCCGGCCGCTACAAGTTCCGCCTGTTCCAGGGCGCACCGGTGGTTTTTGCCGGACAGCACTGGCTGAACCTGCTGCTGGCCGTCGCCATGATCGGCTTCGGGATCATCTTCTTCATGTCGCAGGCCTGGCTGCCGTTCCTGATCATGCTGGCCATCGCCTTCGTGCTGGGCGTACTAATCATCATTCCGATTGGCGGTGCCGACATGCCCGTGGTGGTGTCGATGCTGAACTCGTACTCGGGCTGGGCGGCGGCAGGTATCGGCTTCTCGCTGAACAATCCGATGCTGATCATTGCCGGCTCGCTGGTGGGATCTTCCGGTGCCATCCTCTCGTACATCATGTGCAAGGCGATGAACCGCTCGTTCTTCAACGTGATCCTGGGCGGCTTCGGCGCCGAAGCCTCGGCCGGCGCCACGGCTGGCGCACAAGCGCAGCGCAACGTGAAGTCCGGCTCGGCCGATGATGCTGCCTTCGTCATGAGCAACGCCGAAACCGTGATCATCGTGCCGGGCTACGGCCTGGCGGTAGCACGCGCTCAGCATGCACTTAAGGAATTGACCGAGAAGCTGACCGAGCACGGCGTGACGGTGAAGTACGCCATCCACCCGGTGGCAGGCCGCATGCCCGGCCACATGAACGTGCTGCTGGCCGAAGCCGAGGTGCCGTACGACCAGGTCTTCGAGATGGAGGACATCAACAGCGAGTTTGGGCAGGCCGACGTGGTGCTGGTGCTGGGCGCCAACGACGTGGTCAACCCGGCCGCCAAGACCGATCCGCAATCGCCCATCGCCGGCATGCCGATCCTGGAAGCGTACAAGGCCAAGACCATCATCGTGAACAAGCGCTCGATGGCTTCCGGCTACGCGGGCCTGGACAACGAGCTGTTCTACATGGACAAGACCATGATGGTGTTCGGCGACGCCAAGAAGGTGGTTGAGGACATGTTCAAGGCCGTCGACTAATCTGTCGTTAATGTTGTCAGGCAGTGTCCGTCAGGCCCGCGTTTTTGCCATGTGAATAAAGCAACGCGCAGACCTGTAATCAATAAAATCAAACCACTGCGGCCAGCAACCAACGCTGGCCGCTTCCTTTTGTGCCGTCTGTTTGCGCACGCAGGTGCAGGCGCTATACTGGCTTGCCCCATTGTTTTTCCCTCTTGCGGCCGGTGGCCTGATTTGATCGAACGATGACATTCCCCGCGCATGACCGGAACCTGTCGGTTTTCCATCACCCCGTCCTGACGGTGCTGGTGGACGATAGCAAATCGTTTATCGACAGCCTGGCTTTCCAGATGGATGCGTCGCGCGCGGTGGTCAGCTTCACCGATCCGCGCGAAGCCCTGGCATGGATACGCGATGCGTATGCCACGCGGCATCCTGCATTCCTGCCGGTACGCGTCACGCACGATGATCTGACCTTCCTGTCGGAACGTCGCACGGTGCAGCTCGATGTCGACCGCATTCACCGTCAGATCCATGACGTGCACCGCTTTCTGCAGCCGGGCGTGATCGTGGTGGACTACTCAATGCCGCAGATGGACGGGCTCGAATTCTGCCAGGCACTGGAAGACCTGCCCTGCAAGACGATTCTGCTGACCGGCACGGCTGACGAGAATATCGCCGTGCAAGGTTTCAATCACGGGCTGATCGATCGCTACGTCAAAAAGCACGATCCGAACATGGTGGCGCGTCTGAACGAAGAAATCGACGCGCTTCAGCAGCAGTACTTCGCATCGATTTCGCGCACACTGCGCGACCTGTTGACCCGCCATTCGTACTCGTTCCTGTCGGACCCGGTCATGACCGACCGCGTTCGCCAGACCGCTGCGCGCTACGGCTTCGTCGAGTACTACCTGTTCCCGAATCCCGTGGGCATGCTGCTGCTGACCGCGCAGGGCCACGCCACGCTGATGGTGATCGAGACACGTGCCGGGCTGATGAATCAGGTGGAATCGGCGGAAGCCTACGAGGCGCCAGCCGCGCTGATCGAGGGCTTGCGCGAAGGTCGCATCGTGCCGTTCTTCTGGCCCGGCAACGGCATGTACACACCGGCGTGCGCCGATTGGGAACAATACTGCCTGCCGGCCGAGCGCTGCGAAGGCAACGAGGAATATTTCTACGCGCTGTTCGACCTGCCGCGCCACATGCTGCAGGAGCCGGTGGTCAGCCTGCAGAGTTTCCTGTCGGAGTTTTCGCGCAACGCGGAAGCGATGACCGGGCGCAACCGGCACGCATAACCCGTCAGGCTCCGCAATCCCCGACGGGGTTCGCCCTTCCCTCACGACGTGAGAGACGGGCGAAAAACACTAGTCCTTCTTCTGCGCTTCCCGATTCCCGCCTCGCACCATATCGAACCGGAACAGGCGGCATTCGATATTCCCGTTGAACAGCGGCGTACGGCGTGATTCCTTGAGCCGCAGTCGCTTGGGGATGGTCAGGTCCCCGGTGAACACCCAGGCCTGCCAGCCAGCAAAATTCTGCTTCAGCGTGGTGGCGAACGCGCCGGCGAACTGGTTGGCCGCGGCTTCTTCCACTTCATCGCGCGGCGCCTCCTCCATCGCATCACGACGGTGGCCGCGAACGGCGATCCGCTCGCCGTACGGCGGATTCATCATCATCAGTCCAGGCTCCGCGAACGGCGGCTGCACAAAGCGAGCGTCCACCTGCTTCAACTGCACGTCGCCGGGCAGCCCCGCGCGCTGCCAGTTGGCATCAGCCATCGACAGCATGTCCGTGGAAATATCGGAGCCTGCGATCTGCAACTTCGCACTACGGCTGGCCGCCGTCTCGCGCGCGCGTTGCGCATCGGCGCGCAGCGCCTGCCATGCCTTCGTGTCCGCGCCCTTGAGCCATTCGAAGGCAAAGGTGCGGCCCACGCCCGGTGCAATGCCCAGCGCCACCTGCGCCGCTTCCACCAGGAACGTGCCGCTGCCGCACATCGGGTCGAAGAACGGACGATCGGTCTTTCCAGGCGTCCAGCCAGCCAGACGAAGGATGCCCGCGGCGAGGTTTTCCTTGAGCGGTGCCTCGCCCTTCTCCATACGCCAGCCGCGCTTGAACAGCGGCTCGCCCGTGGTATCCAGATACAGCGTGCAATCGGTCTCGGTCAGGTGAGCGTAGATGCGGACATCGGGACTGACCGTGTCGACGCTGGGCCGTGCGCCAAGCCGTTCGCGCATCGCATCGCAGACGCCATCCTTGACGCGCAGCGCGGTGAAATTGAGACTACGCAACTGCGACTTATGGGCGGTGATATCCACGCGCAGCGTCTCGTCGGGCGAGAACCATTGTTCCCACCGCTGCTGGCGCGTCAGCGAATAGATGTCGTCCTCGTGCCGATAGCCGCGCTGCGCCACGCGCAGCAGCACACGGCTGGCAATGCGCGAATGGAGGTTGACCGCGTAGGCCGCGGCCATCTCGCCCGAGAACGTCACGCCCCCCGGCATTTCACGATGCACCTCGAACGGCGCCGCGGCTGCCACGGCCGGATATTGCGCGATCTCGCGCAGCTCCTCGGCAAGCGCCGATTCAAGGCCACGTGGGCAAGGAGCAAAGAAGGCTTGGGTCATGGCAAGTGATTCCTGAAAACAAAAACGTCCGCGGCGGCGGACGGGCAATGCATGGGTCCGGGTTGCCGATCAGCCTGCCGCGAGCGCGCGGTCGAGGAAATCGAGCCGATCCTGGCCCCAGAACGGCTGGCCATCGTGGATGAACCACGGTGCGCCGAACACGTTGGCCGAGATCGCATCCTGCGTATTCTGCGCATAAACCGCCTGCACGGCCTGCGCTTCGCTGGCCTTCAGCAGGCTCGCGCCATCCAGATCATTCTCGTCGGCGATCTGCGCCAGCGTGGCGCCATCGGCGATATTGCGTTGCTCGGCCCAGACGCCACGCGCGATGGCCCCGGTGAGTGCGAGCGCGCGCGCCGTGCCATGCGCGAGCTGCGCCGCGATGATGAGCCTGGCCGCGGCATCGCCCGAAACCGGAAAGTACGTCGGATGCAGGTTCAGCGGGATGTTCAGGTACTGGCTCCAACGCTCAAGTTCCACCAGCCGGTACGCCTGGCGCTGCGGCGGGCGCTGCGCCAGCGGCAGCCCACCCGACACCGAGAACACGCGTCCCAGATCGGCCGGCTTCAGCAGCACCTGTGCCTGGTGGCGATTGGCGATCTCTACAAAGCGCGCGTGGCCCAGGTAGACAAACGGCGACTGGGGAGCCAGAAAATACTCGACCTGCTTGCTCATCACGACCTCATCGAAAGACAGTAAGGATCCGACAGATTAAAACGGCTTTACGACAACCAGAATCACGATGGCCAGCAGCACCAGCACCGGCAGCTCATTGAACCAGCGATAGAACGTGTGCGAGCGCGTATTGGCGCCCCGCTCGAACTTGCGCAGCAGCACGCCGCAGCCGTGGTGATAGCCGATCAGCACCAGCACCAGCGCCAGCTTGGCGTGCATCCACCCTTGCCCCGTGCCGCGCCCGATGCCGTAGCCGAGGTAAAGCCACAGCCCGAACACCACCGCCGGCACCGCCAGGATCGTCATGAAGCGGAACAGCTTGCGCGCCATCAGCAACAGCCGTTGCACGCTGGCCGCTTCGGTTTCCATCGCCAGGTTGACGAAGATACGTGGGAGGTAAAACAGTCCCGCGAACCACGAGATCACGAACAGGATATGAAAAGCCTTGACCCAGAGCATCTGCGTTCTCGCCCTTCCTTTATGTGCGAATCTCGCCGTGGCCGAACACCACGTACTTGACCGAAGTCAGGCCTTCCAGCCCCACCGGTCCGCGTGCGTGCAGCTTGTCGTTCGAAATGCCGATCTCCGCGCCCAGGCCGTACTCGAAGCCATCGGCAAAGCGCGTCGACGCGTTGATCATCACGCTGGCGGAATCCACTTCACGCAGGAACCGCATGCCCTTGGTGTAGTTCTCGGTGATGATCGAATCGGTGTGCGCCGAGCCATAAGTGTTGATATGGGCAATCGCCGCGTCCAGGCCGTCAACGGTACGGATGGCCAGCACCGGCGCCAGGTATTCCAGGCGCCAGTCTTCCTCGGTGGCATCGACCAGATTGCTGAAGCCGGCGGCTTCCAGCGTGGCGCGCGTATCGGCGCAAACGCGCAGCTCGACGCCCTTGTCCTGGTAGATGCGGCACAGGGGCGGCAGCACGGCAGCCGCGATCTGGCGCGATACCAGCAGCGTTTCCATCGTATTGCACGGTGCGTAGCGTTGCGTCTTGGCGTTGTCGCAAACGCGCACAGCCTTATCCAGATCGGCGTCATCGTCCACGTACACGTGGCAGATGCCGTCCAGATGCTTGATCATCGGTACGCGGCCTTCCTCGATCAGGCGAGCAATCAGGCTCTTGCCACCGCGCGGCACGATCACGTCGACGTATTCGGTCATCGTGATCAGGCGGCCCACCGCGGCGCGGTCCGTGGTCTCGATAACCTGCACGGCCTCGGCCGGCAGTCCGGCGCTGGCCAGGCCCTCGGCCACCAGCGCGGCCAGTGCCGTGTTCGATTCGATGGCTTCGGAACCGCCGCGCAGGATCGTGGCATTGCCGGATTTCAGGCAGAGTGCGGCGGCGTCGATCGTCACATTCGGGCGCGACTCGTAGATGATGCCGATCACGCCCAGCGGCACGCGCATCTGTCCCACCTGAATACCGGTGGGACGGAACTTCATGTTGGTGATCTCGCCGATCGGGTCCGCCAGTGCCGCGATCTGCTCCAGGCCGGCGGCCATCGTGTCGATGGCCTTGTCCGACAGCGTCAGGCGGTCGACGAAGGCGGCGTCCTGGCCGTTGGCGCGGGCGCGCTCCACATCGCGGGCGTTGATGGCCTTGAGCTTGTCCGCATCGCGGCGGATGGCCGCGGCAATCGTCAGCAGCGCACGGTTCTTGTCGGCCGTGGAGGCGCGCGCCATAGCGCGCGATGCCGCGCGGGCCTGCTGGCCGACGCGGTTCATGTAAGCGTGGAGATCGAACTCGGTCATGATGGTGTCCGGGCCGTGCCCGGTCTGCTGTGGGTGCCGCGGTGTCGAGGCGCCGGCGCGGCTGCCGGCAGTCTTCTGGTTCGGTCGCTGGTTCCGTCGGGGATGTCAGGCGGGCCGCGCGATCAACAGCGCCAGCTGCAGCAGGCCGTCCCACGGCTCGGCTGGCAGGCTGCCCGCCGCGCCGCCCGCGCCTGGCAGGTCGGACAGGCCCTTGACCTGGCGATCCAGCCGCGCCGCCAGGGCCAGAGCGGCCTCCAGCTGCGGCATCGACAGCCGTTGCGCAGCCTGTGGCACCAGGCGTTCACGCGGGCCCCAGACGCGCAATTCGCGCATCAGCACGCCCGCGGGCTTGCCCGCCGCCAGCCCTTGCCGGACCTTGGATAATACGCGAATTTCCTCGGTCAGCGCCCACAGCACCAGCACCGTGGCCTCGCCCTCGCCGCGCAGCCCTTCGAGCATGCGCGTCAGGCGCGGCACGTCGCCGCCGAGCATCGCTTCGGACAGCTTGAATACGTCATAGCGGGCCACGTTCAGCACCGCATCGTGCACCTGGTCGAAGGTCAGCACGCCGGGCGGGTACAGCAGCCCGAGTTTCTGGATTTCCTGGTGCGCGGCCAGCAGGTTGCCCTCAACCTTGTCCGCGATGAACTGAAGCGAACGCCGGCCCGGCTCGCCCGGCTCCACCCGCTGCTGCTGCAGGGCCAGACGGTCGCCCACCCAGGCCGGCAGGCGCGTGCGGTCCACGGCATCGACCTTGATCGACACACCGGCCGATTCCAGCGCCTGGAACCAGGCAGACTTCGACGATGCGAAATCAAGCCGCGGCAGCGTCACCAGCATCACCACATCGGGCGACGGCTGGGCGGCCACGGCGCGCAAGGCTTCTCCGCCATCCTTGCCGGGCTTGCCCGACGGGACGCGCAGCTCCACGATCTTGCGATCACCGAACAGCGACATCGACTGCTGGGCTTCGGTCAGCTGGCCCCAATGGAAACCGCGCTCGGCCACCAGTACCTCGCGCTCCGTAAAGCCGGACTCGCGCGCGGCACGGCGCAGGCGGTCCACCGCCTCAAGCACCAGCAGGTGCTCGTCGCCGTGCACGACGTAAAGCGGCGCCAGGCCCTTGGCCTGGGCCTGCTTCAGGTGTGCATCGAGTCCGTCGAGCTTGAGTTGCATCCGCGCTTCAATCGCCTCAGATCGTCTTGACGGCCGCCAGCCGGCGAATCAGCTGCTGAACGATGTCCTTCTGCATGTCGCGGTACAGCTGCTGCTCTTCGTAATCCTTGGCCAGCGTATTGGCTTCGTTGTACGTGAGGTCGCGCGTCAGGATCAGTGTCGACGGCGCGATCAGCTCCTTGCCCGAGGCATCGCGCAGGCGGTAGCTGAAACGCTGGGTCAGGCGGTATTCGCGCACCACGCCCTGGGCCGTGATCGAAAGGATCGACTTGGCGCGCGTGTCGGCCAGGACGTCGAGCAGCGCGTCGGCGTCCTTCTGGTCTTCGACGATCACCGTATCCGAGCCGTTGCGGATGTTGCGGCGCAGGTCCGATCCCATCAGCGAATTGACCGGCAAGCCGATATAGAGCCGCTTGAACGCAAAATCGGCATTGCCGCGCATATGAAAGCCGCAACCGGCCAGCAAGCCGGTAGCCGCCATAGCTGCTCCGATGGCGAGAAATCCGCGGCGTCCCATGTCCGGTCGATCCATTGCCGTTTTTCCTGGTTAGAGGTGGGCTCAGAGCACCACGTTGACGAGCCGGCCCGGTACCACCACGATCTTCTTGGGCGCGGCACCGTTGGCGAACTTCGCCACGATCTCGCTGTTGGCGGCCACTGCCTCGATAGCCGCGCGGTCGGCGTCGGCCGGTACCGTCAGGCTGCCGCGAACCTTGCCGTTGATCTGCAGCACGAGATCGATCTCGCTGCGCACCAGCGCGCCCTCGTCCACCTGCGGCCAGGCGGCGTCGAGGATGTCGCCGGCTTCCGCCGCGTATCCGAGTTCGCTCCACAGGCCGTGGGCGATGTGCGGAACCACCGGATACAACGTACGCAGCAGAATGCTGAAGCCCTCGCGGCGCGCGGCCGGCGAGGCGGTCTTGGCGTCTTCCAGCGCGTTCAGCATCTTCATCGTGGCGGACACCACGGTGTTGTACTGGATACGTTCGTAGTCGTAGTTGGCCTGCTTGAGCACCGTGTACAGTTCCCGGCGCAGATCGGCGTCGGCGGCTACCGGCTGCGTGCCAGCACCATCGCGAATCGCCTGGGCGTTGGCGTAGCCGTAGTTCCACACGCGACGCAGGAAGCGCGAAGCGCCTTCCACGCCCGAACCGCTCCACTCGAGCTGCTGCTCCGGCGGCGCGGCAAACATCACGAACAGACGCGCGGTGTCGGCGCCATGCAGGTCGATCAGCGCCTGCGGGTCGATGCCGTTGTTCTTCGACTTCGACATCTTTTCCACACCACCGATCACCACCGGCTGGCCGTCGGCCTTCAGCGTGGCGCCCACGGGGCGGCCGCGCTCATCCGTCTGAACATCGACCTCGGCCGGGTTGTACCAGGTCTTCTTGCCCGATACATCTTCGCGGTAGAACGTCTCGTTCAACACCATGCCCTGCGTGAGCAGGTTCGTGAACGGCTCGCTGAATTTGACCAGGCCCAGGTCACGCATGACCTTGGTCCAGAAACGCGCGTACAGCAGGTGCAGGATTGCGTGCTCGATGCCACCGATGTACTGGTCCATCGGCATCCAGTAGTCGTTGCGGGCATCCACCATCGTGGCGGCGTCCGGGCACGTATAGCGCATGTAGTACCAGCACGAATCGATGAACGTATCCATCGTGTCGGTCTCGCGTCGCGCCGGCTTGCCGCACGACGGGCAGGTGCATTCCAGAAAGCGCGCGTCCTTGTTCAGCGGATTGCCGGTGCCGTCCGGCACCAGGTCTTCCGGCAGCACCACGGGCAGGTCTTTCTCGGGCACCGGCACCACGCCGCAGCTATCGCAATGGATCAGCGGAATCGGCGTGCCCCAGTAACGCTGGCGCGAGATGCCCCAGTCGCGCAGGCGCCACGTCACCTTCTTCTCGCCCAGACCCTTGGCGGCCAGATCGGCGGCGATGGCATCGACAGCCGCCTGGTAGCCCAGTCCGTCGTACTTGCCGCTGTGGATGCAGGTACCGTGCTCCTTGTCGCCGTACCATTCCTGCCAGGCGTCGGTCGAATACGGCTGGCCCTTGACGTCGATGACCTGCTTGATCGGCAGGTTGTACTTCTTCGCAAACGCGAAGTCGCGCTCGTCATGCGACGGCACGCCCATCACGGCGCCATCGCCGTAGCTCATCAGCACGTAGTTGCCGACCCAGACTTCCACCTGCTCGCCGGTCAGCGGGTGCGTGACCTTCAGGCCGGTGGGCATACCCTTCTTTTCCATGGTCGCCATATCGGCTTCCATGACCGAGCCATGCTTGCATTCGTCGATGAATGCGGCCAGCGCCGGATTGTTGGCGGCAGCATGCGTGGCCAGGGAGTGTTCGGCGGCCACGGCGCAGAACGTGACACCCATGATGGTGTCGGCGCGCGTGGTGAACACGAACAGCTTGCCATCGCCCACGAGCTTGCCATCGGCGCCCTGGATCTCGTGCGGGAATGCAAAGCGCACGCCTTCGCTACGGCCGATCCAGTTCTGCTGCATGATCTTGACGCGCTCGGGCCAGCCCAGGCCGTCGAGGTCGCTCAGCAGTTCCTGCGCGTACTCGGTAATGCGCAGGTAGTACATCGGGATTTCGCGCTTTTCGACCACCGCGCCCGAGCGCCAGCCGCGGCCGTCGATCACCTGCTCGTTGGCCAGCACGGTCTGGTCCACGGGGTCCCAGTTCACTGTGCCGGTCTTGCGATAGGCCACGCCCTTTTCCAGCATCTTCAGGAACAGCCACTGGTTCCAGCGGTAGTAGTCCGGGCTGCAGGTGGCAACCTCGCGCGACCAGTCGATCGCCAGACCCATCGACTGCATCTGCTTCTTCATGTAAGCGATGTTGTCGTAGGTCCAGGCGGCCGGCGCCACCTTGTTGTTCAGCGCGGCGTTTTCAGCCGGCATGCCGAACGCATCCCAGCCCATCGGCATCAGCACGTTGCGGCCGTTCATGCGCAGGTAGCGCGCCATCACGTCATTGATGGTGTAGTTGCGCACATGGCCCATGTGCAGCTTGCCCGACGGGTACGGCAGCATCGAGCAGGCGTAGAACTTCTGCTTTTCCTTGCCGTCTGGCCCGACCGCGTGCTCCGACACCTTGTAGGCATCGATGGCTTGCCAGTGCTGCTGGGCGGCTTGTTCAACGGCGGACGGAAGATATTTGTCTTGCATGGTCGGGACGACGGTCTGGGCAACGGTCACGCGCGGCGACTGGCGCGCCGGACGGCCGGGGGGATCGGAAAAGCGAAAGAAGCGATTATAACCGTGGCCGGCCGTGAATCCGGGCCGCCACGGGGCACGCAGGAGCGGAACCGGCCCGCCGTGGCGGGCCGCGATAGATCGGCTTACTTCAGGCCCAGCACGTCCTGCATGTCGAACATGCCGGCAGGCTTGTTCGACAGGAAACGCGCGGCGCGGACGGCACCATCGGCGTAGGACTGGCGGCTGGAAGACTTATGGCTGATTTCGATGCGCTCGCCGATGCCGGCGAACATCACCGTATGGTCGCCGACGATGTCGCCGCCACGCACGGTTGCGAAGCCGATCGAGCTGGCGTCGCGCGGGCCAGTGTGGCCTTCGCGGGCGTACACGGCACAATCGTCGAGATTGCGCCCCAGGGCATTGGCGATCACCTCGCCCATCGTCAGCGCGGTGCCCGAGGGGGCATCGACCTTGTGGCGATGGTGCGCTTCGATGATTTCGATGTCATAGCCGGTCGAGAGCAGCTTGGCCGCCACCTCCAGCAGCTTGAACGTGGCGTTGACGCCAACGCTGAAGTTCGACGCGAACACGACGCCGATCGACTTGGCGGCATCCACCAGCGCCTGCTTGCCGGCCGCATCGAATCCCGTGGTACCGACCACGATCTTCTTGCCCAGGCGCCGCGCTGCTTCCAGGTGGACCAGCGTGCCTTCGGGGCGCGTGAAATCGATCAGACAATCGGCGGCGCTCATCACTGCCTCGATATCGGACGTGATCTCGATGCCTGTGGCGCGGCCCAGAAACAAACCGGCGTCCTGCCCCAGCGCGGGCGATGACGAATGTTCCAGCGCCCCCGCGAGCGTGACGCCGTCAGTGTTCAGAACGGTTTCGATCAGCATGCGGCCCATACGGCCGGATGCCCCTGCGATGGCGATTTTCATGTTTGGTATCGGGAGACTGCTGCCCGGCATCGGCTGCCGGGCGCGGGGGTGCGAGGGGAAGCAGGATCGGCCTTCGCCGATTGCCTGAAGCAGATCAGCTAGCCGGTTTATCCTGGGCGGTGTTCGTGGCGGGCTGGGCCGCGGGCTCCGATGCGGCCGGCACGCTGACGGCACTATCGGTCGCCGGCGCGGCAGGAGCAGCCTGCGCCGCAGAGGCGCCCGTCGGCTCGGACGGCTTGGCGCTCGACGACACAACACCGATCTTCTGGTTTCTTTGCGCCGCCTTCATGCCGTCAATTTCAGCAATCAACTCGTATTCCGACGGCAATTCATCGCCCTGCCACTTCGTCAGCGTGTCGCCGTCAAAGAACACCGTGAACTTGCGCGACTGCACCACTGGCGTGCTGCCGCGGCGGAATGAGAAGTAATAGTCCCAGCGATTGGCGTGGAACACGTCCTGCAGCAGCGGCGTGCCCAGCAGGAAGCGCACCTGATCGCGCGTCATGCCTTCGCGCAATTGCGAGGCCGCCTCGCGCGACACAAAGTTGCCTTGAACGATATTGATGCGATATGGCGTGATGGCCTCAGCCACCTTGCGCGACGTGCTGTCGTAGGCCGAGCAGGCGCCAGCCAGCAGCGCGGCAGCCAGCAGGGATGACACCAGCGCCGGGCGCATGGCGGACGAACGGAATGAACGCATGTATCTCGCTTCCAGACGGGAATGGTTCTGTGCCGGAACCGACGCACCGCTGAGAAGCGGCGGCGTCCGGCACGGCCAGGCGCATCGCGGGCACGTCGCCTTGCGGGCGGCGTCCGGGCGCCAGGGCACCGGGGCGACATTTGTCGCCAAAACCCTTATGATTCAACTATCCAGACATTGTACTCTAGGGAGTCACGCCCATGCCGAGTCCGGCGGACCTCAAAAATATCGGCCTCAAGGCGACCGTCCCCCGCCTGAAGATTCTCGAAATCTTCCAGACCAGCGAACAGCGCCACCTCAGCGCGGAAGACGTCTACCGAATCCTGCTTAATGAGCATATGGATATCGGCCTCGCCACGGTCTATCGTGTCCTGACCCAGTTCGAACAGGCGGGCCTGCTGTCCCGCAACAATTTCGAATCGGGCAAGGCCATCTTTGAACTGAACGAAGGCAAGCACCACGATCACCTGGTGTGCCTGGACTGCGGTCGCGTCGAGGAATTCTTCGATGGCGACATCGAGCAGCGCCAGCAAAGCATTGCGCGCGAGCGTGGCTTTGCACTGCAGGAACATGCGTTGTCGCTTTACGGCAACTGCACCAAGAACGACTGTCCCCACAGACCCAAACGATAAGCCGCCGGGCTGGCCTCAGGTCAGCCTCGAGCAGGCAGGCAAAAAGAAAAACCGGCGCTGATGCGCCGGTTTTTTTTGATCTTTATCGCCTGTTGACGGCTTATTCCTGCGGAAGGTCGTCCTCGGCCGCTTCGGTCACCATGCGCAGGTTGCGTGCGATGGACGCCGGCGGCAGTCCTACGAACTCTCCAACCACCTGACGAAAAAGATTGCGGGCCCAGACCAGCATCGGGTGCGTGTTGCGGCTACGGTGCCAGAACATGTTCAGGCCCAGCGTGGTGTTCAGCTCGGCCGGCAGCGGATATGCCTTGAGACCGTACGTTTCGCACGCCATGTCCTTGGTCAGCGCATTGACCGTGAAGATCATGTCGGTCTGAGCAGCCAGTTCCGCCTGGGCGCGCCACGAATGAACCGTCAGCGTGGCGTTGCGCTTGAGGCCGCGTTGCTGCAATGCGTAATCCAGCGGAATCAGCGCCGGGGCCGGTCGGCCCGCACCACCGGAATGCGCCATGAAGATATGGCTGCAATCGAGGTACTGTTCCAGCGTGCAATCGTCCTTGAGTACCGGGTGGCTCTTGCGCGCGCAAACCCAGAGGTTCAGCGACGTCACCATTTCCTCGACGATTTCCGGATGGCGCGTCGGGAACGGTGAAAACGCCAGGTCCAGCTCATTGGCGCGCATCGACGCCACGTCGCTTTCCCACGAATGCGATTCCACCAGCCGGATATGAAGATCCGGGGCCAGTTGCTTGATGCGCAGGATGAAACGGTTGAAGACGGTATCGCCAAGTTCGGCGGCAAAGCCGATACTCAGCGTGCCGGTGGCGATCGCTGGATCGAAATTGTCGGCATCGCCTTCGTTGATCGACGACCAGAGATCGAGCATGTCCCGGATTTTCGGACCAAGCTCAAGCGCACGAGGCGTCGGCGTCAGACCGTGGGGGACACGGATGAAAAGAGGATCATCGAAGATTTCGCGCAGGCGGCCAAGCGAATGCGAGACGGCTGGCGCCGTCATATGCATCTTTTCCGCCACATAAGTGGCGTTCCGCTTGCTCAGCAGCTCGGTGAAAATCACCAGCAGCTTGGTATCCACGTTCACCATGATCAGGCCCGGTTGTTATGTCTAGCGCTTCGATGGCCCCACCACTTTCACTGGCTGCACATCAGATATCAACAGATTCTTCCGAGTGTAAGAGAAAAAATCGGCAGGGAAAAGCAAATTCAGCATTTCTCGCACTAAGCGAATTGGTAATTGGCGGACTTTTGACGATTTTGAGACAGATAATGTCAAAAGACGGCGCCCATGCACGTGCAAACCTCGCTATATTGACCCGGCAGGGCCTGATCCTGCCTTGCGCCCACGCATATTCGTAGGATTTTCTGGACCTGGACCATGACTATTCCCCGCCTCGAAGTTGACCTCGCCAAAGCCTATCGGCTGCTCAACCACGGTCCTACAGTCCTGGTCAGTGCCGCTCACGGCGGGAAACGCAACATCATGGCCGCCGCCTGGGCCATGCCTCTGGATTTTGCGCCGCCGAAGGTCGCCGTAGTGCTCGACAAGGCAACCTGGACGCGCCAATTGCTGGAAGCCAGTGGCGAATTCGCCCTGCAGGTGCCAACCGTCAGCCAGGTCGACCTCACCCAGGCACTCGGTTCCAGCTCGGGGCTGACCATGCTGGAACAGCAAGGCGTCGACAAATTCGCCGCCTTCGGCCTTCAGACATTTTCCGGCAGCGTGATCGGCGCACCCTTGCTGGAGGGCTGTGCCGCCTGGCTCGAATGCCGGCTGCTGCCCGAGCCAGCTATCCAGGCTGGCTACGACCTGTTCCTGGGCGAAGTGGTTGCCGCCCATGCCGATAGCCGCGTGTTCAGTGAAGGCCGCTGGCACTTTACCGGCCATGACAGCCTGCGCACCATCCACCATGTGGCTGGAGGCCACTTCCTGGTGGATGGCGAAGCCGTGGATGCGAAACCGCTGACGCCGTGAGCCGCCCTCCCCCCGACGACGGACATAAAAAAACGCGCCCGAAGGCGCGTTTTTCATGAGGCGATTGCCAATTACTTGGCCACGACGCGCGCCATTTCCAGGCACTTGTTCGAGTAACCCCATTCGTTGTCGTACCAGCTCACGACCTTGATGAACGTGCCGTCCAGTGCAATACCGGCTTCGGCGTCGAAAATCGAGGTGCGGGCATCGCCGCGGAAGTCCGTGGCAACAACCTTGTCTTCGGTGTAGCCCAGCACGCCCTTCAGCGCGCCCTGGCTCTGGGCCTTCATCTCGGCGCAGATTTCCTCGTACTTTGCCGGGTTTTCCAGCTCGACGGTCAGGTCGACCACCGACACGTCCGAGGTCGGCACGCGGAACGACATGCCGGTCAGCTTCTTGTTCAGCTGCGGGATCACCACGCCCACGGCCTTGGCGGCGCCGGTCGACGACGGGATGATGTTTTCCAGGATGCCGCGGCCACCGCGCCAGTCCTTGTTCGACGGGCCGTCAACAGTCTTCTGCGTGGCCGTGGCGGCGTGCACGGTCGTCATCAGACCGCGCTTGATGCCCCACTTGTCGTTCAGGACCTTGGCCACCGGGGCCAGGCAGTTCGTGGTGCAGCTGGCGTTCGAGATGATCGCTTCGCCCTTGTACGTCTCGTGGTTCACGCCGTACACGAACATCGGCGTGTCGTCCTTCGACGGCGCCGACATGATCACCTTCTTGGCGCCAGCGTCGATGTGCTTCTGCGCGCCTTCCTTGGTCAGGAAAATGCCGGTCGATTCGATCACGACGTCGGCGCCGACTTCGCCCCACTTCAGCTCTGCCGGGTCCTTGACGGCCGTCAGGCGGATCTTCTTGCCGTTCACCACCAGCGTGTTGCCGTCCACCGACACTTCGCCGTCGAAGCGGCCATGAACCGAGTCGTACTTCAGCATGTAAGCCAGGTAGTCCGGCTCCAGCAGGTCATTGATGGCAACGACTTCAATGTCCTTGAAGTTCGCGGCGGCAGCGCGGAACACCATGCGTCCGATACGGCCAAAGCCGTTGATGCCGATCTTGATGGTCATGTCTATCTCCTAGAGTGCAATCGATAAAGCCGGTAGCTCGCGCCGGTTGCCGGCGCGTCGCACCGGCTGACCGCGCGGGCGGAAATTACTGGGCGAGCGTGGCGCGAACCGTGTCGGCCACATTCTCCACCGTGAAGCCGAAGTGCTTGAACAGCACGCCAGCCGGAGCCGATTCGCCGAACGTGTCGATGCCGACAACCGCCTGGACCTGGTACTTCCACCAGAAATCGGTCACGCCTGCTTCCACGGCGATGCGCGGCACGCCTGCCGGCAGCACGCTGGCCTTGTACGCGGCGTCCTGCTTGTCGAACACCGTCGTTGCGGGCACCGACACCACGCGCACATGCACGCCTTCGGCGGCCAGCGCGTCAGCGGCGCCAACGGCCAGACCGACTTCCGAGCCGGTGGCCAGGATCACGGCGTCCGGACGCTTGGTGCGCGGGTTCTTCGCATCGCGCAGCACATAGCCGCCGCGCGCGATATTGGCGCGCGTGACGTCGTCACGCTTCTGGAACGGCAGGTTCTGGCGGCTGAAAATCAGGCAGCTCGGGCCGTTCTCGCGGCGGATCGCCTCGGCCCAGGCCACGGCCGTCTCGGTCGTGTCGGCGGTACGCCAGACATCCATGTTCGGGATCAGTCGCAGGCTGGCCACGTGCTCGATCGACTGGTGCGTCGGGCCATCTTCGCCCAGACCGATCGAATCGTGCGTGAACACGAACAGCGTGCGAATCTTCATCAGCGCGGCCATGCGCAGCGCATTGCGGCTGTAGTCCGAGAACGTCAGGAACGTGGCGCCGTACGGCACGTAGCCACCATGCAGCGTGATGCCGTTCATGATGGCGCTCATGCCGAATTCGCGCACGCCGTAGTTGATGTGGTTACCCCAGGCGTCGACGCGCACGGCCTGGGTGCCCGACCAGTTGGTCAGGTTCGAGCCGGTCAGGTCGGCCGAGCCGCCCAGGAATTCCGGCAGCACGGGCGCGAACGCCTCGATGGTGTTCTGGCTGGCCTTGCGCGTGGCGATCGTTTCGGCCTTTTCCTCGCACTTGGCGATGAAGGCGTCGACAGCGGCGTCGAACGAGCCGGGTAGCTCGCCGCGCATGCGGCGCTTGAATTCGCCAGCCTCATACGGATGCACTTCGGCGTAGGCGTCGAACAGCGCGTCCCATGCCTTTTCCAGCGCGCCGCCGGTGGCCTTGGCGTTCCATGCCGTGTAGACGTCTTCCGGCAGTTCGAACGGTGCGTGGGCCCAACCCAGCGCCTCGCGCGTGGCCAGCACTTCGGCGCCGCCCAGCGGGGCGCCGTGCACGTCGTGGCCGCCTTCCTTGTTCGGGGCGCCCTTGCCGATGATCGTGCGGCAGCAGATCAGCGTCGGCTTGTCGCTGGCCTTGGCGCGTGCGATGGCGTTGTCCACCGCCACCACGTCATGACCGTCCACGCCGCGGATCACGTTCCAGCCGTAGGCTTCGAAACGCTTGGGCGTGTCGTCGGCAAACCAGTGCACCACGTCGCCGTCGATCGAGATGCCGTTGTCATCCCACAGCGCGATCAGCTTGTTCAGCTTCAGCGTGCCGGCCAGCGAGCAGGCCTCGTGGCTGATGCCTTCCATCAGGCAGCCGTCGCCCATGAACACATAGGTGTGATGGTTGACGATGTCGAAACCGGGGCGGTTGAATTCCTCAGCCAGCAGGCGTTCGGCCAGCGCCATGCCCACCGCATTGGTGATGCCCTGGCCCAGCGGGCCGGTCGTGGTTTCCACGCCCGGCGTGATGCCGTATTCCGGGTGGCCCGCGGTCTTGCTGTGGAGCTGGCGGAAGTTGCGCAGCTCCGCCACGGGCAGGTCGTAGCCCGTCAGATGCAGCAAGGCATAAATCAACATCGATCCGTGGCCGTTAGACAGCACGAAGCGGTCACGGTCGGCCCAGTGCGGATTGACCGGGTTATGCTTCAGGTGCCGACCCCACAACGCCACGGCGATGTCCGCCATACCCATCGGCGCGCCGGGGTGACCGGAGTTGGCCTGCTGGACGGCATCCATTGCAAGCACGCGGATGGCATCGGCCATCAGCTTGACGGGTTGATTGGCAAAAGGACTGGTGGCGGGATGGGCGAGGGCAGACATGCGAGAACCTGACGGCGGGAAAACCGCAATTTTAGCAGAAGCAGGCGGCATTTCCGGGCGCGTGGACGCGTCCCGAAGGGGGTGTCAAACGTGGACCGAGTGGCTGGCGCCCGGAGTGGGCACCACACTGGGCGACATCACGGTGCTGGCGGCGGCGCGCACGCCGCATCAACAGGTGGAAATCGGCGAGAACGAGAAATTTGGCCGCATTTTCCGCCTGGATGGCCGCGTGATGAGCACCGAAGCCGATGCCTATATCCAGCACGAATTGATGACGGTGCCGATGGCCGCAGTGCACGGTTCGCCACGTAGCGCGCTGGTGGTAGGCGGTGGAGATGGCGGATCGGCGTTCGAATTACTTCGAATTCCCACCATGCGAGAAGTGGTAGTGGCCGAACTCGACAGCGAAGTCGTGCGCCTGGCGCGCGAATGGCTGCCGGGGATCCACCGGGGCGCCCTCGACGAGCCAGGCGATCCGCGCCTGCATCTTGCGATTGGCGACGGCCTTGGCCTAATGGAAGCATTTGCACGGGCCGGCCGTCAGTTCGACCTGATCGTCTACGATCTGACCGAAGCCGACGACGGCAGCCCGGCGGCGGCCCTCTTCTCACCGCACGGCCTGCAGACCGCGCGGCGTTGCCTTGCAGCCGGTGGCGCGATGTCGCTGCATCTTGGCCCGCCCTGGCACCGGCCCGATGCCACGCGGATGCTGCTGTCGCGCCTGCGCCAGGCGTTCCGGCATGTGGCACCGCTGACCACGTTCGTGCCAGCCTACGGCGCTCAATGGTGCATCGCACTCGCCAGCGACACGCTCGACATCGCGGGCCATTCGCCAGAACGCATCGCCAGCCGGCTGCGCCAATGGAAACTGGACGCCGCCTTGCGTGCCTACCGCGCCGAGCTGCATCCCGCGCTGTTCAGCCACCCCCGTCATCTGCAGGCGATCTTCGACAGCGCTGGCCGTCCCGCGTAACATGCACAAACGCCCCGCCGCCACGCGCGGCGGAGCTTTCGTGCCATCCGGGAGACCCTCATGTCCAGACCGCCCAACACGCCCTGGCTGACGCCCTATCTCACGGTCGCCAGCGGACGCGCCGCCATTGATTTTTATCAAAAGGCTTTCGGCTTCGAAGCCGGGCATGTCGTCGATGAAAACGGCGTGCCCACCCATGCCGAGATGCACTATCAGGGCCAACTCGTCATCATGTTCGCGCCCGAGGGCGCATGGGGCAGCACAGCCCGCACACCGCGCTCGATGGGTGTAGAGGCGCCGCAGACCTTCTACCTCTATTGCGAGGATGTCGACGCGCTCTACGCGCGTGCCACGGGTGCTGGCGCGACGAGCGTGACGCCGCCCGCCGACCAGTTCTGGGGCGACAGATACTGCATGGTCGAAGATCCCGATGGATACCGATGGGGCTTTGCCACGCCACTGGCCAAGGCTCCGGACGCCACTCCCAACCCCTGATGCCATCAAGATTCTTTGTCGATGCGGCGCTGGCCGCCGATGCTGTACTGGATTTGCCCGAGTCCGTCGTCCGCCACGTCCAGGTGCTGCGCCTCTCCGTCGGCGACGCCATTACGCTGTTCAATGGCCGCGGCGGCAGCTATTCCGCCACGCTGGCCGACATCGGCAAGCGCCATGCCACGGCGCGGATCGGCGCATTCGATCCGGCCGAGGCCGAAACGCCGTATTCCGTGACGCTGGCACAAGGTCTGGCTGGCGGCGACAAAATGGACTGGCTGATCGAAAAAGCCGTCGAACTGGGTGTGACCGCGATCCAGCCATTGCAGGCCAACCGCTCGGTCGTGCGCCTGTCCGGCGACCGGGCAGCCAAGCGCCAGGCGCACTGGCAGGCGCTGGTGGAGGCCGCAAGCGAGCAATGTGGCCGGAATCGCTTGCCGGCAGTGGCGCCGGTCGCTACTTTTGAAGCGTGGCTGGCGGCCGCCCCGGCCACGGGCGCCCGGCTGCTGCTGTCGCCACGTGCCACGGGTTCTTTACCGGAGCTTGCCCAAACGCATTGCGATACCTGGCGTGCCGATGGCATAACGCTGCTGATCGGTCCGGAAGGCGGGCTGTCTCCTGAGGAAGAAGACGCCGCGCGGCGCGCCGGTTTTATCGGCGTGTCACTGGGACCGCGCATCCTTAGAACGGAAACTGCCGGGCTGGCATGCCTGGCAACGCTTAACGCCATTCTTGGCGGATTTTGAGAAAGGAGTCTGAGATGGGACTACTCGATAGCGTACTTGGCGGCGTGCTGGGCCAGATGGGCGGCCAGCAGCAGGGCCAGTCCGGTGGAATGAACCCGAAGCTGATGATGGCACTGGGGCTGCTGGCGATGCTGGCCATGCGCAACAAGAGTCAGGGTGCGGATGGCAGCGTGGCAGCATCCGATGCCGGCGACAATCCGCTCGGAGGCCTCGGCGGACTTGGCGGATTGGGTGGGATGCTCGGAGGCATGCTCGGAGGCGGCAGCGCAGCGGCGCCGGGTGGCCTCGATCTTGGCTCCTTGCTGGGCGGGTTGCTCGGCGGCCAAGGGGAAGCGGGCGGATCGGCGCAGGCAATGGGTGCCGCGGCCGGCGGCATCGGCGCGTTGCGCGATATCCTGGGCCAGGCGGGACTTGGGCAGCAGGTCGACTCATGGATCGGCACCGGCGCCAATCAGGCGGTCAGCCCCACGGACCTGTCGACGGCACTCGGCGGCACCGGTGCGCTGCAATCGCTGGCGGAGACCACGGGTATGTCGTCCGACGATATTGCGGCCAGCCTCAGTGAAGGCCTGCCGGAACTGATCGACCGACTGACGCCGAATGGGCAGGTCCCACCCGCGGCCTGAGCGATCGGCCTCGCCTTCGACCTTCCCTTGGATAAACAAAAAGCCCGCTGACATCAGCGGGCTTTTTCATGGGCGCGAAACCGGATCGGGCGACGCGGTCAGGCGAACGAGTAGAACACCCGGAACTGCACCTTGCGCTCGCCCCAGAATTCGGCGGCGTCGCGGAACACGTCCAGCAGCACCTCGCGCGCCTCCTTGTCGAACTTCTGCGCGATCGGCAAACCTTCCAGCACAATCACGAAGCCCGGCTGCGGGCCGGCCTTGTAAATCATATCGGTCAGACAATCGGACAAGGCATCGAAATTCTTGCCGAAATGCTTCGGGAACGTGAATTCGGTGGCGATGCGTTCCAGAATCTCCGCCTTGCTGGCGCAGTCGGCGCAGTTGGCATACAGGAAATGCTGGTTCAGCGCGGTGGCTGCCTGGGCCAGTTCGGGTACGCGGAATGCGCGGATCGACTGGACGATGTTGGGGCGCACCGTCTTGAACAGATTCATGGCTCCCTCGTTGGTGCCGTCGTCAGCCCACGTGACCATGACTGGCGCACAAGCGGGCGGAAGTCGGTGCGTCAGATCCTGGCGCGGCATCATCAGCACGTTGTCATATAGGTTCTGGGCCTGCAGGTGAGCCCTTTGCCAGCCATCTCCGGCGCCGCGCTCCTCGCGGGCGGCAAGGGCGTCGCCCAATCCGAAAATGTCAGTCATCATTTGGTTATCCGTTTGAAACTGTTGTAGTGGTCTTCCGTGTAGTAGCAGTCGTTGGCGGCGCGTTGATCACCACCGCAAACTATCCGCTTGGCTCCCCGATTCCGGCTTTTGCTGTTCTTGACGGTGTATTCGCGGTAATACCCGCGAGGCTGCTGCGGCAGGATGCGTTCGTAGTTGCCGAACCGCGAACCATCCTTCTCATACGGGAACGGCCCGCCAGCCTGTATCAGGTCCAGCGTTTGCCGCGCCTCGTTGGGCAACTGCGGTGCCGTGATGGTTCCCACCGCCCCGGCCATTTCGGGCTGCTGCCTTGCCATCGCGCCTTGCGGCGACAGGGCGAGCGCCATCGAGAGCGCCGCGCCGGCCAACACGTGGCCCAGGCTTCGCGCCAGGCTCAGGGACTGCCAATGTGACTGCCGCTGCGACTGGCTTTGAAAATTCCGGGAACCCACGATAGTGAATAAATCGTTGGCGAAAGTTGATGGGGGTCATTCCGGCTGCCCCTCGGGTTCCATCACGGGTCCCCAGCGGCTACCGGCACGCCCAGGCGAGCGTCCGCATTCAAAGGCGTAAGGTTACGCGTAAGTCCATCATTAATCAATCCCTGCGCCAGGGCGCGCAGAATTTCTTCAATTGTTTCAATATGTTATTGATATGTGTGCGCATACTAACCGTGCGAGCGGCCATTTGACACGGACATGAAAAAGCCGGGCGAACCCGGCTCTTGCACCACTTGGCTCCGGCGGCCCGAAACAGCCGCCGGTGAAACCCGCCGATCAGGCCTTGGCCGCGGCGTCCACCACCACCAGTGCGGTCATGTTGACGATGCGGCGCACCGTGGCCGACGGCGTCAGGATGTGCACCGGCGCCTTCACGCCCAGCAGGATCGGGCCGATGGCCACATTGTTGCCGGCCGCCACCTTGAGCAGGTTGTACGAAATGTTGGCCGCGTCGATGTTCGGGCAGACCAGCAGATTGGCTTCACCCTTCAGCGAGCCGTCCGGCACCAGCGAATCGCGCAGCTTTTCGTCCAGCGCGCTGTCGCCGTGCATTTCGCCATCCACTTCCAGTTCCGGCGCGCGCTCGCGCAGGATCTGCAGCGTATCGCGCATCTTGCGGGCCGACGGTGCTTCCGACGTGCCGAAGTTCGAATGCGACAGCAGGCCGATCTTCGGCTCGATACCAAAGCGCTTCAGTTCCTCGGCGGCCATGATCGTGATCTCGGCCAGTTCCTCGGCGGTCGGGTCCACGTTGACGTGCGTGTCCACCAGGAAGATCTGGCGGCCCGGCAGGACCAGGCCGTTCATGGCGGCGTACACGGTGTTCGTGCCACCCAGCACCTGGTCGATGTAGCGCAGGTGCGCGGCCGTGGTGCTGACCGTGCCGCAGATCATGCCGTCGGCTTCGCCCTTCTTGACCAGCATCGCGCCGATCAGCGTGGTGCGGCGGCGCATTTCCAGCTTGGCGTACTGCTGCGTCACGCCTTCGCGGGCCATCATGCGGTAGTACGCGTCCGAGTAGTCGCGGAAGCGCTCGTCGTGCTCGGGGTTCACCACGGTGAAGTCCACACCCATGCGCAGGCGCAGGCCGAAGCGTTCGATGCGGTGCGACAGCACTGCCGGGCGACCGATCAGGATCGGGTTGGCCAGCTTCTCGTCGACGATCACCTGCACGGCACGCAGCACGCGCTCTTCTTCGCCTTCGGCAAAGACGATGCGCTTCTTTTCCATGTCCACCTTGCGCGCAGCCGCATAGATCGGCTTCATCAGCGTGCCCGAGTGGTAGACAAACTGTTGCAGCTGCAAGCGGTACGCGTCCATGTCCTCGATCGGACGCGCTGCCACACCCGCCTTGGCGGCGGCTTCCGCCACGGCCGGCGCAATCTTGACGATCAGGCGCGGGTCGAACGGTTTCGGAATCAGGTATTCGGGGCCAAACGACAGGTCCTGGATGCCGTAGGCCGACGCCACGATATCGCTTTGTTCCTGACGCGCCAAGTCCGCCACGGCGTTGGCGGCGGCGATTTCCATTTCACGCGTGATCGTGGTGGCGCCGCAATCCAGCGCGCCACGGAAGATGAACGGGAAGCAGAGAACGTTGTTGACCTGGTTTGGATAGTCGGTACGGCCCGTGGCGATCACGGCGTCCGGACGCACTTCCTTGGCCAGTTCCGGCATGATTTCCGGATTCGGGTTGGCCAGCGCCAGCACCAGCGGCTTCTCGGCCATCTTCTGCACCATCTCGGGCTTCAGCACGCCCGCGGCGGACAGGCCCAGGAAGATGTCGGCACCGTCGATGACTTCGGCCAGCTTGCGCTTGTCGGTCTTTTGCTGGAAGCGCGCCTTTTCGGGGTCCATCAGCTCGGTACGGCCTTCGTAGACCACACCGGCGAGGTCCGTCACCCAGATGTTCTCGATGGGCAGGCCCATGTCGACGAGCAGGTCCAGGCAGGCCAGCGCGGCCGCACCGGCGCCGGAGGCCACCAGCTTCACCTTGGAGATTTCCTTGCCCACGACCTTCAGGCCGTTGATGACCGCCGCGCCCACCACGATGGCGGTACCGTGCTGGTCATCGTGGAAGACGGGAATCTTCATCCGCTCGCGCAGCTTGCGCTCAACGTAGAAACATTCCGGCGCCTTGATGTCTTCGAGGTTGATACCACCGAACGTCGGCTCCAGCGACGCGATGATGTCCACCAGCTTCTCGGGGTCCTTTTCGTCGACCTCGATGTCGAACACGTCGATGCCGGCGAACTTCTTGAACAGACCGGCCTTGCCTTCCATGACAGGCTTCGACGCAGCGGCGCCGATGTCGCCCAGGCCCAGAACGGCGGTGCCGTTCGTGATCACGGCCACGAGGTTGCCACGCGCGGTGTAGCGGAACGAGTTGGCCTGGTCGGCAACGATTTCCTCACACGCAGCGGCCACGCCCGGCGAATAGGCCAGCGCCAGGTCGCGCTGGTTCGACAGCGGCTTGGTCGGGGTGACGGAGATCTTACCGGGGGTCGGAAACTCGTGGTACTCGAGTGCGGCCTTGCGCAGCGCCTCACGCTGCTGCTGTTTCAGATCGTCTTGGGACGGGGACTGCTGAGGGCTTGTCATCTGCGCATCTTCCGATCAGTGGAGCCGCATGAATAACGCTGGGGATGAGCACGGGCCGGCTCCACGAACCCGCTGTCTCCGCTTTATAGGCGCTTAGGCTTGTAAGCTTAAGAATGGCGCATTTTATATTGTGAAAAACTATTTCACAATGGGCGTTTTGCGCGGGGCACCTTTGCGTTTCGGTACAATATGCCGCATGCCGAAGGGCTTGACCAGCCGGTATGCCCCCCACCTCGATGCCAAATCCCACCGCAGCTTCCCTTTCCGAATTCGACCTGATTCGCCGCTTCTTCACGCGCCCGGTGCACAAGGCCGCGCTCGGGGTGGGCGACGACTGTGCGCTGATTGACGCACGGCCGGGCCATCAGCTGGCGATCAGCACCGATATGCTGGTCAGCGGCCGCCATTTCTTTCCGGATGTGCCGCCGCGCTCGCTGGGCCACAAGGCGCTGGCCGTGAACCTGTCGGACTTGGCGGCGATGGGGGCCGAACCACGCGCGTTCACGCTGGCGCTGGCGCTGCCGGAAGCCGATCCGGCCTGGCTCGAAGCCTTTGCCGGCGGCATGCTGGCGCTGGCCGACAACCACGGTTGCGAGCTGATCGGCGGAGATACCACCAAGGGGCCGCTGACGTTGTCGCTGACGGTGTTTGGCGATGTGCCGCCCCGCCAGGCGCTGCGGCGCGATGCCGCACGGCCCGGCGACGACATCTGGATCTCGGGCACCCTCGGCGATGCCCGTCTGGCGCTGGGCGATTGCCGCGGCGAATGGCTGCTGCCCGAACCCGATTTCACGCTGATCCGTCCACGTATGGACACCCCAACGCCGCGCGTGGCGCTGGGAATGGCGCTGCGAGGCGTGGCGCATGCTGCACTGGACGTATCGGATGGGCTGATCGGTGACCTCGGCCATATCCTGGCCAGGTCATCCGTGGGTGCGATCGTCGATGTCGATGCCCTCCCCCGCTCCGAAGTGCTCGGCGCGCAACCGCTCGATCGGCAGCGCGAATGCGTACTGGCCGGCGGCGACGATTACGAGCTGTGCTTCACCGCGCCGGCGGGTAACCGCGAAGCCATCGCCGCCATCAGCCATCAGCTGGGACTGCCACTCACACGTGTCGGCTCCATCACTCCGGAGGCCGGCCTGCGTATCGTGGACCGTCACGGCGACCCCTTCACGTTTTCGGGCACGTCCTTCGATCATTTCACCGCAGCGTGACACACTGCCCGTCAGCCGTGTCATGATGCCAGGCATGCGCGCAACAGGGAGAGCTGTCGTCTTGCGCGCCATATATCACTAGAAAAATCGAGCCAGGTTCTTGATGTCCGCTTATCCCCCCGGGGCCGCGCCGCGCGACCCCGCCAATTCTGCCGAGCCTGTCACGCTGGAAGCCGGCCAGACGTCCAGCGTCACACGACCGACCGCCCGCTTCATGCTTGGCCATCCGGCCCGGCTGATCGCGCTCGGGTTCGGCTCCGGCCTGTCGCCGGTCGGCCCGGGCACCGTCGGCACGCTCTACGGCTGGCTGTCGTTTGTCGTGATCTCGATGTGGATCGAGCCGACCACCTGGCTGTGGATCATCGCGGCCGGGTTCGTGATCGGTATCTGGGCCTGCCTGCGTACCGCGCGTGACATGGGCGTGTACGACCACGGCAGCATGGTCTGGGACGAAGTGGTCGCTTTCTGGCTGGTGCTGGTCTTTGTCACGCCAACCGGCTTCTGGGGCCAGTTCGCGGCCTTCCTGTGGTTCCGTCTGTTCGATATCGCCAAGCCGGCGCCGATTCGCTACTACGATCGCACGCTCAAGGGTCCGGGGTTCACCGGCGCCTTTGGCGTGATGTTCGACGATATCTTCGCGGCGTTCTATACGCTGCTCGTCTTTGCCCTGTGGCGCTCGTTCTGAGCCCCACGCGACCTTTCTGCACCAGGAACCCAGGGAATCGCCGCCATGTCCGTCAGCCGCCTGCTTGACCAGCTTGCCATCCAGGCCGGAGTCGCCCTTGCGGAGCGTTCGCTCATGCTCGCCACCGCGGAATCGTGCACGGGCGGACTCGTCGCGGCGGCCATTACCGATGTATCGGGATCGTCAGGCTGGTTCGAGCGCGGCTTCGTGACCTACTCGAATGAAGCCAAGACGACGATGATTGGCGTGCCCGCCAAGTTGATCCGTGACCACGGTGCGGTCAGCGAGGAAGTGGCTCACGCAATGGCCGAGGGTGCCCTGCTGAACAGCCGCGCACAGGTGTCGCTGTCGATCACGGGCGTGGCGGGGCCGAATGGCGGCACCCCGGACAAGCCGGTGGGCATGGTCTGCTTTGGCTGGAGCAACCGCATCACCACGCGCACGGAAACCCAGCGCTTCAAGGGCGACCGGGCCCAGATCCGCCGCCAGGCCGCCGAGCATGCGATGCGCGGCCTGATCGAGCTGATCCGGAACGAGGAATAACTCTGGCCTTGCTTCCCTCCCGCATTTTCATGGGATAGGGAAGCAACCCTTCGGCCAGTCAACGCATCAACCGTGGCGATAACGGTTGATCGTCTCCCGCGTCTGCAGTGCCACATTGCGGGCTGCCGCCGCAAAGTCCTTGTCGCCGCTGGCGTACAGGATGGCGCGCGAGGAATTGATCATCATGCCCGTGCCGTCGGCCGTGCGGCCAGCCTTCACGGTAGCCTCGATATCACCGCCCTGGGCGCCGATGCCCGGAATCAGCAGTGGCATGTCGCCGACGATCTGGCGCACCTTGGCAATCTCGTTGGGGAACGTCGCGCCCACCACCAGGCCCATCTGGCCATTGGTATTCCAGCGCTCGCGCGCGGCCTCGGCCACCACCTGGTACAACGGCTTGCCATCGACCTGCAGAAACTGCACATCCGACCCGCCCGGGTTCGACGTGCGGCACAGCACGATGACACCCTTGCCCGCATGCGCCAGGTACGGCGACATCGAATCAAAGCCCATGTACGGGCTCACGGTCACGGCGTCGGCCTTGTAGCGGTCGAAGGCCTCGACCGCGTAGTGCTCGGCGGTGGAGCCGATGTCGCCACGCTTGGCATCGAGAATCACGGGGATCCCCGGGTGCGCGTCGTGGATGTATTCGATCAGCTGCTCGAGCTGGTCTTCGGCGCGCTGGGAATGGAAATAGGCAATCTGCGGCTTGAAGGCGCAGACCAGATCAGCCGTGGCATCGACGATTTCGCGGCAGAACGAAAAAATCGCGCCACCGGTACCGGTCATCGACAGCGGCAGCTTGGCGGGATCAGGATCGAGCCCGACGCACAGCAGGGAATCGTTTCGCTGCCAGGCACTGGTCAGCAGCTCGGTAAAGGTCATGGGATGCTCGGTAATCGGGTAAGGCCGGCGGCCCGCCCATGTTCGACAGTCTTCACAGCATAACGCGGGTGGACACCGGCCGGTTGGCTTGCGGCGGGCCGGATAGGGCATCCCGCGGCGCAGCATTATGGCGTCGGCGGCATTCTACCCGTTGGCGTGATATTGTCTGGAGCTTCCGCTTAAAAGAGCGACAACCACGTCGCCGTCTCTCCGATCCATGCAACTCGACCGCCGCGGTCTCATCCTGCTTGTCATCCTGACCATCGCCTGGGGCCTGAACTGGCCGGTAATGAAAATCGGCGTCGCGCATTTCCCGGCAATGGGATTCCGGCTGCTTTGCATGGCCGGAGGGCTGGTGGCACTGGGGCTGGCGCTGAAGGTGCGCGGAGAATCGCTGCGGGTACCGCGCCAGGCCTGGAGCACCGTCGTCAAGCTGGCGATTCCGAACATGGTGATCTGGCACCTGTTCGCGATCTGCGCGGTCAAGTTGCTGTCGTCGGGCCGCGCGGCCATCCTTGGCTACACCATGCCGATCTGGGCCGTGGTCTGGGGCCTGCTGATCTTTCGGGAGCGCATCGCGCTATCGGCGTGGATCGGCATTGCCTGCGCGCTGACCGGCACGGTCCTGCTGCTGTCCGGCGAGATTGCCGCGTTGACCGGCAGCCCCGCCGGCACGCTGCTGATGCTGGTGGCCGCCGCGGGATGGGGGTTCGGCACCCAGTTGATGAAGCGCACGCAGATCGACGTGCCAATCGGCGCGCTGACCTTCTGGATGCTGGCCATCACGCTCCCCTTCCTGGCCATCGGCACGCTGCTGTTCGAAACCGGCTGGCGCATGCCCACCGCCATCGAATGGGGCGCCATCGCCTACAACGCGGTGGTGGTCTTCGCCTACTGCCACCTGGTCTGGTTTGCGCTGGCGCGCAGCCTGCCGCCCGTGGTGTCCAGCCTGTCGATCATGTTCATTCCGGTGGTGGGCGTGTTCTCGGGCATGTGGCTGCTGGGCGAAACGCCGCACTGGCAGGACTACGCAGCCATCGTGTTGATGTTTGCGGCGTTGTCATCCGTCATGCTGGCCCCGCTGCTGCGCCGGCGCCTGTGAGCAACACGGGCGCAGAGATTTCACTTAACAAGCCCCCTCCCGTTGGATTACACTCGCGGCCATCAGAATCCCGGAGAAACTACGTGGGCAGTAGCATCGGGTGTTCGGGTTGTTGCAGCCACGCTGCGTCATCGCCGGATGCCATGTCACTGCGGGCTGCGTAACGCCGATCCGCGCGGGGCCATTGCCCTGCTCGTCGCCGTACTTGCCCGCAGACACCTGCGGGTGAGTGTGTCTTTCCGTTTCCCCCGTGGCCGTCTTCCGACTGCCGCGTCACGCTGCGGATCTTCCCTCCCCCGGCTTGCCAGCCAGATACAGGCAACAGGCAAACGTCATCGCCTTGCCACGGACGCGGCTTCCGCCGCGCGCAGGCAGCGCGATCACGCTTGCCGGCCGCCTCATGGTCGCTTTGCTGGCGATGCCTTGCCTGCGCGTGTCTCCGACCAGCGCAATCAGTAACAAGGAATCCAAGGGATGATCAATCTGTTCGTCCTGCAGAAAGGTCGGCTTGCCCAGGAGCAGGTCGACGAGCGCAACGAGCTGCTGCAGCACAAGCCCATCTGGATCGACGTCGTCAGTCCCGACGACGAGGAATTGGCGTGGATCAAGGAAGCCTATGGCGTGGTCCTTCCGGAACTGGAAGACCTCGGTGACCTTGAGGCATCGGCCCGCTATTTCGAAGGCGAGGACGAGAACATTCACATCCGCACCGATTTTCTGCTGGCGGAGGATGAAGCGTCCCGCAACGTGCGCGTTGCATTCGTGCTCACGCGCGACGTCCTGTTCTCGATCCACGACGAGGACCTGCCCGTGTTCCGGCTGGTACGGCTGCGCGCGCGGATGCGCCCCGGCTCGGTACGCAACGCCAAGGACGTGCTGATGGACCTCTACGCGACCGACGCCGAGTATTCGGCCGATTCGATCGAGGAAATCTACGAACGCCTGGAAGAAGCCAGCCGCCGGGTGCTGGCCGAGAACGTGACCGATGCCGCCGCGGCCGATGTGCTGGAAACCATCGCGCGCGAGGAAGACTTGAACGGCCGCATCCGCCGCAACGTCATGGATACGCGCCGCGCGGTATCGTTCCTGATGCGCAGCCAGCTACTGTCGGCCGAGCAGCAGGATGAGGCGCGGCAGATCCTGCGCGACATCGATTCGATCGAGAACCACACCGCGTTCCTGTTCGACAAGATCAACTTCCTGATGGACGCGACGGTCGGTTTCATCAACATCAACCAGAACAAGATCATCAAACTGTTCTCGGTGGTGTCGGTGGCGCTGATGCCGCCGACGCTGATCGCCAGCATCTACGGCATGAACTTCAAGCTCATGCCGGAACTGGACTGGGCCGTCGGCTATCCGTGGGCGATCGCCCTGATGGCCGTGTCGGCGGCGATTCCGCTGGTGTATTTCAGAAGAAAGGGCTGGTTGAGCTGACGCTCATCCTGTCTCCCTCTCCCGCAAACGTGAGAGGGGGAGACAACCATCCGCATCCCTAGTCCGGGAGCGTCGCCGCGCCCATGCGCCGGGCGATGATCGATGCCTTGACGCGGAAGTTCACGCGCACATTGGCGCAGTATTCCTTCTTGTCGAAGCACTTCGGCGCCGGCAGTGCAGCAGCCAGCCGGGCGGCCTGGCCCACCGTCAGTTTCGCGGCCGATGTGTGGAAATAGTGCTGGGCCGCGGCCTCGATACCAAACACGCCCTCGCCCCACTCCACCGAGTTCAGGTAGATCTCGAAGATCCGCTGCTTGTCCAGCCAGAACTCAAGCATCCACGTGATGGCCAGCTCCTGGCCCTTGCGCACGTAGTATTGCTCCGAGGACAGGAACAGGTTCTTGGCCAGTTGCTGCGTGATCGTGGAACCGCCGCGCACAATGTGGCCGCGCTTCTTGTTGCGCTCCCAGGCATCGAGCATCGCGTCGAGTTCATAGCCGGGATGGTTGACGAAATCAGCGTCTTCGCTGGCAATCACCGCGCGCTTGAGATTGCGCGAGATCTCGTCGTAGCCCACCCATTTGCGGTCGACCGAACAGCTCCAGAAATTGAAGCCGCACAGCCGCCAGCGCTCGGCGCGCATGAACGATGTGGAAGACGGATTCAGGTATTGCCAGGCCGCAATCTGCAGGAAGAAATAGACCTGCAGCACCAGCACGCCGATGACCAGGCATTCCCCCAGATAGCCGATCCAGCGCAGCGGATTGGCCGCGCCGCCGGATGCTCTTTCCGGTGCGCGCGCGGCGGCGGTTCGCTGGCGTGCCAAGGCCGCTGCGCGCTGGTTAGCGGGCCGCTTCAGCCTGCAGCGCGGCGCGCAGCTCGGCCAGCACCGGCGCGGTGCTCGGTCGCACGCCGCGCCAGTTGTAGAACGCCTCGGCGGCCTGCTCCACCAGCATGCCAAGCCCGTCGGACGTACGCGCGCCGCACTTCGCGGCATAGGCCAGGAATACGGTCGGCCTGGCCCCGTACATCATGTCGTAGGCCAGCACGCCTTCGCCCAGCAGGTAGTCCGGCACCGGCGGCAGTTCGCCCTGCAGGCTGCTGGCCGATGCATTGATGACGACGTCGCAGCCCTCGTCATCGGACAGCGCGCTCAGCGCGTCGAGGCCACCAGCCCACAGCTCCACGCCATACTGGTCAGCCGCTTCCACGAACGCTTCGACCATGTCGCTGGCTTTCTGCGCGGTACGGTTGGCCACCACGATCCGCGCGGGGCGGCATTCGATCAGCGGCAGCATCGCACCCATCGCCGCGCCACCGGCGCCGAGCACCAGGATGCGTTTGTCTTCGAGCAATACGTCGAGGTTGTCCTGGATATCGCGCACCAGCCCGATACCGTCGGTGTTGTCGCCATGAATCAGGCCGTCCTCGATCCACATCGTGTTGACCGCGCCGGCCGCTTCCGCGCGCGGCGTCAGGCGGTCGGCCAGATCATAGGCATCGAGCTTGAACGGCGTGGTCACGTTGAAGCCATGACCGCCATCGGCCAGGAATTTGCGCACGGTATCCGCGAACGCGTCGAGCGGTGCTTCCAGACGGTCGTAATGCACGGCTTCGCCGGTCTGGCGCGAAAACGCGGCATGAATGGCCGGCGAGCGGCTATGCGAAACGGGGTTGCCGACCACGACGTAGCGGTCGACCGATTGCTGTTCTGCGGTCATCAGCGTCCTTGCAGGCGGACGTCGAGCCCGCTGCGTGTGAACTTGAAAGTGGAAATGACTTCGAGGATGTCCTGCTTCGACTGCATCTCGGGCGTGAACGCTCCGAATGGCGCAGCGGCGCGGACGATGGCCACGGCCTGGCGATCGAGCGCGGGGTCGCCCGAGCTCTTGGCCACGTCGATGGCGTCGATGTTGTAGCCGTCACGGTTGTAGCCGAGCTTGCCCTGGCGGTTCACGTTGATCACCAGGATCAGCTGGCCGTAGAGCGGCTTGCCATTCTTCTGCGGAAAGTCGCTCGTGCCACGCACCTCGATCTTGCGGCGCAGCCGGTCGTAGTACTGGGCATAGTCCACGCCTTGGGCACTGGTGGCCGTCAGCTGCATGCGCTTGGGCCGCTTGGCGTATTGTTCGAGATTGCGGCCGATCTCCGCTTCGAGCTTGGCCATCTCGTCAGTGGACGTGCGTTCGTCCTGCCCGCGCGTCGGCGAGTCGTTCCGTTGATCGCCCGGCTTCACCGGCTGGCTGCGCACCGACGGCGCGGGCTCGCGGGCCTGCGTCATCAGCCGCCGCTGCTCTTCTTCGAGCTGTTCGATCCGGCGCTGCGTCAGTTTGACGAGGTCGCCTTCCTTGGACTCGGTCTGTGCCGGCAGCGGCGTGGTCGCGCGCTGGGCATCGTGGTCGCCACCGCCATCGAGGTTGGCCTGCGCCAGCACCGTGGGATTGCGCGGTTTCTCCGCCGACTTCGAATTCACCAGCACCACGTCGAGCTGTGGATCGGACCGCTTGATCTCGAACACTTCCGGCGCCGCAATGCGCACCATCAGCAGCACCGCATGGATGGCGACCGACACGGCAAGCGCCTTGACCAGCGTGCTGCTGGATTGCCACCATTCGCGCGGATGCGTGTGGCGGAAAGCAGGAAGAACGGCGTTCACGATGGGTTCTGGAACCTGGGGCGGTGGGTTGGCTCGGTCTAAAGCCGGCCACCCCTCGACAGAGGGATGGCCGGAACAGACTTCGATTGTACGGGAGCCGCCCGGTTTACCGAAGGACTCAGGCGGGGGGGTTGGCGCCGGTGTCGCGTGGCGCCGACGCATCGTCGGCAGCGGCTTCGGCAGCCTGGCCTTCCGACGGCTCGGTAACGCCCTCGGCCGCGGCTTCCGCGGCATCTTCGGCCGCCGCTTCCGCAGCCGCCTCGGCGGAAACTTCCGACATTTCGTCGTCGCTGTCGCCTTCCAGTTCTTCTTCCGGCAGCTCGCCCTCGCCCGCGAAGATCTCCAGCACCCGGCACGAAACTTCCAGCGAAATCTCGTCAGTCGCCCCGATCTCCAGCAGCACCTGCGTACCGCGCACGGCCTGAGCCAGTTCCGGCACGCGCGTCACCAACGGAATCTCGGCAAAGCGCACCGCGCCGTCCTTGAGCACCGTGGCCATCAGCTTGCCCCGGCCTTCCTGCGCGATCCAGCGCAGGCACCAGTAGCGCTCCATCGTCGACTGGTGGTCGGCGTAGGCGGCGTAGGTGCCCTCGAAGTCGGCCACGGCCGCCAGCAGGTCGGCGTCCTTGGGCTTGAACGGCGCCACGAGCTTGGCCGTGACGCCATGCTGGGCCACCGCCAGGATCTGCCACTGGTTGACCAGATCGACGTAGCGGCGCAACGGCGACGTGCTCCACGCGTATTGCGCCACGCCCAGCCCTTCGTGCGGAGCCGGGTAGGTCTGCATGCGCGTGCGATGCATGCCCCACGCCTTCTGCGTGCGATAGATGCCCGGCACGCCGTGGTCGGCCAGCAACTTGCCCCACGTGCTGTTGGCCAGGATCATCAGCTCGGCCACGATCTTGTCCAGCGGCGACCCGCGGCGGCGCTGCTCGATGCGCACGCGCTCGCCGCCGCCTTCGACGGGATCGATATAGAAATTGAAATCCGCCCGGTTGTGCGCCTCGGGGCGCAATCCGCTGGCCAGTCGCGCCTTCTGCCGCTCGTCGTGCAGATGGTTGGCCAGCCGGAACAGCTCGCCCAGCGCCTCGCGGAACGGATAGTCGCCGGTCCCCGCGGCCAGCGCGGCCTCGGTGACCACGTCTTCGAGCAGGTTATGCCGCAGGTTGGCGGCAATCGGCACCAGCTCGGCACGCGTTTCGCTGCCGGTAATGGTCAGGCCATCGGGGCCGTTCGGGTCGACCGTCACGTAGAGCGACAGTGCCGGACAGGTGCGGCCTTCCTGGAGCGTGTAGCGTTCCACCACGCTGTCGGGCAGCATGGTGATCTTGTCGCCAGGGAAGTACACCGTGGACAGGCGCTGGCGTCCGATCGCATCGAGCGGCTCGCCACGGCGGAAACCGAGGCCAGGCGCCGCGATGTGGATACCCACGCGCAGCTTGCCGTCGGGCGTGTGCGTCACCGACAGCGCGTCGTCGATTTCCGTGGTCGTGACATCGTCGATCGAAAACGCTTCGACATCGGCCAGCGGCAGGTCGGCCGCCGGATCGGGCACGTCAACGTCAGGAAAGCCGGTGCCCTTGGGGAAACAGTCGGCCAGGAACTTGGCCTCGTGCAGCGCGCGCGGGCTTTCCACACCGCCCACGGCCACCATCAGGCGCATCGGCGCCATGCCCAGCGCCGTGCAGGCGGCGTCCATCGCCTTGTATTCGAGGCTGTTCTTGTCCGGCTTGAACAGCAGCTGCAGCACCTTTCCGCGAAACGCGTCGGGCAGCTTGAGCGCCTTGAGTTGTTCTTCGTATTCGCCCTGCACCAGAAGCTGCTGCTTCTTGCGTTCGACGGCGGCCAGCGCGGCCTTGAGCTGGTCTTCGGGCGCGCGCAGGTAGCGGCCGCGCCCCTTGCGGCGGAAATAGACCGGGTTGCCATGCAGCGCCATAGCGAGTGCCGCCTGCTGCACGGCGCCAGCATCGGCGCCGTAGTATTCGGCAGCCAGCTCGGTGAAGCCGAATTCGTCGGCCGGCGCACATTCCCAAAGGAAGTCGAGATCGATCTCGGCGGTCAGCTCGCCAGTTTGCCGCACCATTTCGATTGCCGAAGGCTGGGCAAACTGCAGCAGCACGTCCTTTGCCTTGACCTTGGTGCGCTTGCCCGCGGGCAATTCAACCTGGTAGGCCTCACCCTGTTGGGTGAGTACGGTGCCGGCGCGGATTTCGCCGCCTTCTTCGAACAGCAACTGCATGGATCGGTACTTTCAGAAGTGCCGGGACATGCCGCCGCGGTGCGCAGTGGTGCACGCGAAAGCCGGCCTGTCCGGGCGGATATTTGACCCGGGATGATACCGCACCACGCTAAAAGCCTAGTGCCGGCGCCACCTCCGGGCCAGAGGAGATCAGAGCGACATGCCGCCGCTGGCCTCGATCGTCGTGCCGTTGACGTAGCTGGCGTCGTCGCTGGCCAGGAACGCGTAGATCGCGGCGATTTCGGATGGCTCGGCCAGCCGGCGCATCCAGCAATGGTCCTTCATGCCGTCGAGCACCTTGTCCGGCACGGTCTGCAGGATCTCGGTGTTCACAAACCCCGGACACACCGCGTTCACGCGCACGCCCTTGGGTCCCAGCTCCCGTGCCCACGTCTTCGTGAAACCGATCACGCCAAACTTGCTGGCCGCATAGTTGGTCTGGCCAAAATTGCCATACAGGCCAACCACGCTCGACGCGTTCAGGATCACTCCGCGGCCCTGCTCCGTCATCACCGCGGCCACGGCCTGCGAGCAGTGGAACACGCCCTTGAGGTTCACGTCGATAACGGCGTCGAACTGCGCTTCGGTCATTTTGGCCAGCCGCGCGTCCTTGGTGATGCCAGCGTTGTTGACCAGGATATCGATGCTGCCGTGGCGCGCCAGCGTGGCGGCCACCATGCCGTCGACTTCCTCCCGGCTGGTGACGTCGACCTTGTGCGCGTCGACGTTGGCGCCCGTCGCGGCCAGGCGATCAGCGGCCTCGCGCACGCGCGCTTCATTCACATCGCAAAGCACCAGCTTCGCGCCTTCGGCGGCAAAGCGCTCGGCGGTGGCAAACCCGATACCGGCGGCTGCACCGGTGATGATGGCGACCCGACCTTCCAATTTCATGATGCTTGTCTCGCTTCCTTGCTGTGTGTGTCGATACGGCGGGGCAGTCTGGTGCCGCCCGCGCCGATGTTGGCAGGCGCTGCACGCTCCAGCAGGTCTGGCAGAAAGACCTCTGTCACGAGCATGGCGCCGGCGCCGCGACGGAATACCGAGCGCCGCGCGGGCAGCATCGGTACCGACGAAAACGCCGGCAACACCCGCTGCAGCGCCTGGCGCAGCGGATGGTTTGCGGATAGCCGCGCGAACTGGAACGGCTCGCGCCGCACGCGCGGATCGACGAACAGCGCGCCACCGAGCGGCCGGTTGCCCAGGCCGCGAAGGAAAGGCCAGTCACGCCGCGCGCGATACGGATCGACGATCGTGTGCGCGAAGACCGCTGGCACATCGTCGCAGATCAGCAGCACTTCCCGCGTGATGGCGGGCACGGGCCGGATCAGCCCGAGCGCCCGCCATTCGTCGGCAAACGGCAACTTCGGTGTCTGGCTCAGGCGCTCGACACGAAACCGCGAAGACGCCGACATCAGCCGCGCCGTGAGCGAACCCTCGCCCGCGATCCAGCGCCGCTGATTCAGCGGTATGGCCGCGTCATACGGCAGGTGCGCGTGCCAGCCGGCGCGCAGGCCCTTGAGGCCAGACACTGCCGTCGTCATACCGTGCGTTTTCCGCCCGGTACATAGCCGCAGAAAGCCAGTACTTCGTCGACGTAATCGTCGAATTCGCTGATGCCGTGATCGCTGCCTTCGATCACGCGGATCTTCGCGCCGGGGCAGCCCTCGACCATCTCGCGGTAATCGAGTACCTCATCGCCCGTGGCGGCAAGCAGGTAATAGCGTTCGGGCCGTGTGATCTTGTCCACGCGCAGCGCCAGCAGTTCGTCCAGATGCTCGCGCTTCACCACGACCGAGCCACCGCCGTGATAGAGCGGCTGCTCGCCAAGGTATTTCTCAAGATCGGTCCACGGATGGATCGCCGGGTTCAGCAACACGGCGCGGCAGCCATGCTGCTCCGCCAGCCAGCGTGCATAGAAGCCACCGAGCGACGAGCCGACGATTGCGATATCGGTCTCGCCGCCAGCCTTGGCGCCACGGATGGCGGCCTCGGCCTGGGCAATCGCCTGGGACGGCGACACATTGAGCGTGGGGCAGGCGAAGTACTTCTCCAGGCCCCATGCGCGCATCCGTTCCTGCACGAGCCTTGACTTCATCGACTGCGGCGAGGAACGGAAACCGTGCAGGTACAGCAGCATGTGATTCCCTGTCAGATATCAGGCCTTGGCGCCGATGGCATCGAGCAGCTTCTGGTGAACACCACCGAATCCGCCGTTGCTCATGACCAGCACATGGTCGCCGGGCCGGGCGGCCGCCGTGACTGCGTCGACCAGGGTGCCAAGATCCTGGAAGGCCTTGGCCTTGTCGCCGATCGGCGCCAGCGCCTCGCCCAGGTTCCAGCCCAGCGCGTCCTTGCCGGAGGGCGCGCCATAGCCGAACACAAGGTCGGCGGCTTCCAGGCTGGCCGGCAATTGCGCGGCCATCACGCCAAGCTTCATCGTGTTCGAGCGCGGTTCCAGCACGGCCAGGATGCGGGCGCCGCCCACGCGGCGGCGCAGGCCGTCGAGCGTGGTCTGGATGGCGGTGGGATGGTGCGCGAAATCGTCGTAGACCGTCACGCCATTGGCCACGCCACGGATTTCCATGCGGCGCTTGACGTTGGCAAAGCGGCCCAGTGACTCGATGGCCTGTGCCGGCGGCACGCCCACGTGACGCGCGGCGGCAATCGCGGCAATCGCGTTCATGCGGTTGTGCGTGCCCTGCAGGTCCCAGACCACGGTGCCCTGGACTTCCTCGCGGAAGTACACGTCGAAGGCGTCCTTGCCGGCCGGCGCGGCCGTGCGGGCATCGCCTTCGCGCCAGTCGCCCATGCCGAACTGCTCCACTTCGCTCCAGCAGCCGCGCTCCAGCACGCGGGCCAGGGCCGGCTCGTTGCCGTTCACGATCAGGCGGCCCTGACCCGGTACCGTCCGCACCAGATGGTGGAATTGGGTCTCGATCGCGCCCAGATCGGGAAAGATGTCAGCGTGATCGTATTCCAGGTTGTTCAGGATCGCCGTGCGCGGGCGGTAGTGCACGAACTTGCTGCGCTTGTCGAAGAAGGCGGTGTCGTACTCGTCGGCTTCGATGACAAAGAAGTCCGATTCCGTCAGCCGCGCCGAAATGCCAAAGTTCTGCGGCACGCCGCCCACCAGGAATCCAGGGTTGTAACCAGCATCCTCCAGCAGCCACGCCAGCATCGACGTGGTAGTGGTCTTGCCATGCGTGCCGGCCACGGCCAGCGTCCACTTGCCGTTCAATACGTGTTCGCCCAGCCATTGCGGGCCCGACACATACGGCAGGTTGCGGTTCAGGATCGCTTCCATCAGCGGATTGCCGCGCGACACCACGTTGCCGATCACGTACAGGTCGGGATTGAGCGAGAGCTGCTCCGGATCGAACCCTTCGATCAGGTCGATGCCCTGGGCTTCGAGCTGGGTGCTCATGGGCGGGTAGACATTGGCGTCGCAACCGGTCACGCGGTGACCCGCCTGTCGCGCCAGGACCGCAACGCCGCCCATGAACGTACCGCAGATGCCAAGGATGTGAATATGCATGGGAGCTTCGGGAATGCGTGGGACCGCGGCGGCCGGGCCGCGCGGCACAGGAAAAGAAGGCTCTGATTGTACCCGCATGCGCAGGGTTCCCCTGGGCTGCGCGACCTTGCCGCAGGCGCGCCGCGCGGCCATGCGGGTATCATCGTCACCATGTCTCGACGTACGCCCTCAGACCCCGCCCGCCTGCGCGAGGAAATCGCCCAGGCCGCAGCGCGCATGATCGCCGAAGATGGCGCCGACTACGCCACCGCCAAGCGCAAGGCAGCCCGCCAGCTGCTGGGTGACTTGCGCGTGGCCGGAGAATGGCTGCCCGATAACGAGCAGATCGAGGAAGAAGTGCGCGCCTACCAGGCACTGTTCCATAGCGAGCACCAGCCGCGCATCCTGGCACTGCTGCGCCAGCTGGCCGTGCTGGCGATGGACGACCTGACCCCGTTCCGCCCCTATCTGGTCGGCGCCGTGCTCAACGGCACCGCCACCGAGCACTCCGACGTCTATATCCAGTGCTTCTGCGACAGCCCCAAGGACGTGGCGCTGCACCTGCTCAATGCCGGGGTGGACTTCGACACCAGCGAGAGCCGGCACTTCGCCGGCCGCGGCGACGTGGAGACGCTCAGTTTCCTATGGCGCGGCCAGTGGCCCGCCGTGCGCGAGGCGCGACAGCTGGCCGGCGAGGTACGCGCCACGCTGGGCGCGCCGGTGGGCATCCACATCGCGCTGTATGATGCGATCGACGAACGCGGCGCCGCACGGGCCGATTCCAGTGGCCGCGTGGCCCGGGCCGACATCAATGCCGTGCGCGCCCTGATCGAAGCCGCCGGCACGGGCAATTGAGCGCAGGGCTGCGCCCAGCATCGCTATCTATATAGAACTGTCATCATCGCCATCCAAACATGACTGCATCTACACCAGGCTCCAAGACGAACCGCCGCTCCTCCCTCACCATCTGGATCATCGTGGCCGTCCTGGCCGCAGTGGCCGGTGCGGTCGCGGCGAATTTCGCGCTGGCGCCCAAGCAGGCGTCGGACCAGGCGGTCGAGTCGCTGTTCCAGGCCAAAATGCCTGATCCGACCGGCAACGAGCTGGATCTATCGAAATTTCGCGGCAAGACGCTGGTCGTGAACTTCTGGGCGCCCTGGTGTGGCCCGTGCGTCGAAGAGATGCCCGAACTGACCGCCCTGCACGGCGAGTACGCGCAGAAGAACGTGGAGTTCATCGGCATCGGCATCGATTCCGCCGGCAACATTCAGGAATTTCTCAAGAAAGTCCCCGTAAAGTACCCGTTGGCCGTGGCCGGCTTCACGGGTACCGAACTGGCCAAGAGCTTTGGCAATGCTCAGGGCGGCCTGCCCTACACGGTTGTCATCACCCCTGACGGCAACGTGAAATACCGCAAGATGGGCCGCGTCCATGCGGACGAACTGCGCAAGGAATTGCCCGGCGCCTGAGTCGGACAAACGGCGCAGACTTGCAAGTTACCTCGATCTACGCCGATCTACGGTCAAAATCACCCGAAGTGACGCCCAACGCGCGGACAAACCCGCATCCACGGCGATTTTGTGGCAAATGATGCACTCGCGGCCCAGAAAATGGCCTTCGAGCGACATCCCGGCTTGTATCGCGTGCTAGACAAATCCCTCTAAGCTACGGTAATCTCCGCGCAATTTCGTTGAACTGGTCGAGTCGCCGTGTCGTCTACCCCTACCGTCAGCCGCTCCGCCCGCTACCGTAAAGTGCTGGTTCTGCATGGTCCGAACCTGAACTTGCTCGGAACGCGTGAGCCGCAGACTTATGGACACACCACGCTGGCCGATATCAACGACGCGCTGGCAAAACGCGCCGCGGCCGCCGGCATTGGACTGGACACGTTCCAGTCCAATCATGAGGGCGCCCTGGTGGACCGCGTCCATGCAGCGCGAGGCGAAGGGGTGGATCTCGTCATCATCAATCCCGCGGCCTTCACGCACACCAGCGTGGCGCTGCGCGATGCGCTGGCCGGGGTGGCCATTCCATTCGTCGAAGTGCATCTGTCCAATGTGCATCGCCGCGAGCCGTTCCGCCATCACTCATATTTCTCCGATCAGGCGATCGGGGTGATCTGCGGCCTGGGCTGGCAGGGATATCTGTTGGCACTCGAATACGCGCTGGCACAGGAACAGGACACACCGGGCAGCTGATACCCGATCTGTACAAACCGAGACAACCGCGGCCTGTTCCGTCCCACGAGGCAGGCCAAAATCAATGACTGACCGCCGCCGTCCCCTTCCTTGAACCGAAGGTGACCGGACAACCCGATTCTGGAGGATAAGAAGATGGACCTGCGCAAGCTGAAGACGCTGATCGACCTGGTGGCCGAATCCGGCATTTCGGAGCTCGAAGTGACCGAGGGCGACGGCAAGGTTCGCATCGTCAAGCAACCCCCGCAGGTGCTGGCGGCTCCCATTGCCATGCCCCAGTTCCAGGCTATGCCGGCGGTTGGCGCCGCACCGGCCGGCGCAGTCGCTCCGGCAGCCGTGGCGACGGAAGCCGCTCCGCAACTGCCGGCTGGCCACGTGGTCACGTCGCCGATGGTCGGCACGTTCTACCGCGCTCCGTCGCCGGGCGCCGCCCCGTTCGTGAACGTGGGCGATACCGTCAAGGAAGGCCAGACCATCTGCATCATCGAAGCCATGAAGCTGCTCAATGAGATCGAGTGCGACAAGGCCGGTGTGATCAAGGAAATCCTGGTCGAAAACGGCCAGGCCGTGGAATACGGCCAGCCGCTGTTCGTGATCGGCTGAAGCCGGCAGCCGGCTGACGCGGCAAAGCGGCCCCTGGCCCTGCCGCATGCGTTGGCCCGGTGCGCCATTCCCGGCGTGCGCGGGCCCGCCCCTGTTCTCGCAGAGAGAGACCATGTTTGAAAAAATTCTGATCGCGAACCGCGGCGAGATCGCCCTTCGCATCCAGCGCGCCTGCCGCGAGCTGGGCATCAAGACCGTGGTGGTGTACTCGGAAGCCGACAAGGAAGCCAAGTACGTGAAGCTGGCCGACGAAGCCGTCTGTATCGGCCCGGCCCCTTCGCCGCTGTCCTACCTGAACATGCCGGCCATCATCTCGGCGGCCGAAGTCACCGACGCCCAGGCGATTCACCCTGGCTACGGCTTCCTGTCGGAGAACGCCGACTTTGCCGAGCGCGTGGAAAAGTCCGGCTTCGTGTTCATCGGCCCGACGTCCGACAACATTCGCCTGATGGGCGACAAGGTGTCGGCCAAGCAGGCCATGATCAAGTCCGGCGTGCCGTGCGTGCCGGGTTCGGACGGCGCGCTGCCTGACGATCCCAAGGAAATTCTGGCCACCGCGCGCCGCGTGGGTTACCCCGTGATCATCAAGGCCGCCGGTGGCGGTGGCGGTCGCGGCATGCGCGTGGTGCACACGGAAGCCGCGCTGATCAACGCCGTCAACATGACGCGCGAAGAAGCGGGCCGTGCCTTCGGAAATCCCGAGGTCTACATGGAGAAGTTCCTTGAGAACCCGCGCCATGTGGAAATCCAGATCCTGGCCGACCAGCACAAGCAGGCCATCTGGCTGGGCGAGCGCGACTGCTCGATGCAGCGCCGTCACCAGAAGGTGATCGAGGAAGCGCCGGCTCCGCACATTCCGCGCCGCCTGATCGAGCGTATCGGCGACCGCTGCGCCGATGCGTGCAAGAAGATCGGCTACCGTGGCGCCGGCACGTTCGAATTCCTGTACGAGAACAACGAGTTCTACTTCATCGAGATGAACACGCGCGTGCAGGTCGAGCACCCCGTGACCGAGATGATCACGGGCATCGACATCGTGCAGGAACAGATCCGCATCGCTTACGGCGAGAAGCTGCGCTTCCGCCAGAAGGACGTGGAACTGCGCGGCCACGCGATCGAGTGCCGGATCAACGCCGAAGACCCGTTCAAGTTCACGCCGTCGCCGGGCCGCATCACCGCCTGGCACATGCCGGGCGGCCCCGGTGTCCGTGTGGACTCGCACGCGTATGATGGCTACTTCGTGCCGCCCAACTACGATTCGATGATCGGCAAGATCATCACGTACGGCACCACGCGCGATCAGGCCATCGCCCGTATGCGCATTGCGCTGTCGGAGATGGTGGTGGATGGCATCCTGACCAACGTGCCGCTGCACCGCGATCTGATGCTCGACGCCAACTTCGTGGAAGGCGGCACCAGCATTCACTATCTTGAACACCGCCTGGCCCAGAAGGCCAACGCCCAGGGCGAAAAACCCTGAAGCGGGGCCAATCGGCCGGCTTTGCAGTAGAAAAGGAACCCCGTGGCTTTCCAGGAATGTGTGATCGAAATTGCGCAGGATCAGGCTGAAGCCTGGTCCGATGCATTGTTCGACCTCGGCGCGCTGTCGGTATCGGTGGAAGACGCCGATGCCGATACGCCTGACGAGCAACCGCTCTTTGGAGAGCCCGGGCTGGAGCCGACGCGGCTGGCGTGGAACCGTTCGCGCGTGGTGGCGCTCTTCGATGAAGAGACCGACCCCGCGCTGGTGGTCACCGCCGCCGCCAATACGCTCAATGTCGACCCGGTGCCACCCTACACGCTGCGCGCCGTGGAAGACCAGGACTGGGTGCGTCTGACCCAGTCGCAATTCGAACCGATCCGCGTGGGCGAGAAGATCTGGGTCGTACCGTCATGGCACGATGCGCCGGAACCCGACGCAGTGATCCTGGAACTCGATCCGGGCCTGGCGTTCGGCACCGGCAGCCACCCGACCACTCGCCTGTGCATGCAGTGGCTCGAACAGAACGTGCGTGCCGGCGAAACCGTGCTCGACTATGGCTGTGGCTCGGGCATCCTGGCCATCGTGGCCAAGAAGCTGGGCGCGGGCGATACCGTCGGGATCGACATCGATCCGAATGCCGTCGAGGCATCGCGCTACAACGCCGAGCGCAATCGCGTGGAAGCCACCTTTGCGCTGCCGGAGTCGGTATCGGAAGCCGCCTACGACCTGGTCGTGGCCAATATCCTGTCGAATCCGCTCAAGCTGATGGCCGCGATGCTGACCGCGCGTGTGCGCCCTGGCGGCAGGCTGATCCTGTCCGGCGTGCTTGAACGGCAAGCCGATGAAGTGGCCGCCGCCTATGCACCGTGGATCGCCATGTCTGTCTGGCGCAGCGAGGAAGGCTGGGTCTGCCTGCACGGCACTCGCCCCGCTTCCGCTGCCTCCGCAAACCAATCCTGATATCCGATCATGGCCGCTGCCAAGCTCGTCACGCGCTGTCCGGCCTGCCGTACCGCGTTCCGGCTGGTTGCGGATCAGTTGCGGCTGCGCCAGGGCCTGGTCCGTTGCGGACAATGCGATACCGTCTTCGATGCGCGTGAGCACCTGATCGAGGTGCCGGCGCCGGGCGCCGCTTCCGCTGCAACACCGGCGCCTGATACGGCGCCATCGAGCGTCTCGATGGCCGCGGCACTCGCCCATGCCGAGCAGACGCAGGCAGCATCCCGCGCGCGCGAAAACGAGGCGCCCTTCGACCCCGGCTTCGATCCTGGGTACGAAGTCCCTGCGCTCGATTCTCCGACGACGATGATGTCGGAGCCGGAACAGGCTGAAGAGGCCGCTGCGGCAGACGCTGCGGCGAAGGCGTATTCGCAGCCGGATGCTGGCGTCGATGAAAGCGCGGAGATCGACGAAAGTGCCGAGGCCGAGGCCGATGCTGCGCGTGAATCCGAAGACGCACACACTTCGTCACCTGCCGATGCGGATGCGATGGCAGGCACGGAAGCCGTAGGGCTCGCTGATTCCAGCCAGCCTGAACAGCCTGTGGAGCCAGCACAGCCGGCCGAGTTCGAAGCATCCTCAGCACCCGCAGCACCCGATGAGGCCGAGGAATCCTCGGAAGCCCTGCAATCAGCGGAAGCGGAAGCGGAAACATTCGCGCCAGCCAGCACCGCCTTGCCCGCTGACGACGTCGAGCCCGCACCGAGCGAAGCATCGGCACCGGCAACCACGCCGGATGTGGACGTAGAGACGCCGCTCACGACGCCGCCCACTCCCTGGCCCACGCTCAACCATTCGGCATTCGACGATGAGCCGCTGCGGCAGTCCCCATCGACGCCTTCGACGCCATCGCCAGCCCCGTCGCCTGCCGCGCATTCCTCGCTTGACCCTGCCGCTGCGTTTGCGCCGAAAAATCCGTCGGGCTTGCCGCCATACGGCGCGTACAGTGCCAAGGCAAGCTGGCCGCCACTCCGGCCAGGCGATACGCCAACGGCCAATCCGGCGTCCGAGGCAATTGCGCCGGAAATGCCCGATGCCACCGATGAAGGCGAGGCGGATCACACCGTCCTGGCATCCGAGGCACCGGTGCTGCCCGATGCCGAAGCCGCGCAGGCATCTCACGAGCCCGCCGCCGAACCGCTGAGCATTTCGGAGCCGTTCCCGAAGAACGAAGAGGTACCCAGCGCAAGCGGTTTCCTTCGCACGGCGGACCCGGCCGACCCCGAGGCGGAAGCCTGGGCCGCCCAGGCGAAGGACGTCATCGAGCACGATCTGGGCGTCACGCCCCGCGATGGCACACCTGACGCCGTCGCACGCGAGACCACCACGCGCCACTGGTTGCGCCAGGACGACGCCGCGGCGCCCTCGGGCCCTGTCTTTGCGCCCGATTTCCTGCGGCATACGCGCGAGCGCGAACAGGCGCGCACGCCGCGTGCCCAGGTATCGGTGCCCGGCAGCAAGCGCACATGGATGCGCGCGGTGGCAGTCGTGCTGGGTCTGGGCATCCTGATTCAGGGCGTCTACCTGGCACGCAGCCAGATCGCCGGCAGCCTGCCGGTGCTGCGCCCGGTACTTGAGGCAGCCTGCGCACCATTCGGCTGCGATGTGCCGCCGTGGCGCGATCTCGATGCGCTGCGCATCGACAGCTCCCAGTTGCAGAAACAGGACGAAGGCACCGACGTCTATCAGCTCGCCGTCACGCTGCGCAACCAGGGTCGCGCCACCACGGCGCTGCCGGCTATCGAACTCGTGATGACCGACCTGCAGGATCAGTTGCTGCTGCGCCGCGTGCTGCAGCCGACCGAGTACCTGGAGCCAGCCCAGCGCGGCTTTGTCGCCACGGGCCTGCGCGCGGGCAGCGAGCTACCGGTTCGGGTACGATTCCGGACTCAGCAGTCAGCGGCCAACTACCGCGTGCTGATTTTCTACCCCTGAATTCCATCGCCCCCCGCCACGCCGGCCGGCAATGTACCGAACCGGCGGGCCGTATCTTCCTGACAGGAGCAACCATGAGCAATGTGACCCTCGGCGGCAACGCCATCGAAGTAGGCGGCAAGTTTCCTCACGCTGGCGACAAGGCCCCGGCCTTCTCGCTGGTTGGCAAGGATCTGAAGGACGTGACGCTGGCCGACTTCGCCGGCAAGCGCAAGGTGCTGAACATCGTACCGAGCCTGGACACGCCCGTCTGCCAGGCATCCGCGCGCAAGTTCAACGAGGCCGCCAGCAGCCTGGCCAACACGGTGGTGCTGACGATCTCGGCCGACCTGCCGTTCGCTATGGGCCGCTTCTGCACGGCCGAAGGCCTGACCAATGTGGTCACGCTGTCGACGATGCGCGGCGCTGACTTCAAGAACGCCTACGGTGTCGACATCAAGTCGGGCCCGCTGGCCGGCGTGTGCGCACGCGCGGTGGTGGTGGTCGACGAAAATGACGCGGTCAAATACAGCGAGCTGGTGCCCGAGATCAAGCAGGAACCGAACTACGACGCTGCCTTGGCCGCCCTGAAGTAATCTGTGCGTTAGCACACAGTTGTACAAGCACTTCCGCCCGTCATGCACGGGCGGAATTATTTAACGTATCTGTTGCGGCTAGACACACGGCCGTATCGTTTGGAGAAGAGATGTCCAGCCTGATCTGCGGCTCCGTTGCCTACGACACCATCATGACGTTTGACGGACGGTTCCGTGAACACATTCTTCCGGATCAGATCCACATGCTGAACGTCTCGTTCCTGGTACCGGGCATGCGGCGCGAGTTCGGCGGCTGCGCCGGCAATATCGCCTATACGCTGAAGATGCTCGGCGGCGATCCGGTGGTGATGGCCACGGTGGGCCAGGACGCCGGCCCGTATCTGCAGTATCTGCGCGATCTGGGCATTGGCACCGAACATATCCGTACGCTGGCCGACACGTTCACCGCGCAGGCGATGATCACGACCGACCTGGACAACAACCAGATCACGGCTTTCCACCCCGGCGCAATGAGCCAGTCGCAGGTCAACAGCGTGCAGGACGCGCTGACCTCGGGCAAGCGCCCGGCGCTGGGCATCGTCGCGCCGGACAGCCGCGAAGGCATGCTGCACCACGCACAACAGTTTGCGGAAGCCGGCATCCCGTTCATCTTCGATCTGGGTCAGGCCATGCCGCTGTTCAACGGCGAGGACCTGCGGCAGTTCATTGAACTCGCCAGTTACGTGACGGTCAATGACTACGAAGCGCAGGTCATGCTTTCGCGCACTGCGTGGACCAGCGCCGAAGTGGCCGCCAAGGTCCGTGCGTTCATCGTGACGCATGGCGAGCGTGGCGCCAGCATCTTCGCCGACGGCCAGCAATACGCCATTCCGGCCGTGCAGGCCGAGCGCGTGGTGGACCCCACCGGCTGCGGCGATGCATTCCGTGGCGGCCTGCTCTACGGCATCGAACAGGGCCTGGACTGGGAAACCACCGGCCGCCTCGCGTCGCTGATGGGCGCGCTGAAGATTGCCCAGCAGGGTCCACAGAATCACTGGATTTCGCGTGAAGAAATCGGCAGCCGGTTCGCATCGGCATTCGGTTATCAATACGCCTAAGATGAAACGGTGCTCCGCGCGCACCGGGAGATGACGAACGGCGCGGCGTTCAGACGGGAGTTGCCATGCATCAGATACTTCGAACCGGCGGTGTGGCAGTACTGGCCGCGGCGGCACTGGTCGGCGGCTGCGCCAATTACTCGAATTCGGGCAGCGTCTATTCGCCCGGGCAGGCACAGCGCGAACAGACCGTACGTTACGGCGTGGTCCAGGGCGTGCGCGAAGTCATGATCCAGGGGAGCACCACGGGGGCGGGCACGCTTGCCGGCAGTGCAATCGGTGGCGTCGCCGCGGGTAGCACCATTGGTAGTGGTGGCGGCTCCGTGGCAGCCGGTCTATTGGGTGCCGTGCTTGGCGGCATTGCCGGTAGCGCGGCCGAGAACCGCGTAACGCAACGGCGCGGTCTGGAAATCACGGTGCAGCTCGAGGATGGCGACATGCGCGCGATCACCCAGGAGGCCGACGAGGTCTTCAGGCCGGGCGACCGGGTGCGCCTGCTGTCTTCCGGTGGCGTGACACGCGTCTCGCACTGAAAAGATTACAGGGATGTCAGATTGAAACGCCGCGTGCCTCCGGGCCGCGGCGTTTTGCTTTGGGTCCACCGGCGGCGCATGGCCGCATATGCGTTCGGCCAATAAAAAACCCGCCGGGCACGGATGCCATCGGCGGGTTGGCAAGACTTGCTGTCTTGCGGACCGGATACAGCGTATCCGGTCAGTGCGGCACGCGATGCGTGCCCTGGTGATTCCCGGTTGTGATCGCTCGCACGAGGCGAAGCGATTACGGACGGTTGCCCGTCGGGAACGGCCAGGCCGCAGCCGGGTTCAGCGTGGTCTTTGCGGGCGCAGCAGCAGCGGGTGCAACAGCAGGGGCAGCGGCAGGCTTGGCAGCCTTCTTGGCAGCCGGCTTCTTCGCAGCAGCCTTCTTCGCAGCAGGCTTCTTGGCAGCCGGCTTCTTGGCAGCAGCCTTCTTGGCGGCCGGCTTCTTGGCAGCAGCGGCCTTCTTGGCCGGTGCAGCCTTCTTGGCAGCAACCTTCTTGACTGCAGCCTTCTTGGCCGGTGCTGCCTTCTTGGCGGCTACCTTCTTGGTTGCAACCTTCTTGGCAGCAACCTTCTTCACTGCAGCCTTCTTGGCCGGTGCTGCCTTCTTGGCGGCTACCTTCTTGGTTGCAACCTTCTTAGCAGCAACCTTCTTCACTGCGGCCTTCTTGGCTGCCGGCTTCTTGGCGGCGACCTTCTTGGCAGCTACCTTCTTCGTAGCGACCTTCTTGGCAGCAGCCTTCTTGGCGGCCGGAGCAGCCTTCTTGGCGGCGACCTTCTTCACAGCGGCCTTCTTGGCGGCGGGCTTGGCAGCCTTCTTGGCCGCCGGCTTTTTCTTTGCAGCAGTTGCCATGGATAACTCCTTCACTAGCGTGAAATATCGAATGACCTAAATGGACGACCCGACCGATCCGAGGCGCATTCATGCATGCCCCAACCGAGCGAGCGATTCATCGGCGCACGACACATCTTCAACCGCACGCTAATGAATTCGGTGACAGGGAAACCGCGGCGACCCATGTCGCACAGCGCGGTGTTTTCACGGCAGCGCAAAATCCGCGCGCGGGCTGCAAAGCCAGCGTCCAGGCGGATTTCCGGGGCATGCCGTGCCCTGGAATATTCGATTGGCCCGCGCCGTCCATCATGTCGGCGCACTGCCAGAAAAGAGGAGATATCGGTCAGCAGGCCTGCAGTACGGGCTTGGCCTCGCGCACTGCAGACGGCAATCCTACGGGGGTAGCTCGCCCATCCCGTCACTGGGCTACAGGAGACTGCACGCGTTGTAAGAAGCCTGATCGGCCCGGTCTGCGTCAAAGTTCTGGTGCTCCTCGGCTACCCGTATTCACTGCTACGAAGCGTCGCGTCATCGTTGCTTCTTGCTTGCCTTCTTGCGACGCTCGCTTCGTCGAATCACGTCGATGCAATGAAGTGAGACTCTTGTCAAGGCGAATCATAATTCGTTTGTTCGATGATGTTAAGAAAAAAGTGCAAAAAAACTTGCGCGCAAGATCGAATCGATCTAATTCACGCGCGCGCTCCGATGACGACACCATCGATACCCACTCCGATGACGACTCTCGCAAGCCAATCGAAGTTCCATCTCGCGCGTGTTTCGATGGTCCGCTAACGCATCGCGCTACCTCTGCGCGATGCACTCTCGCACCTCGCGCACTCGCCGTCGAAGAACGCTTTCCACATGTCGCATCGCTACGCTCCGACAACATTCGACACACTCGTCGGCTGCCCGGAAAGCCGCATGATCATTAGCTTTCCGACTCGCGTGCGATGACACGCAGCGCGATCGCAGACAGGTTGGCGATGTCCGCCACCGCGCTCGGCGATCGCGCTTCAGACAAGCTCGCACGCGACGCGCAACCACTGCCGGCACGCGCGCACTCGGTGTCCACGTGAACGGCGTCGCTCGATCTCGCTTGCGTCGATCAGACAGTTGCGCGAGTGCGACGAAAGAGTGATGCGCGTACGCAACGGTCTGTCACTTCGATGCACGTTCAGCGCCTCGTTTTGACATCGATCGCGCGATCGATGATGTGTCGGCGAGCAAGCCAACCGGTGAATCGCGGGATGCTTGCACCCACATGCATCGCATGTCGACGGACGCTTGCGCGCGTCTTCACGAAGTCCGTCACGACAGCCATGCGCCGATGCACGCGCTGGCCATCGCGCTGCCGTCGCCGCTGTCCGTTGGCAGTCGTCGGAGCATCGCCGCGCCCGACCACTGCTTCGTCAAACTCCGATCTGCTTCAGCGCTGCGATCCGGCTCACAACGCATTCGGGTTCTCACCAATGCCTTGCTTCGCCGCCGTGCGAGATGCGCCGGCGGTGTCGTGCAGCGCGTGCCGGTTGTGGCGCCGTTACGCCATCAGCCGATCCGCTAGAGGAATGTCTCGGGTGCTGCCTCTGCGCGGCGGATGTTGCAGGACAAAATCAAGGCCGGGCGCCGCCGGGCGGGCGATCGAAGCCACCAGTGAGGTACGCTCTGGTGCGTACGCAAACGGATGTTGGACGTTGCGGCGCGCGACGGTCGCCAGTAGATTGGCGTCGCGCGGCGCCGATGCCGACCGATGGGCTGGGATTCATGCGAACCTGTGCAACCATCCTGACCGTGCGCGGATATCCTGCACGCCTTGTACGGCTTGCACGTCAGACCTGCAGGATGGTCCGCAGCGTTACCGACCGGCAAGACCCGCGCCGCGACCTGGTGAATCCACCTTCGCGACACTGAACTGGAGATCTTCATGCGCATGACCGACCCTCGCGCCCTGCTTCGCACCACTGCCCGTGCCGCCATGTTTGCCGCGGCACTCACCGCCAGCACCTTTGCCCTGGCGCAGTCCTCCCCAGCCGGCACCTGGCACACGATCGACGACAGCACGGGCAAGCCGCGCGGCGTGATCGAAATTTCAGAGAAGGATGGCGTGTACAGCGGCAAGCTCGTGAAGAGCCTGGTGCCTACCGAAGGAGCGCCCAAGGTGTGCGACAAATGCACTGACGCGCGCAAGGACCAGCCGATCATTGGCATGACGCTGCTCACCGGGCTGCGCAAGAGCGCCGACAACGAATGGACTGGCGGCGAGATCCTGGACCCGGAAACCGGCAAGCTCTACAAGTGCAAGATGTCGCTGGCCGACGATGGCAAAAAACTCAACGTGCGCGGCTTCATCGGCATCAGCCTGATCGGCCGGACACAGACCTGGGTGCGCCAGCAGTGACGTCGTAACACGCAGCGACGGTCAGGCTCCCCTTGCCTGGTTCATCCACTGGATGCGGGAAGGGGTAGCCGGCGGCAAGCAGATTGCGGGCCGCACCACGCTTCAGCAATCTGACAGCTTCCTTCGGTAAGATCGAATTCCCGATCCTCTTTACAACAACTACCGGAGACTGAGCATGCATTTCCCTCTTCGCGGCCGCACGCTGGCCCTTGCACTCGCCGCCACCTCCCTCATCGCCACCACCGCCCAGGCCGCCGATGCCTGGCCGAATCATGTGATCAAGTTTGTCGTGCCATTCACCGCCGGCGGCGCCAATGATCTGGTGGCACGCGCGGGCGCGGAAGCGGTCAGCAAGCGCATCGGCCAACCCGTCGTGATCGAGAACCGCCCCGGTGCTGGCGGCATCGTCGGCGCCGACTATGTGGCCAAGAGCAAGCCCGACGGCTACACGTTCCTGGTGGGTGCCGTGGGTACGGTCACCAACGGCCTGATCCGCACGAAGATGCCCTACCAGCCCGACGACCTCATGCCGGTTGGACTGATCGCCGTCAGCCCGTCGGTGATCGTGGCGTCGCCGTCGCTGCCCGTGAATAACGTGAAGGAACTCGTCGAGTACTCCAAGAAGCAGGGTGGCGTGCCGTTTGCCACTGCGGGCAGCGGAAGCACGCCGCATTTCGTCGAAGAAATGCTTAAGGAAAAAGGTGCGCAGCTGACCGTGGTGCCCTACAAGAGCGGATCGGAAAGCATCACTGCCGTGATCGGTGGCCAGGTGGCTGCAACGTCCGAAGCGTCGATCGTCGTGCTGCCGCAGATCAAGGCCGGCAAGCTCAAGGCATTGGGTGCGACGTGGGACAAGCATATGCCCGCCGCACCGAACATCCCCACCACTGCCGAACAGGGCCTGCCTGAAGTGCGTATCGGCCATTGGGCGGGCATCTTCGCGCCGAAGGGTACCGACCCCGCGATCATCAAGAAGTTGAATGCGGAGTTGACGGCCGGCATGCAGAACGCCGAGATCCGCGAGCGCCTGATCCAGAACGGTATCGAGCCAGCGGGTGGATCGGTGGAGAGTTTCGTGGCGTTCATCAAGTCGGAACGCGAGCGCCTTGGCCGTATCGCAAAGAACGCCAACATGACGGCCGACTAACGCCTGATCGAGCCCCATCGAGAGCCCGATCGAGAAATATTTTGGATGAGATCACCCCATCGGGTGATCATATGTCTGCAGACGGCCCGCTACATGCGGGCCGTGTTGTTTGTGTCGTCAACGCTTCAAAAGCGATGCATTGGCCATACAAAACCGGTCACAGCATCAGGTCGACGCGCTTCATGTGCGAACCTTGAGACATTCAACCCCGACGCATCTTGTCTGTGACGGCCTTGCAACGCAAATTGCAACGCGAATAGTTCGTATTTATATTCCGGATCGCCCGCACATACGCCCCGGTTTGCTCGCCGGTAAAGGGCCCGGTAGTACGGGGCGAACTGGATCCGACAATGCTCCGCCGCACCCCCGTGGCCACCGCGCTGGTGGCCCTCTTCGCAGCTCCCGCAGCACCGGCCGCCTTTGCACAGCAGGCCCCTCAACCCGCCGCGCAATCGCCCGCGCCAGCGGCGGCACAGCCTGCGGCATCCGTGCCGCAAACGCTGCGCGAGGTGACGGTGCAAGGCTCCGCCGCGCGCGACGACTTCAATCCCGCTGGCAGCCAGTTATCCAAGCTGCCCGCTGACCTGCGCGACGTTCCGCAATCGGTAACGATCGTGAACCGTGCGTTGATGGACTCGCAAGGCGCCAGCTCCCTGGCCGATGCGCTGCGCAACGTACCCGGCATCACCATCGGCGGTGCGGAAGGTGGCCAGATCGGCAACAACATCAACCTGAACGGCTTCTCGGCACGCACGGACATCTATCTGGATGGCTTCCGCGACCGTGGCCAGTACTACCGCGACACGTTCGCGCTGGACCAGGTGGAAGTGCTGATGGGACCGTCGTCGATGCTGTTCGGCCGAGGCTCGACGGGCGGCGTGATCAACCAGGTCAGCAAGAAGCCGAAGCTGCAGGCCGCGACCGAAGTGTCCGGCTCTGTCACCACGAACGGGCTGGTGCGCGCCACGGCGGACGTCAATACGCCCACCGGCGATACATCGGCCTTCCGCATCTCGGCGATGGCGCAGGATGGCAAGCCGAGCACGCGCGATGAGATGACCGTGCAGGACTTTGGCATCGCGCCGTCGTGGCGCTATGGCATCGGCACCTCGACCGAGATCACGTTGTCCGCGTTGCTCCAGCACAACGAGGACATGCCCGACTACGGCCTGCCCGCCATCAACGGCCACCCCGTCAATGTCGACCGGAATACGTTCTACGGTTTCAACAACGACCACACGCGCCAGAACATCGTGTCGCTGTCGGGCGGCGTCGACCACAAGTTCTCGCCCAACCTGCGGCTGCGCAACTACACGGCGTTCAACTATGTGGAAACCAATGCCCGCGAGACGGCACCCAACGCCGTGGGATCGATCAATGCAGCGGGTGCCTTTACCGCGCTGACCACCACGAACCTGCCGCTGTCGCAGCTATACGTGCGCCAGCAGAGCCATGACCGCAGCATTCGCGATTATTCGATCTTCAACCAGACCGAACTGACGGCGAAGTTCGACACCGGCTCGGTGAAACACACGCTGCTGACGGGTCTGGAATTCGGCCACGACGGCTACAACAACCAGAACTACTTCCGCAACGGCAGCTGCGGCAGCACGGCGCTGAACCCGGCCACGGGTACCTCGGGCTACGTGGCCTGTACGCCAGTCGTCAATCCGCCGTACCAGGACTCGCCCGGCAGCGTTGCCACCCGCACGGGCAACCTGCAGGGCGGCTCGGCCAACACGGTGGCGGTCTATGCCAACGACTCGATCGAGTTCACGAAGCAGTGGAAGGCCGTGGCCGGCGTGCGCTACGACAAGTACATCGCCAGCATCAGCAACTCGGTCAATTCCAGCAATACGGCAGGCAGCACGGTACTGCCCAACGCCGACCAGACCGCGCACTTCACAAGCGTGCGACTCGGCGGCATCTGGCAGCCGACGGAGCAGCAGTCTTACTACGTGTCGTATGGCACGTCGTTCAACCCGTCGCTGGAGCAACTGGTGGGCACGGTGGGCCAGCAATCGCTGGACCCCGAGAAGAACAAGGCCTACGAGGCAGGCGGCAAGTGGGATCTGATGAGCGGCAACCTGTCGGTGACGTCGGCCATCTTCCGCATCACCAAGGACAACGCGCGCAGCCAGATCGACGCCACCACCTACGCGCTGACCGGCAAGATCCAGGTGGATGGCTTCCGGGCCGGCGTGACCGGTCGCATCACGCCGAAGTGGCAGGTGTTCGCCGGTTACACGTACCTCGATGCCGAGATCAAGAGCGGCATCGCCGCCGGCACCCAGGGCATGGTGCCGACCAATACGCCAAAGCACACCGCCACGGCCTGGACCAGCTACTCCATCCTGCCGAGCTGGGAAGTGGGCGGCGGGGCGTTCTACATGTCGCAGCGCTACGCCAACAACACCAACACGGTGCAGGTCGGCGGCTTTGTGCGCTGGGACGGCATGATTGCCTACCACCAGCCTAAATACGATGTTCGCCTGAACCTGTTCAACATCTTCGACAAGAAGTATTACGATGCGTTGATCCAGTCGGACGGCGGCCGGTCGGTGCCGGGTACGGGCCGAACCGCAATGCTGTCGTTCACCTATCGCATGTAAGCATCGCCGGGGCCGCACAGGACCGTGCCCTCCGGCGGCCCCAACCGGACTTCATCCATGCTGGTTCGCATTCCGAAGGTTCTCAACCCCGAACAGGTTGCCGTGGTGCTGGGGCAGCTCGAACACGCCGGCGACGCCTGGGTCGATGGCCGCGTATCGGCCGGCTATTCCGGCGCGCCGGTCAAGTTCAATCAGCAGATCGACGAGCGCTCGGAAGTAGCGGCGCAATGCCAGCACCTGATCCTGGCCGCCCTGGAACGACATCCGCTATTTATTAGCGCGGCGCTGCCGAACATCGTCTATCCGCCGATGTTCAACCGTTACAGCGAAGGCATGACCTTCGGTGCGCATGTCGATGGCGGCGTCCGCATCCATCCGCACAGCGGCCGCAAGCTGCGCACCGATATCTCCGCCACGCTGTTCCTGTCAGACCCCGCCAGCTACGACGGCGGCGAACTGCAGGTGGAAGACACGTACGGCGTACATTCGGTAAAACTGGCAGCGGGAGACTTGGTGGTCTATCCCGCCACCAGCCTGCACCAGGTGACGCCCATCACGCGCGGCACGCGGGTTGCCAGCTTCTTCTGGATACAGAGCCTGATCCGCGACGACGGCCAGCGCACGCTGCTGTTCGACATGGACAACGCCATCCAGACGCTCAATCAGACCAATGCCGACGAACGCGCGCGCCGCAGCCTGATCGGCTGCTATCACAACCTGCTGCGGCAGTGGAGCGAGACCTGAGCATCGGGGCTTCGGTCCTCAACCGAACTGCTCGGCCAGCGCCTGCCTGGCCTGGCCGATGAACTCGCTCTCGCCGCGCCGCGCGCCTAATAGATAGAACTCCGCGGACGGCAGCGCCGGTAGCTTCCATCCCGCCACCCCCGCGGCATCGAGCAACGTCACGCCTGGCCCGATTGCCGACGTGTTCAGGCACGACACCCCGAGACCCGCCGCTAGCGCCAGGTGCAGACCGGCCACGCCGGAAGCCGAGTGCGCGATCTCGAACTCCCGCCGGCGGCGCATCAGGAGCTGCACCACGAACTGATGCATCGAACAGGTGTCGGGCAGCAGCACCAGTGGCAACGTGCCCTGTGGCGCTTCGGCAATCTCCGGCGCCGCCACCCAGGCCAGTGCCTCCCGCCGCAGTACCGTGCCGCCGCGTGCGCCTTCACGGCTTCGGTCCGTGCCGCGCGCGCCGATCAGCCGCATGCTCAGCCCGATATCGAAGGCATCCATGTCCGCCGCGGCCTCGATGGCGGCGCTCTTCATGACCGTGACGTGCAGCTTCAGGTAGGGATAGCGGTCACGCAGGCGCCGCAGCATGCCGGCGATCTCGCCGGGACGGAAATAGTCCGTCACCGCCAGCCGTAGCTCGCCATCGAGTGTCTGCCCGCGCAGTTCCGCCATCGCCTGTTCATTCAGCGACAGGATGCGCCGCGCATAGTCGAGCAAACGCGCCCCCGCCGGTGTCACCGCCGCCCCCTTCTTGCCACGAGTCAGCAGCGGCACGCCGGCGCGCTCTTCGAGCTTGCGCAGCTGCTCGCTGACCGACGATTGCGACAGAAAAAGGCGCGGCGCGGCCGCCGACAGGCTGCCGCTCTCCGCCACCACCACAAAGGTCCGGAGCTGGTCCGTTTCGAATCCACGCATGACTTTTACGTTTCGGCTATTCCGATAGATAGGATCGTATATTCCCGCTTTTCCGATTTCAAGGAAGATCCTACGATGACATCACCGCAGCCGCAATGACGCGCGCCGCAACGTAAAACCCTTACCCGAAAGGAGCCAGTCATGCCCCACGTATCCCTGCAGATCTCCGGCCATCCCGATTCCGAACTGACCCGCCGCGCCGTGGCTACGGTGGGTGAGCTGACCCAGCGCGTGCTGGGCAAGGAAGCGCCGGTGATTGCCACCACCGTGACCTACATCCCGCGCGAACAGTGGTTTATCGGCGGCAAGCCGTTGTCCGAATATGACAAGGGGCGTAACGCGTTCCAGCTCGATATCAGCGTGACCGACGAGACCAACACCAAGGCGGAAAAGGCCGAATATCTGCGCCAGTCCTTCGCGGCGCTGTCCGAGCTGATCGGCGACGTCAACGAGGTGTCATATATCTACGTGATCGACGCCCGCGCGGCTGCCTACGGCTATGGTGGCAAGACCCAGGAGTTCCGGCATCAGCACCGTTGAGACCGCGCCGCCCCACGGCACGATGGCCCCGCGATGGCGATTCCATCGCCCGGGTTAAAAGTGCCGTGCGGGCGGCGTGCTTGTGCCACGCCGCGATGTTCACTAGTGTGGAGGGCGGATTTCCCGATACCGGAGGCATCGCATGAAGCAAGTCACGCTGCCCGGCGGCGAGCGCGTTCCCGCGCTGGGCCTGGGCACCTGGAACATCGGCGACCATCGCGGCACGCGCGCCGAGGAAATCGCCACGCTGCAAATGGGCCTGGACATGGGCCTGCGTCTGATCGATACGGCGGAAATGTATGGCGAAGGCTTGTCCGAATCGCTGATCGGCGAAGCACTGGCTGGCCGCCGGGACGATGCCTTCCTTGTCAGCAAGGTCTATCCGCACAATGCCAGCCGCAAGGGCGCCATCGCCGCGTGCGAGCGCAGCCTGCGCCGGCTGGGCACCGACCACCTGGACCTGTATCTGCTGCACTGGCGCGGAGACGTGCCGTTCGACGACACGATCGAGGCGTTTCAGGCACTGCAGGCGGCAGGCAAGATCCGCCATTTCGGCGTCAGCAATCTGGATCTGGCCGACATGGAGGAATTCTGCGACGTCCCGGGCGGCGACGCCGTAGCGGTCAACCAGTTGCTCTACAACCTGACTCGCCGCGGCATCGAGTTCGATCTGTTGCCGTGGTTGCGTGAGCGAAACGTGCCGGTGATGGCCTATTCGCCTATTGAACAGGCGCGGCTGCTGCGCAATGCCGGGCTGCAGCGCTTTGCGCAACAGCACGATATGACTCCGGCGCAAGCGGCGCTGGCATGGCTGCTGAGGTCCGACGATGTCATCGCGATCCCGAAGACCGCGCACCGCGACCGCCTGCGCGAGAACTTCAGCGCGCTGGACATCACGCTGACTCCGGACCAATTGGCCGAACTGGACAAACTCTTTCCGCCGCCGCGCCACGCGCAACCGCTGGCGATGCTTTGACCGTCGGCATCGCAAAAGAAAAGGCGCCGCTGCTGCGGCGCCTTTTTCATGTCGGTTGCGAAAGAGGTATCCGGTAACTCAGCGCTGTCCGGCTTTGTAGCGCTCCACCTCGACGTAGCGCGTCAGGTAGGTCCGGGCCTTCTCGCGCGTATCGGTGGTGACGCGATCGGCGGCTTGGCGCGCACTATTCTGGCCGTGGGCGCTGCTCATTTGCGCCGACAGGTAGGACTGGAAGGCGTCGTGCATGACCTTCAGCTGGTCCTTGCAGGCATCGATGGCACCGGCGGCAACTTCCTTCGAGGTGCCCTTGCCCTTGGCACCATCGCCGGCCCTGTCCTGGACGCAATCCATGTATTTGGCGCGCTCGGCCTGCCAGCCGGAATTCATCTGCGCCACTTCCTGCTTGGCCTCGGGCGATTCCACCGTCGGTGCGGACCCGCAAGCGGCCAACAGCAGTGCCGTCAGCGGCGTGACGATTGCGCCGGCGCGCATCCAGGCGCGGGGACGCTGCAATGCAGCATTCGGGGTCGAGTGCGGAGTCGAGTGCGGAATCAATTGGTCGGAAACGGCGTGGCCGGCGGTCATGTTGAGGGGGGCGGTTGACTTGTGCATGCACCACAGACCCGCCTGCTTACAGCGGGTTCCGGGACTAGTTCCCTGATTTTGCAAGAAAGTATGACGACGTCATGTCAGAGACCACTTGCCTCCATGTCAGACAAAATCGCATTTGCGGATGTGCCTTGTCCGCCTATGCTGTAGAGGCGGTTGCAACACATTACCCTCCTGGAGGAAATAATGAAACGTAGAACCTTCCTGTCCGCCGGCAGTGCCGGGCTTGTTGGTATTACCGGTCTCTCTATGGGCGCGCTGTCGCTGACGGGCTGCAGCGTGACCGGCCCCAAGGATTCGGGCGACAACGCGTCCAAGCGCCGCGAAATCGATACCGGCGCCACGGACACGCTGAGCCGGCTTTATGCCACGGCCAACGGGGCACGGGATCTCGGTGCCAAGGCAAAGGGCATCCTGATCTTCCCGAAACTGCTTTCCGCGGGCTTTATCGTCGGCGGCGAGTACGGCGACGGCGTACTGCGTTCCGGTGGTGCCGACCGCGGCTACTACCGGGCGATTTCCGGGTCGGTCGGCTGGCAGATCGGCGCGCAGTCCAAGGCATTCATTCTGATGTTCATGACGCAGGATGCCTACGACAAATTCGTGCGCAGCAGCGGCTGGCAGGTCGGAGCCGACGCCACCGTGGCACTTGCCACGATCGGCGCCAATGGCCAGATCGACACCAATACCGCCCAGCAGCCGATCATCGGCTTTGCCATGACCAACGCTGGCCTGATGGCCGGCCTGAGCCTGGAAGGCACCAAGATCTCCAAGCTCAATATCTGATCCGCGGATCGATACGCTGGCCGACTCACCGTCGGCGCGTAGCACAAGGCGCGCTTGTTGCGGAACCGTTGCGTTCCGTAACAAGCGCGCTTTTTTTCTTCGCTTCATGCCCGCGCCCAGCCGTTAGAATTCGTCCCTTGCCAATTTTCCAACCCGTACGCGAGGCCGAATTCTCATGTGGTTCAAGAATCTCCAGATTCATCGTTTCTCCGCCCCGTGGACGCTGAGTGCAGAAGATGTGGAGGCCAGCCTGGCCAAACACGCGTTCTATCCCGGCACCAGCCTTGAGATGCAGACCCAGGGCTGGGCATCGCCGCGCGACAACGACCAGCTCGTGCATTGCGTCAACAAACAGATGCTGCTGGTACTGCGCACCGAAAAGAAGCTGCTGCCGGCCACCGTGGTCAACCAGGTGACCAAGGCACGTGCGGCTGAAATCGAAGAACAGCAGGGCTTCAAGCCGGGCCGCAAGCAGTTGAAGGAACTGAAGGAACAGGTCACCGAGGAACTGCTGCCGCGCGCCTTCAGCATCCGCCGCGACACGCGCGTCTGGATCGACCCGGTCAACGGCTGGCTCGCCATTGACGCAGCCGGCACGGCCAAGGCCGACGAAGTGCGCGGCATGCTGTTCAAGGCCATCGATCCGCTGCCCGTGGTGGGCCTGCAGGTCAATCTGTCGCCCGTTACCGCCATGACCGAATGGCTGGCCACCGATACGGCGCCGGCCGGCTTCACCGTCGACCAGGAAATCGAACTGCAGTCGAGCAGCGAGAGCAAGGCCACGGTACGCTACGTGCGCCACCCGCTCGACCCCGAGGATCTGCGCCGCCATATCGCCGCAGGCAAGCGCTGCACCCGCCTGGCCATGACCTGGAACGACCGCGTGTCCTTCGTGCTGACTGACGCGCTGGCCGTCAAGCGCGTGAATCCGCTCGATGTGATCAAGGAACAGGCCGACGCCACGCTCCACGACGAGAACGAACGCTTCGACGCCGATTTCGCGTTGATGGCCGGTGAGCTTGCCGGCCTGCTTGCGGACCTGACCGAAGCACTTGGCGGCGAGCGCAAGCCCGAAGGCGCCACGGCAGTGGAACAGCGCAAGGCAGCCTGACCTCCAGCAGGCGGCCACCTCAACCGAGCGTCAACACAATGTGACGCCCGGTTTCACCGGCCTGCCGCCATGCGTCCTCGACCTCGCTCATCGGTATCTGGTCCGCCTCAATCGACAGATAGCCCTCGCGCATGCAGCCCAGGACATCCTCCACCACGAACCTCAGGTCTTCTGGCGGAGGATGATTGGCCGGTCCGCATCCCATCAGCACCGCACGCGAATCGCGCAGCGCGATGGGCGTCATCATGACGCTGGGCGCCATCCTGCGATCGGCCACGGAAACGATGCGCGTCCCGTGGACGCCAGGCAAGGCCGGTACGCCGCCCGCCTGGACCAGCGCCGCCAGCAGTAGCTCCAGGGCTTCGCCCCAGATAAAGTCCAGGACCACGTCGATCCCATCGAGGGCGTGTGTCGCAAACATGTGATGCAGCACGCTCGGCGTCTGGCCGAGGTCGATCTGCGCATCGGCACCGAGTATGTTTGCCAGGTCCATGCGGTGCCCCGCCACGATGACCCTTCCGGCGCCCTGCAGCCGGGCGGCCTGCACGGCCAGCTGCCCGACCAGCCCCGACACCCCAAGCAACAGCACTGTCTCTCCGGGCGCCAGATCCGCACGAACCGTAAGCGGCAGCCATGCACTCAAGGCGGGGCCCACCAGCGCGGCAGCCGCGACCGAGTCCACGTCGTCCGGCACCCGCACCACCCATTCAGCCGGCACGAACTCGGCCATCGCGCCAAACGGACTTCGGCCCGCATGGAAGTACACGCGCTGCCCGTCGGCCAGGTAGCCGACGCCATCGCGCCCGCACACATAGGGCAATTCGAGCGGCATGCTCGCATGCTGGCCGCGCGCGATGGCCAGGTCCGCCGGACGGATCGCCGACGCGCAGACGCGCACCATGACTTCGCCAGCGCGCGGTTCGGGATCGTGGAAATTGGTGAAGCGCGGGGCTTCGCCCATCTGGTGCAATACAACGGCTCGCATCGTGACTCTCTCCTTGGTTGAGATCCGCGAACGATCCTAAGTGGCCATTTGCCCAGTGTCTTTGAGGCGATTCTGAAAACGAAGCACGCGTAGAATCTGGCCGAAAGAGAAAAGAGAAAAGAGAAAAAACAAAAGACGCCACGGACAAAGACGTCACCGCCATTCCAACCAGTTGAGGAGATCCCCCTTGAAGTCGTTGCGCCCCCACACCCGCCTGACGCTGGCCGCCCTGCTGCTGGCCGCCGCCAGCACCGCCCATGCCGCCTGGCCAGAGCGCCCCATCAAACTCATCGTGCCGTTCCCGCCCGGGCAAGCCACCGACATCTTTGCGCGCGCGCTGGCCGAACGGCTCGGCAAGCAGCTAGGGCAATCGGTGATCGTGGAAAACCGCGCCGGCGCGGGCGGCAATATCGGCATGGAGGTGGCCGCCAAGGCCCCGGCCGACGGCTACACGATCGTGATGGCCGGCAGCGCGATGGCGATCAACCAGACGCTCTACAAGAAGCTCAACTACGATCCGCGCCAGGACTTTGCGCCGGTGTCGGGCGTGTTCTCGGTGCCGCTGGTGTTCCTGGCCACGCCGCAATCGGGCTTCACGTCGCTGCGCGATCTGATCGCCAAGGCCAAGGCCGCGCCGGGCAAGTACAGCTACGCCAGCGCGGGTATCGGCGGCACGCAGCACCTGTCCGCCGAAATGCTCAAGGCGCAGACCAGCACCTTCATCGTCCATATCCCGTACAAGGGCAGCGGCCCGGCCCAGGCGGACTTCCTCGGGAATCAGATTCCTCTGATGGTGGACTCGGTCACCGCGGCCATGCCGCTGATCCAGACCAACAAGGCGTTGCCGTTGGCCGTCACCACGGCAACGCGCGTGCCCCAGCTGCCATCGGTACCGACCGTGCGGGAGCAAGGCGTGCCGGGCTTCGAGGCGCTTGGCTGGGCCGTGATGATGGCGCCCGCCGGCACGCCGCCGGCCATCGTCAGCCAGCTCAACGCCGAGACCGTGAAGGCGCTGCAATCGCCGGAACTGCACAAGTTCATCACCGACCGGGGATCGGAGCCGATGCCGATGACGCCGGCGGAAACCGGCAAGTTCGTCGACAGCGAGATCAGGAAGTGGTCGGCGGTGGTGAAGCGGTCGGGAGCAACCGCGGATTGAGCGGCGAAAACCGTGCGATCGCACGGTTCTTGGCGGACCTGTCAAAAAAAGCGGCGCCAAAGAAAAACGGCCACCGGGTTCTCACCCGATGGCCGCTCCTCACCCGTCCCGGCTGCCTGGACTGTTCAGTACATGTAGTTACTGCTGTGCAGCCGACCCTTCAATCGATACTTCGCGGTGGTACTGCCAATCAGTCCCACGACAGCGCGCCGCCGGTCTGATACTCGATCACGCGCGTTTCGAAGAAGTTGCGTTCCTTCTTCAGGTCGATCATCTCGCTCATCCACGGGAACGGGTTTTCCTCGTTCGGGAACAACTGCTCCAGACCGATCTGCTGGCAGCGGCGGTTGCAGATGTAGCGCAGGTAGCCCTTGAACATCGGGGCGTTCAGACCCAGCACGCCGCGCGGCATGGTGTCTTCCGCGTAGCGGTATTCCAGATCCACGGCCTTCTTGAACAGCTCGGTGATCTCGGCCTTGAACTCGGGCGTCCACAGATGCGGGTTTTCGAGCTTGATCTGGTTGATCAGGTCGATACCGAAATTGCAGTGCAGCGATTCGTCGCGCAGGATGTACTGGTACTGCTCTGCGGCACCGGTCATCTTGTTCTGGCGGCCCATCGCCAGGATCTGCGTGAAGCCCACGTAGAAGAACAGACCTTCCATGATGCAGGCGAACACGATCAGGCTCTTCAGCAGCTTCTGGTCGTTCTCGGGCGTGCCGGTCTTGAACGACGGATCGGTCAGCGTGTCGATGAACGGGATCAGGAACTCGTCCTTGTCGCGGATCGACTGCACTTCATGGTACGCGTTGAAGATCTCGGCCTCGTTCAGGCCCAGCGATTCCACGATGTACTGGTACGCGTGCGTGTGGATGGCCTCTTCGAAGGCCTGGCGCAGCAGGTACTGGCGGCATTCCGGCGCCGTGATCTGGCGGTAGGTGCCCAGCACGATGTTGTTGGCGGCCAGCGAGTCGGCCGTCACGAAAAAGCCCAGGTTGCGCTTGATGATGCGGCGCTCGTCCTCGGTCAGACCGTTCGGGTCTTTCCACAGGGCGATGTCGCGCGACATGTTGATTTCCTGCGGCATCCAGTGGTTGGCGCAGCCAGCCAGGTACTTTTCCCACGCCCACTTGTACTTGAACGGCACCAGCTGGTTCACGTCCGTGGCACCGTTGATCACGCGCTTGTCGGCGGCGTTCACGCGGCGCGTGCTCTGTGCGGCGGCGGCGTTCGGGTTGTTGCCGAGGATGCCCGACGGCGCGGTGGCGGCCGGCGGCAGTACGCCTTGCTGGTCGACCGTGGCGGCCGGCACCGCGGGTTGCAGGGCAGGCTGCGGTGCGGCCTGCGGCGTGGCTTGAACGTCGTCGTCCCAGCTCAGCATGTTGTGTTCTCCAAGATTCGATTACGGGGGCGGCTTTGGCGCAACGCCTCGGCGGTTGAGCCGTCCGCCCTCTCCCCCGGCCCCTCTCCCGCACAGCGGGAGAAGGGAACAGACCGAGGGCAATTCAATGTGTTACTGGCAGGCTTCGCACTCGTCGAAGCCGGGGTCGCCCGGACGCATCGTGCAGACCGCGCCTTCGGCTTCCGGCATGGCCGGCGCCGATGCCGCCGCCGCGGCGATGGCCGACTGGCTGTCCGCACCCGACGACACCGCATTCAGCGAACCGCGCGTCACGGTGGACTTCTCCACGTGCGTGGCGGCGATCGTGCGCAGGTAGTACGTCGTCTTCAGACCGCGCAGCCAGGCCAGCTTGTACGTGTCGTCCAGCTTCTTGCCCGATGCGCCGGCCATGTAGATGTTCAGCGACTGAGCCTGGTCGATCCACTTCTGGCGGCGGCTGGCGGCTTCCACCAGCCAGGTCGGCTCCACTTCGAAGGCCGTGGCATAGATATCGCGCAGGTCTTGCGGAATGCGGTCGATGCGGGCCAGCGAACCGTCGAAGTACTTCAGGTCCGCAACCATCACTTCGTCCCACAGGCCGCGGTCCTTCAGGTCACGCACCAGGTAGTCGTTCACCACCGTGAATTCGCCCGACAGGTTCGACTTCACGTACAGGTTCTGGAACGTCGGCTCGATGCAGGCGGACACGCCGATGATGTTCGAAATGGTCGCGGTCGGGGCGATCGCGATGCAGTTCGAATTGCGCATGCCGTGCTGCTTGATGCGGGCGCGCAGGCTGTCCCAATCCATCGTCGACGACAGATCCACCTCCAGGTAGCCGCCGCGTTCATCGGCCAGCAGCTTGAGCGAGTCCTGCGGCAGGATGCCACGGTCCCACAGCGAACCCTGGTAGGTGCTGTAGCGGCCGCGCTCTTCAGCCAGTTCGGTCGACGCGTGGTACGCGTAGTAGCAGACCGCTTCCATCGACGTGTCGGCGAACTTCACCGCGGCGTCGCTGGAGTACGGCGTGCGCAGCACGTGCAGGCAGTCCTGGAAGCCCATGATGCCCATGCCCACCGGACGGTGGCGCAGGTTCGAATTGCGCGCCTTTTCCACCGCGTAGTAGTTGATGTCGATCACGTTGTCGAGCATGCGCATCGCGGTGCGGATCGTCTTCTGCAGCTTTACGTGGTCCAGCACGTGCGTGCCGTCGGCCTGCTGCTTCAGGTGAGCCACCAGGTTCACCGAACCCAGGTTGCACACGGCGATTTCGCTGTCGTTCGTGTTCAGCGTGATTTCCGTGCACAGGTTCGAGCTATGCACCACGCCCACGTGCTGCTGCGGGCTGCGGATGTTGCACGGGTCCTTGAACGTGATCCACGGATGGCCGGTTTCGAACAGCATGCCCAGCATCTTGCGCCAGAGCTGCATGGCCGGCACCTTCTTGAACAGCTTCAGTTCGCCGTTGGCTGCCTTGGCTTCGTAGCCCAGGTAAGCGCGTTCGAATTCCTTGCCGACCAGGTCATGCAGGTCCGGGCAGGTGGACGGCGAGAACAGCGTCCATTCGGCGTTTTCCATCACGCGCTTCATGAACAGGTCCGGAATCCAGTTGGCCGTGTTCATGTCGTGCGTGCGGCGGCGGTCGTCGCCGGTGTTCTTGCGCAGCTCCAGGAATTCCTCGATGTCCAGGTGCCACGTCTCCAGGTACGCGCAGACCGCGCCCTTGCGCTTGCCGCCCTGGTTCACGGCCACGGCCGTGTCGTTGACCACCTTCAGGAACGGCACCACACCCTGCGACTTGCCGTTGGTGCCCTTGATGTGCGAACCGAGCGCGCGCACGTTGGTCCAGTCGTTGCCCAGGCCGCCGGCGAACTTCGACAGCAGCGCGTTTTCCTTCAGGGCTTCGTAGATGCCTTCCAGGTCGTCCGACACCGTGGTCAGGTAGCACGACGACAGCTGCGAGCGGCGCGTGCCCGAGTTGAACAGCGTCGGCGTGGACGACATGAAGTCGAACGACGACAGCAGCTGGTAGAACTCGATGGCGCGGGCTTCGCGGTCCTTTTCTTCCAGCGCCAGGCCCATCGCCACGCGCATGAAGAACGCCTGCGGCATTTCGATGCGTACTTCGTCAACGTGCAGGAAGTAGCGGTCGTACAGCGTCTGCAGGCCGAGGTAGTTGAACTGGAAGTCGCGCGAGGCGTCCAGCGCGGCGCCCAGGCGGGCCAGGTCGTACGTGGCCAGCTTTTCGTCCAGCAGCTCGGCTTCGATGCCGCGCGCGATGAACTTCGGGAAGTACTCGGCGTACTTCGTCGACATTTCGGTCTGGGTCACTTCGGTGCCCAGGATTTCCTTGCGGATCGTGTGCAGCAGGATACGGGCGGTCACCTGGCTGTAGGCCGGGTCCTTCTCGATCAGCGTACGCGCGGCCAGGATGGCCGAGTCGTAGACCTGCGTCATCGGCACGCCGTCGTACAGGTTCTTGAGCGTTTCCTTCAGGATCGGCTCGGCACTCACGGCATTGCCCAGACCGCTGCAGGCGTTGTCGATCAGCGCGTGCAGCGCCACCAGGTCCAGCGGGTAGCTCACGCCCTTGTCGGTCACGTTGAACGACACGCCGGCTTCCTGCACGCGGGCCACGGCTTGCGCGTTGGCCTGAGCGCGTTCCTGCGTGCGCTTTTCGCGGTACAGCACGTAGGCGCGGGCCACCTCATGTTCGCCCGAGCGCATCAGCGCCAGTTCCACGTGATCCTGCACGTCTTCGATATGGAAGGTGCCGCCATTCGGACGGCTGCGCACCAGCGCGCGCACCACGCCCTGGGTCAGTTGCTCGACCAGCTCGCGCACGCGCGCGGACGCCGCGCCCTGGCCACCGTTGACGGCCAGGAAGGCCTTGGTCACGGCCACGGCAATCTTGTTCGGCTCGAACGCCACCACGGCGCCGTTACGGCGGATCAGCTTGTAGTCCTGGTACGAAACACCTGCAGCGGCAGGGCTCTGCTGCGAGCTACCGGCTGCTGCGCCACCAATTCCAGTTGCGCCAGTCACGCCGGTGGTTTGTTGTTCGTTTTGGGCCGTTTGCATGAGGTAACTCCGGTATTAACCCTGTGATGAATACTTCTGTTCTTGTACTGAGACGACAAAGTCCCTAGCAAAATGCGCTTCCTAAGACACTTGATTCAGGCCAGGCCAGATGCGAACCAAACTGCTCGTGCGGACATTTTGCTAGGGACTTTCGGTACTGCTCCGGCCCGATAACCAATATGCGTTAGATGACGCCTGTCACGGCGGCGGCTACTGCACTTCCGGGCCGGCTCCCCGGCGGCACCACTAGATGTTGTGGTGCCGTTCAAAACTGGGCCTAAGTATAGTGAAAAGAGACAGCATGACCAGTCTTGACAAGCGCGCGGGGCGGGCTGAGGCTCCCGGTGCGGCGGCGCCACATTCCCGCAAAGCGCGCTGCCTCAAGGCTTCGCGGCGTCACGTTCGGTGGCGCACAAAATTTCGAAAATTTTTTAATTGGAATGGATCACCGATAGGTGACCCAGGATGGGGCGCGGTACCGTCCACCGGGGGGCGCGATTGTAGCCCCGATTGCGCCGAAATGAGGCGGCGCGCAGGCAACAGCACGGGAATTTTTCACCGCCATGACAACCTGCACCGCATGGGGTCTTGTCATCGCCACTTTCGCCGTCACGGCCCATCCGGACCCATCACGACCGACGTGAGGTGTTTGCACAACATCGGGGGAAATACCTACCCGGTCACCCCTGCCGCCGATACGGCAACAGTGCGGGCGGCAGTTGCGCCAGCATGGCCAGGCGATCCCAGTCGAAGTGAGGCCCCGGGTCCGTCTTCCGGCCGGGCGCGATATCGCTGTGACCGGCAACACCCTGGATCGGATACGCAACGCGCAGCGCGGCCACCAGCGCACCGGCGGTACCGTACTGGGCCAGCGTGAATGGCTGGTCGTCGGTGCCTTCGATCTCGATGCCGATGGAGAAATCATTGCAGCGTTGCCGCCCGCAATAGTCGGACTGGCCCGCATGCCATGCGCGCTGGGTGCAAGGGACGAACTGCACCAGCTCGCCATCGCGCGCAATCAGGAAGTGGGCCGATACGCGCACGTCACGGATCGTCTCGAAGAACGGATGGCGCGACACGTCGAGCCGGTTCTGGAAGAACGCTTCGATGTCGCCAGTGCCGAACTGGCCCGGCGGCAGGCTGATGTTGTGGATCACCACCACGTCCAGCGGCATGCCCGCGGGGCGGGCATCGAAATTGGGGGACGGCGCGCGGCGGGCGGCGGGCACCCAACCGTCGGCGTCCGGCAGGAAGTCGTGCGCGCTGGCCGCGTCAGGCATCGCGGCCCTCGCCTTCGGCCAGCGGCTCGCCCTCGTCCACGGCGGCTTGTCCGTCGCGGCCTTCGCGCTCGTCACGGATGCCAAGCTGCTGGATGCGATAGCGCAACTGCCGGAAGTTCAGCCCCAGCAGCGGCGCGGCGGCGGTGCGGTTGAAACCGGTCTGCCTGAGCGCGCGCAGGATCAGCTCCCGCTCCACGGCTTCGAGCCGCGCGGGCAGGTCGATCGGGAAGTCGAGGTTGGCCAGCGCCGTGGCCAGCGGGTCGTTTTCCACAACACCGCCCGGCTCCGGTTCCGGCGCCAGCTCGGGCAGCGTCACGACAGGTGCCGCCGCGCCCGGTGCCGGCCAGGTGGCCGGACTGCCCCATGCGTGATAGCCGGCCGGCACCGGGGCAGCCGCTGGGGCATGCATCACCGCGGGCGCGCCCGCCTGCAGCATGGTGGCGCGCTCCATGCCGGCATCGAGCGGGCCCAGGTCCGCCACCGCGATTTCTTCGGACTCCGCGAACGCATAGGCGCGCTCCAGCAGGTTTTCCAGCTCACGCACGTTGCCGGGGAACGGGTACGTCGTCAGCCTGTCCAGCGCGGCGCGCGACAGTCGCTTGGGATGCGCATCGCCATAGCGCGCGGCCAGATGTTCCAGGATGGCGTGGGCCAGCACCGGCACGTCCACCACGCGCTCGCGCAGCGTGGGCATGCGCAGTTCCAGCACGTTGAGCCGGTAATAAAGATCCTGCCGGAACGAACCGGCCGCGACCATCGCGGCCAGATCCTTGTGGCTGGCGCACATCACGCGCACATCGACGCTGTCTTCCTTGCTGGCGCCGATCTTGCGCACGCGGCGCTCCTGCAGCGCGCGCAGCAGCTTGACCTGCATGGCCAGCGGCAGGTCCGCCACCTCGTCCAGCATCAGCGTGCCGCCGTGGGCCGCCTGGAAAAAGCCGCCACGCTCGGCGTCGGCGCCCGTGAACGCCCCCTTTACATGGCCGAAGAACTCGGCCTCCATCAGCGTTTCGGGAATCGCACCGCAGTTCACGGCCACGAACGGATGGGCCGAGCGCGCGCTGATGGCGTGGATGGCGCGCGCCGCGCGCTCCTTGCCGCTGCCCGATTCTCCGCTGATCACCACCGGTGCCATGCTGCGCGCCAGCCGCGACAGCGAGCGGCGTACGTCGTTGATGGCCGTGGAAATACCGGGCAGCAAGCTCGCGGCACGATCGGCCAGTTCGGCCAATTCGGACAGCTCTCCTGCATTGCCGCCATCCACCGGCGCCCGCTGCTGGCGTCCCAGCGCATTCAGGATCAGCGTGCGCAGCTGGTCCAGCGAGACTGGCTTGGCGATGTAGTCGAAGGCACCGGCCTTGAGTGCGTCCACGGCATTGTCGGCGCTGCCATATGCCGTGATCACGGCCACTGGCGTCCGTTCGGGCGATGCCGAAAGCTGGCGCACGATATCGATGCCCAGACCGTCGCCAAGCCGCATATCGGTCAGCACCAGGCTGTAGCGCCGTTCGGCCAGGCGCAGGCGCGCTTCGGCCAGCGACCCGGCCATCACCACGTCATGGCCCATGCGGCGCAGCGATATGTCCAGCAGCTCGCGCAGGTCAGCCTCGTCGTCGATGACGAGTATCGGATCGGGAGCGGGCGGTCTGGCTGCCATGACGGTGTAAGGGTCCGGTTATTGTTATTCGGTGCGAACTAGCCGGCGATGGCGGCATCGACCACGTCAGGTGCCTGGATGCGCATCGTCAGCACGAATGCCTTGGCTGGAAGTGTATCGCGAGCCCCGCCGCCAAGCATGCCGGTGCGTTCCAGCAACACATCGACGACGATCGCGCCGTAACGCACCTGCGCATCGTTGGCCCCGCACAGCTCGCGCGCCATGAACAGGCCCAGCCCGGTGCCTTGCGGATTGCTGGTGAAAAACGGCTCGAACAGGCTGCGTTGCTGGTCGCGCGTGACTTCGGCCCCGTCGTTCCAGACGATCAGCTCGGCATGGTGCTGATCCAGCGCATGGGCCAGCATGCGGATCGACCCCGGCAACCGGCTGCAGTAGCGCCACGCGTTGTCGAGCAGATTGCCCAGCACCTGCTGGAGCTGCGCGACATCGAAGATCACCGGGCCTTGCAGGTCGACGGTGACGCGAATTGCATTGGGATTGACCTCGGCGCGGGCGCCGGCACGCGAGCGCATCTCCAGCCGCCAGCGGTCGACGATCTCCGGCAGCGCCTGGCCCAGGTCCACCGCGCTCTGATCGGTCTTGGGCCGGCGCGACAGTTGCAGCACATCGGACACCACCTGGTCCAGCCGCCGCACGTTATCGCTGATGATGCGCAGCAGCCGCGCATCGATACTGCTGCCCTCGCCGCCGCCGGAATCGGCCAGCAGCTCGTTGGCCTGGCTGATGGCGGCCAGCGGATTGCGGATCTGGTGCGCCACGCTGGCCACCAGCCGGCCCATCGCCGCCAGCTTTTCCTGTTGCACCTGCTCGGCGATGCGCTCCCAGCTTTCGATATGCACCAGCACCGTATCGCGCATTTCGCTGCGCAGCAGGGTCTCGTCCTCGGGGCTCCATGCCATCGCCTCGTTCTGGGCGATGGCCAGACGCAGCCGCGCCGCGCCTTCGGGCGACATGTCGTGCACCCCCGTGGTATCGCCGCCGAACGTGGAAACGCCGTTGAGCGTGGCGCGCAGCCCCGCCAGGCCGGGCAGCACGAAACGCAGACGCAGGCGCGTGTGCAGCATGGGCGCGCGGCTTGCCGACGGGCGCGACGGCAGCGGCAGCAGCTGAAGAATGCGCGGTACGTCGTCCTTGCGCTGGATCCAGTCGCGCAGCATCTCCATCAGTGGCTGCAGGCGCGGAATGCGGCGCAGGTCGAACAGCACGTTCTCGCGCTCGCCCGAGCGCACCTGTCCCTGCTTGATCCGCTCGTGCGGCTGCACGCCCAGCAGCACGAACGCCGCCGGGTTGGCTGCAACCACGGCGCCGTTGGCGCGCACCAGCATCACGCCATCCTGCATGTCGTTGACCATCAGGCGGTTCACCAGCTGCTGCAGGCGCAGTTCCTGTTCGCGCGCCAGCGCCAGCTGCTCCTGCGCGATCTGGCGGTTGGCCAGCATGTACATCACCAGCGCCGCGATCATGAACACCAGCCCGAACAGGCCCGATCCCAGCAGATTGGCGTCCGCCTGGCGTGCCAGCAGTGTCTGGGCAAATGGGTTGACCATCACCAGCATGGCCGATACGGCCGCGGTGAACAGCGCGAACAGCAGGCTGGTCAGCGCCCCGGCTTCCAGCGCGGGCAGCAGAAAGATCATCGCCAGCCCTTCGCCATGACTGCCGGCGCCGCCCAGTACCAGGTAGACGGCGGCCAGCAACGTCAGATCGACGATGACCTGCACGCGCACGCGCAGGTGAAAATGGCGCCGCCACAGCGTGCCAAACAATGTCACCAGGGCGATGCACAGGTACGGCACCACCGCCGGAATGGCGGCCGCCGTGCGCGCGGTGGCGGCGATGCTGACCACCGCCACGCCGGAGCCGGCGCGCTCCAGCGGCAGCCAGGCATAGCCCAGCAGCAGCAGCGCCACGGCCGCGCGCGTCCAGCAGAAATAGCGCAGCAGGCGCCAGTGGAATTCAGGCGGCTCGGGCTGGCGCCACAGATCGACCAGCAGGTGCCAGCCGCTCAGCCGGGCCCAGACCGATGGCCGCCGCTTCATGCGCCGCCCTCTCCGGCGGTATCCGGGAGATGGCTGCGGCGGCAGTAATGAAGGCCCTGCCACGCGATGGCATCGCCCCTCGGCAGATGCACGCCGCAGTGCGCGCACTGGACCATCGGCTCGGAGGCGTCGCCGTCGGCTGCCGCACGCCCCGTCGCGGTATCGCGCCGCGCCCGTTCGGCATCCTGACGCGCGCTGGCGCGTTCACGCAGCCACCACAGGACGCCCAGCACGACAGCCAGCAGGAGGAAGATTCTTGCCATAAATCGGAAAAAACGAGAAACGCGTTGGCCTGGATGGCGGGGTGCCGTCAGGTAATCCGGTGCAGCACCACTTCGATCACGAAGCGGCTGCCCACGTAGGCCAGCAGCAGGATGCCGAACGACGCAATGACCCAGCGCAGCGCTGTGCGGCCACGCCATCCGCGGAAACTCCGGCCGATCAGGATGCCGCCGAACATCAGCCACGAAATGATCGCGAAAACGGTCTTGTGGTCCACGCGAAATGCCCGGGCGAACAACTGCTCCGAGAACAGGAAGCCCGACACGATCGTCAGCGTCAGCAGCACGAAGCCTGCCGCAATCAGGCGGAACAGCAGCTTTTCCAGCGTCAGCAGCGGCGGCAGCAGGTCGAGCCAGCGGCCCAGCCATTGCCCGGACGCCGGCTCACCGGCCGCCGGCCGGTTGAAACTGTGCAGGCGGCGCTCGGCCAGCAGCATCAGGAAGGCATGGAAGGCGGCCAGCGTGAACAGCCCGTAGGCCACGTTGGCAATCACGAAATGCAGCTTGAACAGCGGCCGCGCCGCATAGCCCAGAATCTGCGTGCCCGGAAATGCCAGCGGCATCAGGCTCGCCAGCATCGCCACGGGGAACACGATCAGTCCCAGACCGGCCAGCGAGAAGAAGAAACTCTCGATCCAGTAGATACCCACGCCCAGCCACAGCATGGCCGACAGCGCGAAGGCGAAGCCGAACATCATGTGGTCCGCCGGGAAGATCGTTTCGTGCAGCAGCACGCCGTGGCTGACCAGCGCCACCATCACCGCGGCGTGCCACCAGGCGGGCTGGCCGCTGGCCTGGTCGCCGTTGGCGGGCGATGGCATCAGCACGGTCAGGGCCGCGGCGCCGGTGCGCCCCTGTGGCCCGACGGTGCCTCCCCCGGCGGCCGCCAGTTGCGGGTTGCGCGTCGCCCAGCCGTGAAAGGCCAGGCCGCAGTAGAGAATTGCCGTCAAGGCATACAGTACAATGGCCATTTGCGCAGTTTACCTTAGTGCCAACACGGGTGGTTCTGGCGATGGATTCCCGCCACAACGCCCAGCCCAAGCCGGCTGCGCCCCGCATTCGAAGCCGAATTTTCTCCCCTTTTCTGCCATGCTGGATAACCTCACACAACGCCTGGCGCGGGTCGTCAAGACCATGCGCGGCGAGGCCCGACTGACCGAGGCCAATACCGCCGAGATGCTGCGCGAAGTGCGCCTTGCCATGCTCGAAGCCGACGTGGCGCTGCCGGTCGTGCGTGACTTCATCGCCCGCGTCAAGGAAAAGGCGCTTGGCGAGGACGTGGTCACGAGCCTGACCCCGGGCCAGGCGCTGGTCGGCGTGGTGCAGCGCGAGCTGACCGCCGTCATCGGCGGTGACGAAGCCGTCGCCGACCCCAAGGTCAATGAGCTGAACCTGAACGTTCAGCCGCCCGCGGTGATCCTGATGGCCGGCCTGCAAGGTGCCGGCAAGACCACCACGTCCGGCAAGCTGGCCAAGTGGCTCAAGGAAAACCGCAAGAAGAAGGTGCTGACGGTATCGTGCGACGTGTATCGTCCCGCCGCTATCGCCCAGCTCAAGACCGTGTCCGAACAGGTGGGCGCGGACTTCTTCCCGTCGCAGCCGGACCAGAAGCCGGTGGACATCGCCCGCGCGGCGCTGGACTGGGCGCGCAAGCACTATCACGACGTGCTGATCGTCGATACGGCCGGCCGCCTTGGTATCGACGAGGCGATGATGCAGGAGATTGCCACGCTGCACGCCGAGCTCAAGCCCGCCGAAACGCTGTTCGTGGTCGACGCCATGCTCGGCCAGGACGCCGTGAACACGGCCAAGGCGTTCAACGACGCGCTGCCGCTGACCGGCGTGGTGCTGACCAAGCTCGACGGCGACGCACGCGGCGGTGCCGCGTTGTCCGTGCGCCACATCACGGGGCGTCCGATCAAGTTCGTCGGCGTCGGTGAAAAGCTCGATGGCCTGGAGCCCTTCTACCCCGACCGCATGGCCCAGCGTATTCTGGGCATGGGTGACATCCTCGCGCTGGTGGAGGAAGCCCAGCGCGGCGTGGATATGGACGCGGCCGAGAAACTGGCCAAGAAGATCAAGAAGACCGGCGGCTTCGATCTGGAAGACTTCAAGGCGCAGATCGGCCAGATGAAGAAGATGGGTGGCCTGGGCAGCCTGGTGGACAAGCTGCCGGCGCAGTTCGCGCAGCAGGCGCAGGGTGCCAACATGGACCAGGCCGAGAAGCAGGTGCGCCGCATGGAAGGCATCATCAACAGCATGACGGCCGCCGAGCGCGCCAAGCCGGAGCTGATCAAGGCCAGCCGAAAGCGCCGCATCGCGGCCGGCGCCGGCGTGCCGGTTCAGGAGGTGAACCGCCTGCTGAACCAGTTCGACCAGATGCAGGGCATGATGAAAAAGCTCAAAGGCGGCGGCATGATGAAGATGATGCGCCAGATGGGTGCCATGAAAGGCGGCATGAAGGGTCTGTTCAACCGCTGACCCGCCGCCGAATCCTTACCCGCAAAAGACACGTAACAGGACACACCGATCATGATGACCGCCGAACAGGCCCGCGAACTCTGGGCCAGCTCCGAGGAAATCGTCAGCGCCGAGGAGGTGCAGGACTCGCTGGACCGCATGTCCCGCGAGATTACCGACAAGATGGGCGACGCCTTTCCGCTGGTGCTGTCCGTGATGGGCGGCGCCGTGGTCTTCACCGGCATGCTGCTGCCCAAGCTGCAGTTCCCGCTGGAATTCGACTACATCCACCTCTCGCGCTACAACAACAAGACCGTTGGCGGCGAGATGCAATGGCGCGTGGCGCCCCGCGAATCGGTCAAGGACCGCGTGGTGCTGGTGCTCGACGACATCCTTGATGAAGGCGAGACGATGGCGGCCATCCGCCAGCGCATCATGGACATGGGCGCGAAGGAATTCCACGCCGCCGTGCTCTGCGAAAAGACGCTGACCAAGGTAAAGCCGATGCACCCTGACTTCTGTGGGTTCCAGGTGCCCGACCGCTACGTCTTTGGTTGCGGCATGGACGTCAAGGGTTACTGGCGCAACCTCGGCGCGATCCGCGCGCTGGTCTGAGCTTTGCCCCGGCGGCGCCAGCCGCCGGTATGGCGAAGTGAAGCGATTCTGGCCAGGCGCGGCCGCCAGACGGTACGAGTGGATCGACCTGAGCCGCGCGACGACGCCAGAATCGTCCCGTTATTGGCTACCCGTGCGGACTGGCGCCGAGGATCGGCCACAGCGAGGCCAGCAACAGCAGCGCCATCGTTACATTGAACACCCGCAGCACGCGGGGATTGCCGAGCCAGCGGCGCAGCCCTGCGCCGAATACCGCCCAGGTGGTAATGCTCGGCAGGTTCACCACGGCACACAACGCCGCCATCAGCGCCGCGTTGATCCAGATATTCGGATGCAGCACATAAGCGCTGCATGCGCCCACCGCCATCACCCAGGCTTTCGGATTGACCCATTGGAACGCGGCCGCGCGCAGAAAGCTCATCGGCCGGGTCACCTCGCGGTCCTGCAATCCGCCTGCCGTCGCCAGCTTCCACGCCAGCCAGACCAGGTAAGCCGTTGCCCCCACGCGGAGCACATTCCACGTCCACGGGAGTGCCGTGAAAACCGAGCCCAGGCCCAGTCCCACGACCGTGATCATGACCACCATGCCAATGCAAATGCCAAGCAGGTGCGGCACGGTGCGCCGCAGGCCAAAGTTCACGCCGGGGGCCAGCAGCATCGTGTTGTTCGGGCCGGGTGTGATCGAAGACACCAGAAGAAAGGCGCTGTACGCCAGCAGCGCGCTGGTGCTGGCGGCAAGGTGAGGCGTAGCGGACAGGGCCATGACGGCGCTCCAGAAACATCGACAGGCGCTCAGTCTAGGCACACATCACAGTACAGTACCGGTACACATTGACGAAAAAGCGCCGGTACGGGGCCGATCCATTAGATATCTACCGTGCTAACGCCCTGCCGCGCTGACCGCCACCGCGACCGCCATGCCCCAGAGCACGATGCCCGTCATCCGCTCCACGGTGCGCACCGACCGCGCGAACCGTCCCATGATGGCGGGATGCCGTACGGCCGCCGCCACGGCAACGTCCCACAGCAGCACCACGCCGAACATCCAGACGCCATAAGCGGCCTGAGCGCCCAGCGGCGTGTGCCGTCCGGCCAGTACCGCAAACAGGCTGGCATAGAACAGACCGTTCTTGGGATTGAGGACGGCCGACAGGAATCCCATGCCGACGAGCGACGCCCAGGCTGCCCTCGGCCGGATGCCAGGCGGCGCCTCCGGCAGTTCGACAGTGCCCCGCGCACGCAGGAATTTCCAGCCCATCCACGCCAGATAGGCGCAGCCGGCCCATTGCAGTGAAGTGAACACCTGGCGCATGCCGGCCGTGGCGGCCAGCCCCGCAAGGGCCAGCACTATATAGATGCCGTTGCCCAGCGCGATACCCACGCACACGCCCATCGCACGCCGCGTGCCCTCCACCATTGCCGTGCGCAGGACCAGGAAGAAGTCCGGGCCGGGACTGAGCAGCGCCAGCCCGTGCGCGCCTGCAACCATCGCAAATTGCTGCCACGACACCTGATCGAAAACCATCGTTGACTCCTTGCCGCGAAGAACGCAAAGGCAGGCAGTCTGGCCGGACCAGCGGGGGATGGATTGTAGAAAATTGCGCGGGCGGGGGCGTGCCTAGCTGGCGCGCTGGAAGGCGCGCGGCGTCATGGCCACACGCTGACGGAAGGCGCGATGAAAGTGGCTCTGGTCGGCAAACCCGAGCTGCTGGGCGACATCGGCCAGGGCATCGCCCCGCCGAAGAAGCTGGCGCGCCCGATTGATGCGAAGGTCGAGCTGGTATGCGTGCGGTGTCATGCCGAATTGCGCGCGAAACTGCCGGATCAATTGATAACGGCTCAGTCGTGCCACGTCCGCAAGCTCGGCCAGCGGCAGGCGATCGCCGTGCTTCTGGCGCAATAACGCCACCACATCGTCAAGTCGGCCGGCAGGCGCCTGCGCGATATCCGCGCCCTCGTCCAGCAAGCCCTGGACATCGCCGACGAAGGCCACCAGCGCGGCTTCCTTTTCCACGGCGTCGCCCTCCGAAAACAGCATCTCGCTCAGCGAGCACACGGCGCCGTACACGGCCGGATCGTGCGTCACGTGAACCTGGCGCACACGTGCCCTGCCCGCTTCGTCTAGCACCGCGTCGACCCATGCCGCATCGAGATGAATCATCTGGTAGCTCCAGTGCCCGTCGGGCTCCGGATTGCACGCGTGCACGCAATTCGCGGGCACCCAGACAACGCTGCCCGGCGCCAGCCGCGCGCTGTGCCGATCATGACTGAAGACGCTGGTCCCGGCATCGACCGCGCCGACGGACAGGGTGGGATGCGTGTGAGGCAGGTACGCGGCGCGGCTGTCGCAGGCGCGGCGGCTTTCAGCGACGGGCAGCGCGGGATCGAACCAGTAACGGTTCAGCCCCGGCTGCGGTACGGATGCTCGCGCAGCCATTTGGTGGCGATCCACTTCTCGCCCGATTCCACCGGCAGCCCCGCATGCAATGTGCGCTCGTCGAGCGTGCCATCTGGCTGCTTGTAGCGGAAGAACACCGCATTGCCCTTTACCGGCGCCACCTCGAGACCGAGCTTGGGAAACGCCGTGGCGCCACCCGACGGCGGGCTGTTCAGATAGATGACCAGCGTGGCCACGCGCTGTCCGCCCACGCGCAACTGGCGCGCTTCGCCGGGGCGTTGCGGATTGAAGAAATCGAAGTGCGGCTGATATTCGCCGCCTGGCTTGTAGTTGAGGATCTGCAGCCCTTCGCCGTGGTCGACGGGCAAGCCCGTGATCGCCGCTATCCGGGCCTCGATACGCTGGATCAGCGCATGCTCGCCCACCTGGAACATGGCACCCATGCTGGTGCGCGCATCTATCAGGTTTTCATCGCCGGTATCGGGATTCACCACCGGTGACCGGTGCAAGCGGTCGCGCGCCAGCGAAATCAGCGCATCGCATTCGGTGCCGTCGAGCAGGTTCTGCAGCAGCAGGATGCGCGGCGCTTCCAGCGCGAACAGGATTGGAATCTCGCGCCCTTCATGGTGAAAGGCGTTGCTGCCAGCCACGGACGCGGCGGAGGCGGAGGCGGAGGCAGACGCGGCCGCCCCGGTCCGTCGCCCCGTTTTCTGGTCCGCGTGTTGCCCGGCCGGTTGCCGCGCCGGCGTCGGCGCCTGGCGGGCGGGCGGACGATGGCCTAGCGCCGCGTTCACGGTGTCCCGTGCGAACGTGGCATCGTAGCCCGAGCGCAGCATCGACAGCACCAGCGATTCGGCTTCGAAGCCCTGCTCGATATGCCGCGCCAGCCACTGCTCCAGCTCGGGCGAGGTAGCGCGATACCCTGCGCGGGACTCACGTGTCATGACGGATTGGCCAGGCGCTGCGGCGAGAACGGGTTGCGGGCCGGTGATTCGGGCGGCAGCGTGCGGCGTGCCGGTGCCGCGGGCGCGGCGCCCTCGGGGTCGCCCGCGATCGTGACCGTGGCCTCGGAATATTGCCAGCGCTTCCAGGCACCCAGCACCGCGTTAGGGTATTCCGGGCGTCCACGGCTGCCGTTGTAGCGGCCCAGCGCCAGGAACAGATCGCCGTTTTCCCGATCGAGGTAGTGACGCAGAATCGTGCAGCCGTAGCGCAGGTTGCTTTGCAGATGGAACAGCTTGCGGGTATCGCCATCGCCAATCGATCGCACCCAGAACGGCATCACCTGCATCAGCCCGCGCGCATCGGCGGAACTGATGGCGTATTTGCGAAAGCCGCTCTCCACCTGCACCAGGCCCAGCACCAGCGACGGCTCCAGCCCGGCGCGCTTGGCTTCGTAATAGACCGTTTCGATCAGCTCCACCCGCGTCTGCGGGTCGGGCATCTTGGCCTCCAGCCGGCGCGACATCTCGCCCAGCCATTTCAGGTACCCGAGCCTTTCGGAACCCGACGCAAACACCGGGCGCACCGGCCGGTTGTCCGCAATGGCCGCAGCCAGCGCGCCGCGCACGGAGTCAGCCAGGGCCTCTTCCTTCTGGGCACCGGCCTGGACTGACGTGGTCAGCACAGCACAAAGCAGCCCGCCGGCCAGGATGGCTGGCCAGCGGCGGGGCACGGAAAGACCGGCGGCGCGCATGGCGATCGGCGATCAGCTGGCCAGCAGATTGCGCACGTGCGCAACCACGTCGGCCACGGCTACCGGAGTGGCTTGCGCATCGCGGCGGCCCTGGTACTCGACCTTGCCTTCCTTGAGGCCGCGATCACCGACCACCACACGGTGCGGCACGCCGATCAGCTCCCAGTCGGCAAACATCACGCCGGGGCGCTCGCCTCGGTCGTCCAGGATCACGTCCACGCCGGCCGCCAGCAGCTCGGCATGGATGCGGTCCGCCTCGGCCTTGACGGCCTCGTTGCGGTCGTAGCCGACGGGGCACACCACCACGGCAAACGGGGCAATCGCCGCCGGCCAGATGATGCCGCGCTCGTCATAGTTCTGCTCGATGGCGGCGCCCAGGATCCGCGTGACGCCAATGCCATAGCAGCCCATCTGCATCGGCTGGTTCTTGCCGTTTTCATCGAGGAACACGGCGTTCATCGATTCCGAATAGCGGGTGCCCAGCATGAATACGTGGCCGACTTCGATGCCACGGCAGATTTCCAGCGTGCCCTTGCCGTCCGGCGAGGCGTCGCCAGCCAGCACGTTGCGCAGGTCGGCCACGACCGGCTCGGGCAGGTCACGGCCCCAGTTCACACCCGTGTAGTGGTAGTCGCGCTCGTTGGCACCGCAGCAGAAATCGCTCATGTTGGCGACGGTACGGTCCGCCACCACCTTGACCGGCTTCTTCGTGCCGATCGGGCCCAGGTAGCCGGGGGGCGAGCCGAACGTATCGACGATCTCGGTTTCGGTGGCAAAGCGGAATTCGGTCAGGCCCGGCACCTTCGAAGCCTTGACCTCGTTCAGTTCGTGGTCGCCGCGGATCAGCAGCAGCCAGATCTGAGGGCCGGTGTCGCCATCGGTGGCCAGCACGATCGACTTGACCGTGCGGGCCAGCGGGATGCCGAGGAATTCGGCCACGTGCTCGCACTTGGCCTTTTCCGGCGTCGAGGTCTTCGTCAGCGCTTCCGCGGCGGCGGCGCGCTGGGCCGACAGCGGCAGCGCCTCGGCCGCCTCCATGTTGGCGGCGTAGTCCGACGTGGGGCAGTAGACGATGGCGTCCTCGCCGGTATCGGCGATCACGTGGAATTCGTGGGAGCCCGAGCCGCCAATGGCGCCGTTATCGGCCGCCACGGCGCGGAATTCCAGGCCGAACCGCGTGAAAATGCGTTGGTAGGCGTCGTACATGCTCTTGTACGAGACCTTCAGGCCTTCGACGTCACGATCGAACGAGTAGGCGTCCTTCATCGTGAATTCGCGGCCGCGCATGATGCCGAAGCGGGGACGGCGCTCGTCGCGGAACTTGGTCTGGATCTGGTAGAAGTTCACGGGCAGCTGCTTGTAGCTGCGGATTTCGCCACGGGCGATGTCGGTCACCACCTCTTCCGACGTCGGCTGCAGGGCAAAGTCGCGTTCGTGGCGGTCTTTCAGGCGCAGCAGTTCGGGACCCATCTTGTCCCAGCGGCCCGTTTCCTCCCACAGCTCGGCCGGCTGAACCACCGGCATCAGCAGTTCCACCGCGCCGGCGCGGTTCATTTCCTCGCGAACGATGTTCTCCACCTTGCGGATCACGCGCAGGCCGACCGGCATGTAGCTGTAGATGCCGGCGCCCAGCTTCTTGATCATGCCGGCCCGCATCATCAGTTTGTGCGACACGATTTCCGCGTCGGCGGGGGCTTCCTTGAGGGTGGAAATGAAGAATTGCGAGGCTTTCATCCGTTGGTTTCTCGTAAGGCTGGTCGTGGCGGGTCGTTCCGACCGCGCCGCCGGACGGCAGCAATGGGCTTCCGGTTCATGGGGCACGCGCCTGAAACTGCCCATCTGGTCGGGAAAACCAGCATTCCCGTGGTCAGGCCGATGCGCGCGCATCCCTTATAATCGACGTAATTCTAAAGGATTCGAGGTGCAGTCATGCTCGATCGTGAAGGCTTTCGCCCGAACGTCGGCATCATCCTCATCAACGCACGTAACGAGGTTTTCTGGGGCAAGCGAATCGGCGAACACTCCTGGCAGTTTCCGCAAGGTGGCATCAAGTACGGCGAAACGCCAGAACAGGCCATGTTCCGCGAGCTGCAAGAAGAAGTCGGCCTGCTTCCGGAACACGTCAGGATTGTCGGTCGCACGCGCGACTGGCTGCGTTATGAGGTGCCGGACAAGTTCATTCGCCGCGAGATCCGCGGCCACTATAAGGGCCAGAAACAGATCTGGTTCCTGCTGCGCATGGTTTGCCGCGACTGCGACATCCACTTGCGCGCATCGGACCATCCCGAGTTCGACGCCTGGCGCTGGAGCGACTACTGGGTGCCGCTGGAGGCCGTGATCGAGTTCAAGCGCGACGTCTACCAGCTGGCGCTGACCGAACTGTCGCGTTTCCTGAACCGTAGCCGCGTACCGCTGAGCCCCTACGGGCATCATCACGTCGGTCACGGCCGGCATGGCGACGGTGCGCGGCCGCCCCGGCAGCCTGATATCCAGGCGGCCACGGCCGATGCGAGCGAGGCGGCAGCCAACTCGCAGGAACCCTCTCTCTCGCCGGATCTGCCGGCGACCACCAACCGGAGTCACGGATGATTAGTTTCAGCGGCCGGGGCATTCGCTCCGGCCTGTTGCTGGCAGCGGCCTGCCTGGCCCTGGCCGGCTGCAAGACGACTGGCAAGGGCATGCCCGAGGAAGAAGCAAAGGATCCCGACAGCGGGTTCGTCAATCCGTTCGAGGATCGCCAGTTCAAGGAAGTTGAGACCGCCCTGCCCGCGCCGCCGCGCGACGAGGACCTGATCCGGTTCTCGGTCAACGATTCCGCGGACTTCCGGTTTGCCGTCGATTCCAAGTCGATCTCGGTCGGCACGGACCGCGTGGTGCGCTACACGGTAGTCATCACCAGTTCGGGTGGCGGGCGCAATGTCAGCTACGAAGGCCTGCGCTGCGACGCATTCGAGCGCCGGATCTATGCCACGCTGCCCAAGGGCGCCACGGCGTGGGTGCCGAACCTGGGCGAGACGCGCGACATGTGGATCCGGATGCAGAGCCGCGCGCGCAACGCCTATGCGGCCACGCTGGCGACTGACTATTTCTGCGAAGGCCGCACCGTGGCAGGCAAGCCGGAGCAGCTCATCCGCGACCTGAAGGCATACGCGCCCAGCCGCTGACCTGCCTCATCGACGCAAAAAAAACGGCGAGCACCCTTCGGGACTCGCCGTTTTTCATGGACGCTCGCCGCGCCTTCAGACCAGCACGAGATTGTCGCGGTGGATCAATTCTGGCTCGTTCAGATGACCAAGCACCGTTTCGATTTCCGAAGACGGCTTGCGGGCGATGAGCCGGGCTTCCGCGCTCGAATAGTTCGTGATGCCGCGCGCCACCTCATGGCCGGTACTGTCGACGCAGGCAATCACCTCACCTCGCGCAAACTCGCCCTGCACTTCGGTCACGCCGATCGGCAGCAGCGACTTGCCGCCGCTGGTCAGCTTCTCCACCGCACCCGCGTCGATCACCACACGGCCGCGCAGCTGCAGATGATCGGCCATCCATTGCTTGCGCGCCGTCAGCCGGCCTGTCGGCGCCAGCAACTGCGTACCGATGGCTTCGCCCTCGGCCAGACGGCCCAGCACGTCCTGCTCGCGGCCCGATGCGATCGTGGTATGAGCACCGGATTTGGCCGCGCGCTTGGCAGCCAGGATCTTGGTCAGCATGCCGCCGCGCCCGATCGACGTGCCGGCGCCGCCAGCCATCGCCTCCAGCTCCGGCGTGCCAGCCAGCGCCTCGTGCACAAATTCGGCATTCGGATCCTTGCGCGGGTCGGCCGTATATAGGCCGCGCTGGTCGGTCAGGATCACCAGCGCATCGCCTTCGATCAGGTTTGTCACCAGCGCGCCGAGCGTATCGTTGTCGCCGAACTTGATTTCGTCGGTGACCACGGTGTCGTTCTCGTTGATGATCGGCACCACACCCAGCGTCAGCAGCGTCAGCAGCGTGGAGCGGGCGTTGAGATAGCGCTCGCGGTCCGCCAGGTCGGCGTGGGTCAGCAGCACCTGCGCGGTGCGGATGCCGTAGCGGCCGAACTGGCTCTCGTACACCTGCGCCAGCCCCATCTGGCCAACTGCCGCGGCCGCCTGCAGTTCGTGGATTTCCTTCGGCCGGCGCGACCAGCCCAGCCGCTGCATGCCTTCCGCGATAGCGCCCGAGCTGACCAGCACCACCTCCTTGCCCGTACCGCGCAGCTTGGCGATCTGGGCCGCCCAGCGTGCGATGGCATCGTGGTCCAGCCCCTTGCCGTCGTTGGTAACCAGGCTCGAGCCCACTTTGACGACAATACGTTTTGCCTGGGCGATGACCGATTGCATGGGAGTTTCCTGTCTCGGAGCCGTAGTTGTTGTGTGGGAGCGTTAGAGCTTACGCCTGCTCGCCGCCCCGGTCGACGTTGTGCAGGCGATCGTCCAGCCGGATGTCCGGCTCCGCCAGAGCGGCGGCCTCTTCGGCCTTCAGCGCGGCCAGGTGGTCCTTGATCGCATAGATCAGTTCGCGGCAACCCTCGCCGGTCAGGGCCGAGATATGGAACACCGGACCCTTCCACTTGTAGCGCTTGATGAAGTCCTTCACGCGGGCGGCGCGCTCCTCATCGGGCACCATGTCCACCTTGTTCAGCACCAGCCAGCGCGGCTTGTCGTACAGGGTTTCGTCGTACTTCTTCAGCTCGTTGACGATGGACTTGGCCTCGGCCACAGGGTCGACGTTTTCGTCGAACGGCGCGATATCAACAATATGGAGCAGCAGGCCAGTGCGCTGCAGATGCCGCAGGAACTGATGGCCCAGGCCGGCGCCTTCCGCGGCGCCTTCGATCAGGCCGGGAATGTCCGCCACCACGAACGACTGCTCGTGGTCGACGCGCACCACACCCAGATTCGGGTGCAGCGTCGTGAACGGGTAGTCCGCCACCTTCGGGCGGGCATTGGACACCTGCGTGATGAACGTGGACTTGCCTGCGTTGGGCATGCCCAGCAGGCCTACGTCCGCCAGCACCTTCAGTTCGAGCTTGAGCATGCGGCGCTCGCCCGGCTTGCCGTCCACCTGCTGGCGCGGCGCCCGATTGGTACTGGACTTGAAGTGGAGGTTGCCCCAGCCGCCCATGCCACCTTCGGCCAGGCATACCTTCTGGCCGTGCTCGGTCAGGTCGGCGATGACTTCGCCAGTGTCCATGTCCGAGATCAGCGTGCCCACCGGCATGCGCAGCGTGACGTCCTCGCCGGCGGCGCCGTAGCAGTCGGAGCCCCGACCGTTCTCGCCGTTCCTGGCAACGTGCTTCTTGGCGTAGCGATAGTCGATGAGCGTATTGATGTTGCGATCGGCCTGCGCAAACACGCTGCCGCCTCGCCCGCCATCACCGCCATCAGGGCCACCGAAGGGCACAAATTTCTCGCGCCGGAACGAAGCGCTTCCGTTGCCGCCATTGCCGGCGATCGCTTCGATACGGGCTTCGTCAATGAACTTCATGTTGGTTTTCCGATGTGGATCTGGCTTGTGCTCGCGAAACGCTGACAAAACGAAGCGTCGCAGTTCTGGCCGGGACTAAGCAGGGATTCCGGCCGTTGGTCGGACAAGCTGCGGGACGCGACAGCAGACAGTGCAAATGTTACGGCAAGGCCGCGCAATGACGCCAGATTCGTTTTGTTAGCGTTTCGAAATGAAAAAAGCCCCGCATTGGATGCGGGGCCTTTCATGCTGCAAAGGCTGTATCAGGCCGCCGGAACGACGCTGACGTGCTGCTTTTTAGCAGGGCCCTTGACGGCGAACTGCACATGACCGTCCACCAGGGCGAACAGCGTGTGGTCCTTGCCGATACCGACGTTGTCGCCAGCGTGCACACGCGTGCCGCGTTGACGAACGATGATGCCGCCGGCGTTGATGGCCTGGCCACCGTACACCTTCACGCCCAGGCGCTTCGATTCCGAATCACGGCCGTTCCGCGTAGAGCCGCCGCCTTTTTTCTGTGCCATGTCTTAACTCCTGTTGACCTATTGCGATGAAACCTGTGTCCGAGCCAATGCTCAGGCAACGATGGCTTCGATGCGCAGTTCGGTGTAATTCTGACGATGGCCCTGACGCTTCTGGTAGTGCTTGCGACGGCGCATCTTGAAGATCTTCACCTTGTCGTGACGACCTTGGGCGATAACGGTAGCCTTGACGGAAGCCCCGCTCACCAGCGGCGTACCAAACTTGATTTGGTCGCCAGCGCCCACTGCGAGCACCTGGTCCAGCGTGATTTCTGCGCCAATGTCAGCCGGTATCTGTTCTACTTTCAGTTTTTCGCCAGCAGCAACCTTGTATTGCTTGCCGCCGGTTTTTACGACCGCGTACATTGTCGAACCTCTCGATGTTGATTGAAACGATGAATGCTGCTCCAGGGAGCCCCGGAGCCGGCGCCGTTTCGTGCGCCGCAGACGGTTTGCATGAGAAACGCAACCGAAGGAACCGGCGATTATAGACCGGTTTACGGAAAAGCGCAAAGAAAACAATAAGATAGCCTGCCGGGCGCAGGCTGCGGCGGGCGACGCACTTTCAGAAAAGCGCGACTTGTCAGGTCAGGTCGGCCAGCAGGAACCCGGCCAGGGCAGCGAAAGCCACCCACCAGGCGGTGCGGCGGACATGCCGTCGGGATGCATTGGGCTTGTCCATGCCGGCATTATAGGTGCGCAACCTTGCTGCCCGGCGTACTGACAATCCCTTCCATTGCGATGCACACGACGGCCATAGTCACATGCGCATCGCATATAATCCACCGGTTTTGCGAAACGGTGATCTCATCTTGTCTCAGTCTTCCGCCACTGCCTTGCTTGCCCCGGTCGCTGCCGACATGCGCGCCGTTGACGCTGTCATCCGCCGCCGCTTGTCGTCGGAAGTTCCGCTGGTCGAGCAGATTGGCGAGTACATCATCAGTGCGGGCGGAAAGCGCCTGCGTCCGGTCATCCTGCTGCTGTCGGCGCGTGCGTTTGGCTACGAAGGCCACCGCCATCACGAGCTGGCCGCGGTCGTGGAATTCATCCACACGGCCACGCTGCTGCACGACGACGTGGTCGATGAGTCGGAACTGCGCCGCGGCCGCCAGACGGCCAACGCCGTGTTCGGCAATGCCGCCAGCGTGCTGGTGGGCGACTTCCTCTATTCGCGCGCCTTCCAGATGATGGTGGACGCCGGCAGCATGCGCATCATGGAGATTCTCTCCAACGCCACCAACGTGATCGCCGAGGGCGAAGTGCTGCAGCTGCTGAACATGCACGACCCCGACGTCACCGTGGAGCGCTACCTGCAGGTGATTCGCTACAAGACCGCCAAGCTGTTCGAAGCGTCCGCGCAACTCGGCGCGGTGCTGGCTGGCGCCGATGCCGCGATGGAAGAAGCTGCCGCCGAATACGGCCGTCGCATTGGCACCGCATTCCAGCTGATCGACGACATGCTCGACTACACGGCCAGTGCCGAGCAGATGGGCAAGAATGCCGGCGACGACCTGCGCGAGGGCAAGCCCACGCTGCCGCTGCTGCACCTGCTGGAGCATGGCACGAGCGAGCAGCGCGAACTGGCGCGCGACGCCATCGTGCAAGGTGGCACCGAGCACTTCGACGCCGTGTTCTCGGCCATCCATGCCAGCGGCGCACTTGAGGTAACGTTCGCCGCCGCCAAGCACGAGGCCGAGGCCGCCGAGCGGGCCGCGATGCAGTTCCCCGATTCGCCACTTAAGAACACACTGATCGAGCTGTGCGCGTTCTCGCTGCAGCGCCAGAGCTGACGGCGATGTACGGATTTTCTTGAGAAGGCGCTTGCCAACCTCGAGAAACGCCGCTAGAATTTTGTTCTTTGCTGCTGACGACGCACTATCAGCCGGCAACAGAAATCGGGGTGTAGCTTAGCCTGGTAGAGCGCTACGTTCGGGACGTAGAGGCCGGAGGTTCGAATCCTCTCACCCCGACCAGATTTCGATGCACGGCATCGCCGGACATCACCAAGCATCAGCAGAAAGCCGCACAGCAATGTGCGGCTTTTTTGTTTTTGCCCGCGCTTTTTGCGCGCCCCTCCCCCTCGCTTCCCGTCCCATCTCACGTCCGATTCCTTGCCCCGCGCAAGTAGGGTTGCAGCCGTGTCGCACAAACGCCAACGCGCGCGCGGGCTGGCTTTACAAAAAGTGACCCCGGCGTCAAACTGCCCCGGTCCGGGACCTCCGCCCTGTGCCGTCCCATCGCAGTCAACCGCGCCGCCCGCCGTTTTCTGACAAGCCTTCGGCAGCCTGCGCACCTTGCACAGTATTTCGCCATGACACTAGGTCTAGCGCTTGCCCAGAGCCGGCGGATCGCGCCAGCGCTGCTCGCCCAGCTCGAGCAATCGGCACGGGAAAAGAAAACGCAGTTGATCGATGAGATCATCGGCAGCGGCACGATGTCCGCGCACGACATCGCCATCTTCGCCGCCGACAAGTATCAACTGCCGCTGCTTGATCTGTCGCAATACAACCTCAACCGCGTGCCGCCGGCGCTGGCCGGCAACCGCGAGTTTCACGCGCACCGGCTGCTGCCGCTGGGACGCCGCGAGAACCGCGTGATCGTGGCGATATCCGATCCGGCCAACCAGACCGGCGTCGACGCCATCCGGCAAAAGCTGAACCTGCCCGTGGAAGCGGTCGTGGTCGAGCACGACAAGCTGATGAAGCATGTGCGTGCCGCCGGCGAATCCCTCGGTACGCTCAAGAACATCTCGCCGGTGACGCCCACCGCGCAGAAGATGATCGAATACGATCCGTCGGCGGCCGCTGCCGCGCGCAAGGGTCCGGGCAACGAGATCGACGACGCGCCCGTGGTGCGCTTCCTGCAGAAACTGCTGACCGAAGCCTTCCATCGCGGAGCATCCGATCTGCATTTCGAACCGTTCGAGTTTTTCTACCGCATCCGCTTCCGTGTGGACGGCGTGCTGCAGGAAGTCGCCCGCCCGCCGCTGGACATCCGCGACAAGGTCGCCACGCGCATCAAGGTGCTGTCGCGGCTGGACATCTCGGAAAAGCGCGTGCCGCAGGACGGCCGGATGAAGCTGCTGATCTCCGTCCCCAAGGAAAAGGACAGCAAGGAAACGATCGACAAGGCGATCGACTTCCGGGTCTCGACGCTGCCGACACTGTTCGGCGAGAAGATCGTGATGCGGATTCTCGATTCCTCGACCGACAAGCTCGACATCGACCAGCTCGGCTACGAGCCGAAGCAGAAGGAACTGTTGCTCGAGGTGATCAAGCGCCCGTACGGGATGGTGCTGGTGACCGGCCCGACCGGCAGCGGCAAGACCGTGTCGCTCTACACGTTCCTGAACATGTTGAACCAGGGCGACATCAACATCTCCACGGCCGAAGATCCGGCGGAAATCCAGCTGCCCGGCATCAACCAGGTCAACGTCAACGACAAGGCGGGGCTGACTTTCGCGGCCGCCCTCAAGTCGTTCCTGCGGCAGGATCCGGACATCATCATGGTCGGCGAAATCCGTGACCTGGAAACCGCCGACATCTCGATCAAGGCCGCGCAGACCGGCCACCTGGTTCTGTCCACGCTGCATACCAATGACGCGCCCACGACACTGACCCGCCTGATGAACATGGGCGTGGCACCGTTCAACATCGCGTCGTCGGTACTGATGATTACCGCGCAACGCCTGGCGCGCCGCCTTTGCACCTGCAAGCGGGAGGGCGACCTGGCGCCGCAGGTGCTGCTCGATGCCGGTTTCGCCGAGTCCGATATCGACGGCAGCTGGAAGCCGTATCACCCGGTGGGCTGCGAGCGCTGCAACGGCAGTGGCTACAAGGGCCGTTGCGGTATCTATCAGGTCATGCCGATTTCCGAGGCCATGCAGCAGATCATCCTGTCGCACGGTACCGCGCTGCAGATCGCCGAACAGTCGCGCAAGGAAGGCGTGCTATCGTTGCGCGACGCCGGCCTGCAGAAGGTAAAACAGGGCATTACGTCGCTCGAAGAAGTGCTGGCGACCACGAACAACTGACGGTTTGAAGCAGTGCTGACCAGGCGCGCGGCCGGGGACAGTGCATCGTAGAACTGGCTGCGCAAACGGGTGCCGGCATCGGGTGCGGGCACCGCAAAACAATAGCAATAGCAATATTTCGGGGGTCATATCATGGCGACGCGCGCACCAGCGGCGGGCGCCCGGACGGCAGCGCCGTCACGGGCCAAGACAGGGCGGAAGGCGCCCACGCAATACATCTTCGAGTGGGAAGCCAAGGACCGCAAGGGCAAGACCTTCAAGGGCGAGCAGCGGGCCGAGAGCCAGGCGGAAGTAACCAGCACCCTGCGCAAGCAAGGGCTGACCGTCGTCAAGATGAAGAAGCGCAAGGCGGCGCGCGGCAAAAAGATCACCGAAAAGGATATCGCCTATTTCACGCGCCAGCTGTCGACGATGCTCAAGGCGGGCATTCCGCTGCTGCAGTCGATCGACATCATTGCGCGCGGCCATGCCAACCCGAACTTCACCCAGCTGCTGAACGACATCCGCTTCGACATCGAGGCCGGTAGCAGCATGGCGCAGGCCTTCCGCCGGCACCCGAAGTACTTCGATACGCTCTACTGCAACCTGATCGATGCCGGCGAGCAAGGCGGTATTCTCGATGCGCTGCTGGAGCGGCTGTCGCTGTACATGGAAAAGAGCATCGCGCTGAAGAGTCAGATCAAGTCGGCAATGATCTATCCGATCGCCGTGCTGACCGTGGCCTTTGCCGTGACCGTGGTGCTGATGCTGTTCGTGATCCCGGCCTTCAAGGGCGTGTTCTCCAGCTTTGGCGCCGCGCTGCCGGCGCCGACGCAGCTGGTGATCAACATGTCCGACTTCTTTGTCCAGTACTGGTATCTGATCGTCGGCACCCCCGTACTCTCAATCATCGGCTACTTCCGGGCGCGCAAGACATCGGAAAAGGTGCAGCGCTGGCACGATAAGGTGCTGCTGATGATGCCGATCTTCGGCAGCCTGTTCCGCAAGGCCGTGGTAGCGCGCTGGACACGAACCCTGGCCACGATGTTCGCGGCGGGCACGCCACTGGTGGAGTCGATGGAGTCGGTGGCGGGCGCCGCCGGCAACTGGATTTACTATGACGCGACCCGCGAGATCGAGCAGTCTGTCCGGATCGGTACCAGCCTGACCAATGCCATGCAGGCCACCCATGTGTTCGACAACATGGTGCTGCAGATGACGCAGATCGGGGAGGAATCCGGTGCGCTGGACAATATGCTGCTCAAGGTTGCCGAGTTCTACGAGCGCGAGGTTGACGACGCCGTGGCGGCCATTTCCAGCCTGATCGAGCCGCTGATCATCGTGATCCTTGGTGTGATGATCGGTGGCATGGTGGTGGCCATGTACCTGCCGATCTTCAAGCTTGGCCAGGTAGTTTAAGGATAGGTGTAGCGATGCAAGCTGTATTTGGCCCGAGTGGCGCCGCCACACTGGCATCGCTGGCGGCGTGGCCGCCAGCCTTCGTAATCGTGGCGGCCGGACTGCTCGGCCTGCTCGTGGGCAGTTTCCTCAATGTGGTGATCCATCGTCTGCCAAGGATGATGGATCACGACGAGGCCAACTACATCGCCGAACTGCGCGGCGAGCCGCTGCCGCATCCGGACCGTTACAACCTCATGGTGCCGAGGTCGGCCTGCCCCCATTGCGGGCACACGATTGCGGCATGGGAGAACGTGCCCGTGGTCAGCTGGCTGTTTCTGCGCGGCAAGTGCTCGTCCTGCAAGGCGCCGATCAGCATCCGTTACCCGCTCGTGGAAGCCCTGACGGGCGCCCTCAGCGCACTCGCGATGTGGCATTTCGGCCCGACCGTTCAGGCGCTGGCTGCGATCGCGATGATCTGGGCGTTGGTGGCGCTGTTCATGATCGACGCCGATACCCAACTGCTGCCGGACCAGATCACGCTGCCGCTGCTGTGGCTGGGTCTTCTGCTGAACCTGCACGGGTACTTCGCGCCGTTGGCGGACGCCGTGATCGGTGCCGCCGCCGGCTACCTGGTGCTTTGGAGCGTCTACTGGATCTTCAAGCTGGTGCGCGGCCGCGAAGGCATGGGCTACGGCGATTTCAAGCTGATGGGCGCGCTTGGCGCCTGGTTCGGCTGGCAGGCACTGCCGGCGCTGATTCTGATGTCGTCGATTGTCGGCGCCATCATCGGTGGCGCGATGCTGCTCATCCAGCGCAAGGGCAGCGAGACCACGTTCCCGTTTGGCCCTTACATCGCCGGAGCGGGAATGATCGTGCTGTTCTTCGGCCCGGACGTGCTGCCGCTGGGCCTGGTAGCCGGGCGGTAGCCGCAAAGCTGGTATCGTTGGCGGCATCGCCAATGAAAAAAAGTTTGCCTCCATGCTGGAAATCGGACTGACCGGTGGCATCGGCTCCGGCAAGACCCGTGTCGCGGATATGTTTGCCGAGCGCGGTGCCGCGCTGATCGATACCGATCTGCTTGCCCACGAGATCACCGCCCCGGGCGGGGCCGCCATTGCACCGCTGGTGGAAGCCTTTGGCCCACAGTGCCTGCGGCCAGACGGCGCAATGGACCGCGATGCCATGCGCGCGCTCGTGTTTTCCGATCCCACGGCAAAGATCAGGCTCGAAGCCATCACCCATCCACTGATCCGCCAGCTGACCGAGTCGCGGGCCGCCACCATCCGGGCTGCCGGCCAGCATCCCTACCTGATTTACGTGGTGCCGTTGCTTGTGGAGTCGGGCACATGGCGCGCGCGGGTCGGGCGCGTGCTCGTTGTTGATTGCCAGGAAGAGACGCAGGTCGCTCGTGTCATGGCACGCAACGGGTTCACGCGATCCCAGGTGCAGGCCATCATGCACAGGCAGGCCACACGTGCGGCGCGTCTGGCCGTCGCGGACGATGTGATCGACAACGACGGCCCGCCCGACGCACTTGCGCCGCAAGTGGCACGCCTGGACGCGCTATATCGCGAGCTATCGGCCAGCAACGCGGACACACGGGCCGGCGGGTAGGCACCTTGCGGGCACCGCGAATCGCCGGGACCACGTCCGCTACAGGCCACCCTGGCACATTCGATTTGTCCTCAGGCCCCGACTCGCATAGAATGCGCTGAAACATGCCGGAAATAGTGCGCTGAGTGACGGCTCCCGGCCTTTGTGCCGCGACTGAACCACCTTGGCGTACGGAGGAACCGGCGGGCCCGCCGGGCGCCCTCGACTGAAACAACCGCCATTCGGCGCGCAGCACGGATACCGACTTGATCCTGTACGAATATCCTTTCAACGAACGCATCAGGACGCTCCTGCGCCTGGAAGACCTGTTCGATCGGCTGGATTATTTCCTCGGACAGGAACATCCGCTTCAGCACCACGTTGCCATCACCACGATCTTCGAGATTATCGACGTGGCTGGCCGTGCCGATCTCAAGACTGACCTGATCAAGGAACTGGAGCGTCAGCGCCAGGCACTGGCACCGCTGCGTGCCAATCCACAGATCGATCAGGATGCCCTGGTCAGCATCGTCACCGAAATCGAACAGGGCATTGCCGCACTGAGCCAGACCGTTGGCAAGGCCGGTCAGTTACTGACCGACAACGAGTGGCTCACCAGCATCCGCAGCCGCGCGATCATTCCGGGCGGCACCTGCGAATTCGACCTGCCGGCCTACTTTGCCTGGCAACACCGCCCCGCCGAAGATCGCCGCGCCGATATCCTCAAGTGGGCGCGGCCGCTGGCTTCGCTGCGCATGGGTGCGACCATCGTGCTGCGCCTGCTGCGCGAGTCGGGCCAGAGTGGCAAGGTAATTGCCACGGGCGGCAGCTACCAGCAAATGCTGTCTGGCCGCAGCTACCAGCTGATGCAGGTGTACCTGGACGAATCGCTGCTGGCATTCATCCCCGAGATGAGCGCCAACAAGTACATGCTCTGGGTGCGCTTTACCCAGCAGGACGGCGATATGCGTCCGCGCTCGGTCGACGCGGACATCCCCTTCCTGCTCAAGCTCTGCAATTTCTGAAGTCCACCACGATGCCAGCCGTCGTCAAATGTCCCACCTGCGGCAAGGATGTTGCCTGGGTGCAGGAAAACAAGTTCCGCCCGTTCTGCTCCGATCGCTGCAAGCAGATCGACCTTGGCGCCTGGGCGTCTGAAAAGTATGTGATCGGCGGCAAGCCGGACGAGACGCCATCGCCGGACCTGCCGGCGGACGAGGAAGACTGATATTCCCCGAATCTGGTGCGCCCTCTCCCGCAACGCGGGAGAGGAAATCGCATAGCAACTGCACGCGCATCAGCGCGCCGCCAGCACCCTTCGGCAGAATCCGACACACACGGCAATAAACACCGCCAACCCCAGCCACTGGGCGTTTGTGGCAAACCCCTCGCCCACCAGCGCGAGCGGCGCTTCCTTGCCCGACAGGCCGATCACCGCGGCCAGCGCCACGCCGACCAGGCTTTCCCCGACGATCAGCCCCGACGCCAGCAGCGTGCCACGACGTTCGGCGTGCTCAAGCACCAACTTCACGTCATCGCCACGCGCCTCGGCACGACGGCGCTCCGTGCGTAGCAGCCACCAGGACAGCACCGCGCCCACCACCAGCGCCGAACTGATCGTCGGCGGCAGATAGATGCCGATGCCCACGGCCAGCACCGGCAGCCGCGCCACACCTCCACGCCGCCGCAGCATTTCGTCGATCGCAATCAGCACGGCGCCCAGGCCAACGCCAATCAGGATCATTGTCCAGTTGAGCTGATGCGTGAAAATGCCCGTGGCAATCGCCGTCATCAGCGTTGCCTGCGGCGCGGCCAGGGCTGCATTGGGATCCATGTCCGCGCGCGGCAGCGCACCCGCAAACCCATACGCGTGATAGAGCAATTCCAGCACCGGCGGAATCACGGCGGCACCAACCGCGCAACCGATCAGCAGCGCCACCTGCTGGCGCCACGGGGTGGCACCGACCAGCCAGCCGGTCTTCAGATCCTGCAGGTTGTCATTCGAGATCGACGCCACCGCTACCACGGCGGACGTAGTGAAGATCGCCAGCGCAATCGCAAACTTTCCACCCTCGGCCGTGTCGAGCAGCCCTTCCAGCGTGCCCAGTCCCAGAATCAGCAGCGATACCAGGATCACCGCGATGATGCCGATACCCGAAATCGGGCTGGCGGACGAACCCACCAGACCCGCCATATAGCCACACGCCGCCGCCACAAGAAAGCCGAAGACAAATGCGAACAGCACGGCGCACGCCACGAGCTTCCAGGTAGCGTTGCTGTCGAGCGGCGCCGGTGCCAGGAATTGCCCGAACGTGACGGCCAGTACCACCAGCAACACCAGCGTGATGATGCCGATCCAGACCACCGGCATGTCGCGCTGCGTGCGCGGAATCACGCCGCCGTTTGCCGCCGCGCCGCCGCGTATCGCACCCATCGATGCGCGCACGCCTTCCATCATCGGCTTGAACAGCGTGCCAAGCGTCCAGATGGCCGCGATACCGATGGTCCCGGCTCCGATGAAGCGCGCCTGCGTGCTCCAGATCGACGTGCCAAAGCTCTGCAGCGTCGCACCGGCTGGCATCGGCGTAATCGCGGTCAGCCACGGCACCGCGATCCCCCAGGTCACCAGCAGTCCCAGCAGCATGGCCAGTCCGCCGACGATGCCGACCAGATAGCCCGCGCCCACGAGCGCCAGCGAAAAACCCATCGAAAGACGCACCACCGACGCGCCCGCCGCCAGCCAGGCATTGGCCCCTTCGGCCAGCACCCGCAGGCCGCCCGCGGCAAAACTGAACACGCCGGCCGCCACGCCGCCAGCCATCAGGTCGGCCAGACCGGTCGCCTGTTTCTTGCCCGCTGTGTCCTGACTGGCACTACCCACGCGCAGGATTTCGGCCGCTGCCACGCCTTCGGGGTACGGCAGGTCGCTCTGCACCACCATCGCGTGGCGCAGCGGAATACTGAAGATCACCCCGAGCATGCCGCCCGCCGCGCAAATCGCCAGCGTCTGCCAGAACGGAAAGCCCTGCCAGTGCCCCAGCATCACCAGGCCGGGCAGGATGAAGATGATCGACGACAAGGTGCCGGCCGCTGACGCCTGCGTCTGCACCATGTTGTTTTCAAGGATGTTCGCGCCGGGAAACAGCCGCAGCACGGCCATCGATATCACGGCGGCAGGAATGGCCGACGAGAACGTCAGCCCCACCTTGAGGCCAAGATAGATGTTGGAAGCGGTGAACACCACCGTAATCAAGGCACCGAGGATGATGCCGCGCAGTGTCAGTTCGGGCAGCGAAACAGCGTCATCGATACGATCGACACGTTGCATTGAGCCTCCTGATTCGTTTTTTCGGGTTGTTAACGAAAATGCCCGGCTTGTGGCCGGGCACGCTTTACCTGCTGTCAGCTGGAGCGGGATTCCTCCGCCAGCCAGTCGACGACCGGGATTGTCGCCGGTAGCAGCGGCCCCACGTCCACGGGGACCGCCTGCCAGGAAAACGCCTGGCCTTCCCTGCCGACCGGCTCGCCGCGCCAGTCTGTGATCTTGCAGAAATACAGCCGCACGTAGGCGTGCGGATAGTCATGCTCAAGCGTATGCCAGCGCTCGCTGCGCAGGATGTCGAGTCCAAGCTCCTCGTGCAGCTCGCGCGCCAGCGCGGCCTCCACGGTTTCGCCCGGCTCCAGCTTGCCGCCCGGAAATTCCCAGTAGCCCTCGTACGGCTTGCCCGCCGGACGCTGCGCCAGCAGGAAGCGGCCATCGGGCTGGATCATCACGCCAACCGCCACCTCGGTGACCTTGCGCGTCTGCCCGTCAGCCATCGTCACGGTTTCAGCCTGACCACTCATGCCTGATTATTCCTTGTCTGCCACGAACGGTTTGCCATGCTTGCCACCCCAGTCGCGCGCGAACTGCCAGGCCACGCGGCCCGAGCGCGACCCGCGCTCCAGCGCCCAGACCAGCGCATCGCCGCGTGCCGCCTCGATATCGGCCGGCGTGCAGCCAAAGTGCGACAGCCAGTGACCGACGATCGCCAGATACTCGTCCTGCTTGGGCGGGTAGAAAGACAGCCACAGGCCGAAGCGCTCGGACAGCGAGATCTTTTCTTCCACCACTTCGCCCGGATGGATTTCGCCATCGGCCGTGTGCTGGTAGGTCTCGTTGTCCTTCATGTACTCGGGCAGCAAGTGGCGACGGTTCGACGTGGCGTAGATCAGCACGTTGTCCGACTGTGCCGCCACGGAACCATCGAGCGCCGACTTCAGCGACTTGTAGCCAGACTCACCTTCCTCGAACGACAGGTCATCGCAGAAAATCACAAAGCGCTCCGGGCGCCCCGCCAGCTTCTCAACGATGTCGCCAAGGTCGCCCAGATCGTCCTTGTCCACTTCCACCAGGCGCAGGCCCTGCTGCACATACTCGTTCAGGCACGCCTTGATCAGCGACGACTTGCCCGTCCCGCGCGCGCCGGTCAGCAGCACGTTGTTGGCCGGCAGGCTGTTCACGAACTGGCGCGTGTTGGCCACGATCGCGTCCTTCTGACGATCGATGTTCTTCAGATCGTTCAGGTGGATGGGCGGCAGCTGGCGGATGGCCTGCAGATAGCCGATGTTGCCGAACAGGCTCTGCCGCTTGCGCCAGCGGAACGCTACCGCCTCCTTCCAGTCCGCGTCGGTCAGTTCCGGCGGCAGCCATTGTTCAAGACGGGCAAGGAAGCTATCGAGACGGGTAGCAAGATCGGACATGGGGCGCTTCTTCCAGGCGAATTACGAAATACGAAAGACGAGTACTTGAGCGTTTTACGGATTACGAACGGTAATCGGCGTTGATCGATACGTAGTCGTGCGACAGGTCGCAGGTCCATACCGTGGCCTCGGCATTGCCACGGCCCAGTGCGATACGCACCGTGATTTCGGCCTGCTTCATCACGCGCTGGCCGTCTTCTTCACGATAGTCCGGGTTGCGGCCACCGTCGCGCGCCACCCAGACATCGTCCAGCCACAGATTCACGCGATCGACGTTCAGGTCGTTCACGCCGGCATAGCCGACGGCCGCCAGGATACGGCCCAGGTTGGGGTCCGATGCATAGAACGCGGTCTTGACCAGCGGCGAATGGGCCACGGCATAAGCGATCTGGCGGCATTCGGCCACATCCTTGCCGCCTTCCACGCGGATCGTCATCAGCTTGGTGGCGCCTTCGCCATCGCGCACGATCATCTGCGCCAGTTCCTGCGCCAGCGCCGTCACGGCGTCGCGCAGCGCTTCAAAGCCAGGGCCCTCGGCGCTGGTCACGCTGGCGCCCGACTTGCCCGAAGCGATCAGCACGAACGAGTCATTGGTCGACGTGTCGCCATCGATCGTGATGCTGTTGAACGAATGATCGGCGGCATGCGACACCAGCTTCTGCAGCACCGGCTGGGCCACGGCAGCGTCCATCGCAATGAAACCGAGCATCGTCGCCATGTTCGGGCGGATCATGCCCGCGCCCTTGCTGATACCGGACAGCGTCACGGTCTTGCCGTCGATCTGTACCGTGCGCGACGCGGCCTTGGGCTGCGTGTCGGTGGTCATGATCGATTCGGCGGCAGCCAGCCAGTTGTCGGCACGCGCGTTGGCAATGGCCGTGGGCAGCGCGGCGGTCAGGCGATCAACGGGCAATTGCTCCAGGATCACGCCGGTCGAGAACGGCAGCACTTGGTTGGCGGCAATGTTCAATTGCTTTGCCAGCGCATCGCACGTGGCGCGGGCGGCGGCCAGACCCGGCTCGCCGGTGCCGGCGTTGGCGTTGCCGGTGTTGACCACGAGCGCGCGGATGCCCGCACCGGCGGCCAGATGCTCGCGGCAAACCTGCACGGGCGCGGCGCAGAAACGGTTCTGCGTGAAAACGCCCGCGACCGTGCTGCCTTCGGCAACCTTCACCACCAGCACGTCCTTGCGATTGGCCTTGCGGATGCCGCCCTCGGCCCAGCCGAGCTCGACACCAGCGACGGATTTCAGGTTCTCTGCCTGCGGCAGGGGCAAGTTCACGGGCATGTGCGTTTCCTCAAAATCTCTGATGCTTCTGACGAACATGCCCGCTTGAGCGGGAACTCAAGCGGGCATTTCTTGATGACAGCTATGTCGCGGCGGGCTTCAGCTCAGCTTGCCGTGGCACTGCTTGAACTTCTTGCCCGATCCGCACGGGCACGGGTCGTTACGACCCACCTTGGGCATGCCCGCCAGGGCGACGTCGTCACCCATTGCGGCCATCGCCGCAGCGGCCATGCTGCTGCGCGGCGGCGTCTGCTCCACGGGCTCGCGCCCTTCGGCAAATTCGTCGTGCTTGTACTGGACGTTCTCAAGGTGCGACAAACCTTCCTCGATTTCCTCGGATGCCTGCTCCAGTTGCTCGGGCGACTGGATCTGCACGTTGAACACCACGCGCGTGACTTCGTTCTTGATCACGTCCAGCAGGCGGGCGAACAGTTCGAAGGATTCGCGCTTGTATTCCTGCTTCGGGTCCTTCTGCGCATAGCCGCGCAGATGGATACCCTGGCGCAGGTGATCCAGCGCGGCCAGGTGCTCGCGCCAGTGCGTGTCGATGCTCTGCAGCATGACCGAGCGCTCGAAGCCGGCAAACGACTCGCGGCCCACCTGGGCGATCTTGGCATCGTACGTCTCGCGCGCGGTGGTCAGGATCAGGTTCAGCAGCTCGTCATCCTCGATGCTCTGCGCATCCTCGATGGTCTTGGCCAGCGGTACATCCAGGCTCCAGTCGTCACGCAGACGCTGCTCCAGCCCAGCGACATCCCACTGCTCTTCCATGCTCTCCGCGGGCACGTGGTCGCGGAACAGCTCCACGATCACGCTTTCGCGCAGGTTGGCCACCATGTCGCCGACGTCCTGGGCTTCCAGCACATCGTTACGGAGCTTGTAGATTTCCTTGCGCTGGTCGTTGGCAACGTCGTCGTATTGCAGAAGCTGCTTACGGATGTCGAAGTTGCGGCCTTCCACCTTGCGCTGCGCCGATTCGATCGAGCGCGTCACGATACCGGCTTCGATCGGCTCGCCCTCGGGCATCTTCAGACGCTCCATGATGGCGCGCACGCGGTCGCCCGCGAAGATGCGCAGCAGCTGGTCGTCCAGCGACAGGTAGAAGCGCGACGAGCCCGGGTCGCCCTGACGGCCGGCACGGCCACGCAGCTGATTGTCGATCCGGCGCGACTCATGGCGTTCAGTGCCCACGATATGCAGACCGCCCGACGTCTTGACCTGCTCGTGCAGCGATTGCCATTCGCCCTTGAGCTGCTCGATCTTTGCGGCCTTCTCGGCGTCCGAGAGGTTCGCATCGGCCTCGATGAAGCTCGACTGCTTTTCCACGTTCCCGCCCAGCACGATGTCGGTACCGCGACCGGCCATGTTCGTGGCGATCGTGATCATCTTCGGACGTCCGGCCTGCGCCACGATCTCGGCTTCGCGCTCGTGTTGCTTGGCGTTCAGCACCTGGTGCGGCAGCTTTTCCTTGTTCAGCAGGTCCGACAGGTACTCGGAAGTCTCGATCGACGTCGTGCCCACCAGCACCGGCTGGCCGCGCTCGTAGCAGTCGCGGATATCGCGCACCACGGCGTCGTAGCGTTCCTTCGACGTCTTGTAGATCTGGTCCTGCAGATCCTTGCGCTGTGCCTGGCGGTTGGTCGGAATCACCACCACTTCCAGGCCATAGATCTCCTGGAATTCATACGCTTCGGTGTCGGCCGTGCCGGTCATGCCGGCCAGCTTTTCGTACATGCGGAAGTAGTTCTGGAACGTGATCGTCGCCAGCGTCTGGTTTTCCTGCTGGACCGACACGCCTTCCTTGGCTTCCACGGCCTGGTGCAGGCCATCGGACCAACGGCGGCCCGTCATCAGACGGCCCGTGAATTCGTCGACGATCACCACTTCATCGTTCTGCACCACATAGTGCTGGTCGCGATGGAACAGGCTGTGCGCGCGCAGAGCCGCGTACAGGTGGTGCATCAGCGTGATGTTCTGCGGCGCGTAGAGCGATTCGCCCTCGCCGATCAGGCCCTGGGCGGCCAGGATTTGCTCGGCCTTCTCGTGACCGGCCTCGGTCAGGTAGACCTGATGGCCCTTTTCGTCCACGAAGTAGTCGCCCGGCTTCTCAACGCCGGTGCCGTCGGCCTTTTCCTCGCCGATCTGGCGCTCGAGCAGCTTCGGAATGCCGTTCATGCGCTGGTAAAGGTCGGTCTGGTTCTCGGCCTGGCCCGAGATGATCAGCGGCGTACGTGCCTCATCGATCAGGATCGAATCCACTTCGTCGACGATCGCGTAGCGCAGCGGACGCTGCACGCGCTGCGACGGGTCGTAGACCATGTTGTCGCGCAGGTAGTCGAAGCCGAACTCGTTGTTGGTACCGTACGTGATGTCCGAGTTATAGGCCGACTGCTTCTGGTCATGCGGCATCTGCGACAGGTTCACACCCACCGACAGGCCCAGGAAGTTGTACAGGCGCCCCATCCACTCGGCGTCGCGCTGGGCCAGGTAGTCGTTCACCGTCACCACGTGCACGCCCTTGCCGGTCAGCGCATTCAGGTACACGGCCAGCGTGGCGGTCAGCGTCTTGCCTTCGCCGGTGCGCATTTCGGCGATCTTGTTGTCGTTCAGCACCATGCCGCCGATCATCTGCACGTCGAAGTGGCGCATCTTCATGACGCGCTTGCTGGCCTCGCGGCACACGGCAAACGCTTCCGGCAACAGCGAATCGAGGGACTCGCCACCGGCATGGCGCTGGCGGAACGTCTCCGTCATGCCACGCAGTTCGTCGTCCGAAAGCGCCTCGAACTTCGGCTCGAGCGCGTTGATCTGCGTGACCGTGCGGCGATATTGTTTGATCAGCCGTTCGTTGCGGCTGCCGAAGACTTTCTTGAGAAGGCCCGTGATCATCGAGTGCTTTCACCTGCGCGGCAGCCCGGTACAAGACCGGCCAGATACGCGCGAGGAATGGGTAGATTGGCGCAAAACGCCGAGTTTATCATGTGCCGATGTCCTGACCGGGCCTGTGCCTGCACAGATTCTGTGCAGTTGCAACAGCCCTGGGCAGGTTGACTGGCGGCCCGTCCAGCAGGTTGGGACAGGTGGGACATGTTCAATGTTCCGGCAGCACCGACAACCGCCTCAGCGGATCGCGGTCCGGTCGGTCGGCAACGGCGCGGCGGCCAGTGCCTCCTGGACCGGCGCTGGCGCCGACGCGGTCAGGAAAGCACCGGGGTTACGTGGCACGCCATTCACATGGACTTCGAAGTGCAGATGGGCGCCCGTGGACCGCCCCGTGCTGCCCACGCGCGCGATCAGCTGCCCGGGGCGAACCAGGTCACCCACCTTGACCAGCGCCTTCGAAGCATGTGCATAGCGCGTCTTGAGGCCGTTGCCGTGGTCGATGTCGATCATGTTGCCGTACTCGTGATGCCATTCGGACGCCACCACCACCCCGCCGGCGGCGGCAACGATTGGCGTGCCGGCCGGCGCGACAAAATCCACCCCGTCATGCTGCGAGCGTCGCCCGGTAAAGGGATCGATTCGGGTGCCGAAGCTGGATCCGTCGTAGCCAGATGCCACGGGCAGCACGCTGGGCTGGCGGCGCTCGCGCAGTTGCCGGTCCATCAAAGCGGTTTCAATGACATCGAAATAGTCGACGCGGTGATCGGCCTGCTTGCCCAGGCGCGCCAGTTCGTCGCGCAACTCGGGCAGCGTCAGGTCGCTTGACCGCACGGGGCTGGCCGGCCCGCCGCGTGCCGGGCGATGGCGGAAGTCAAAGTCTTGCGGAGCGATGCCAGCCAGGCCTGAAACGCGCTCGCCCAGCGCATCGAGACGGACCATCTGGGCCTGCAACTCGCCCACGCGGGTGGCCAGGACAGCCAGATTCTGACGCAGATAGGCGTTGTCGCGCGCCTGGCGCGAGACTTCGGGCACAGCCGCGTTGCGGGCCACCAGCCAGGTCAGCCCGGAAGATGCCGCAGCCACGAGCACGCAGAGCGCCACGGCCGACAGGACGACGCGCAGGCGCGTCAATTGAAAGCGGAACACCCGCGCCTCGCGCGGATGCAGCACGATGATTTGCATGACCTACCCCCAACATTCCCAAGGACGGAGCGCCTGGCTCCGGCGCGCATGCAGGCATCGCATCCCCGCTCTCTGACCGGCCGGGATTGCGCGCTAGAATGCGCGCATGCGCTTGTTCACTCACCACGCTCTCAAGACCCCGAACGCCAAGCCACTCAACGATTGGCTGGCCAAGGCCGGGCCCGTTTCGGCGCTGATGCGGACTGCGCGGGAACTGGCGTCACTGGAAGCGGAAGTTTTTGCGCTGCTGCCGCCAGCCTTGCGAAGCGGCATCGCGGTAGCCGGGGTCAAGACCGACAGCCGTGGCCCGCAGACGGAGCAAACGCTACTGTTGCTGGCCGCTCATGGCGCGGCGGCCGCTCGGGTCCGGCAAGTGGTGCCCACTTTGCTTTCACGGCTGCAACAGCGAGGCTCGCAGGTTACTGCAATCCGTGTACGGGTACAACCGGAGGTGGGGCGCGGTGACTGGGACACTGGCCCCGTCGACCGCAAGCCGCGTACGGAGAACATTCCACAGACAGGCTTGCAGAGCATGGACACGCTGGCGCGCAACCTCGAAGACTCGCCGCTCAAGGCCGCGGTGCAGGCGCTGCTGGCGCACCATCGATAACGCCGCCCGGCCAGAAAACAAAAACCCCGCGCTCTTGCGAGACCGCGGGGTTTTTTGTCGATGCCGCCTGACGAGACTCAGGCGTGCCCGGCCATGTTTCAGGCGAAAGTCGGTTGCACCTGCGGCAGGAAAGCGACCGGCGCGTCCTCGACCTTGTCGAAGGTCACGATCTCATAGGCTTCCTGGTCAGCCAGCAGCGCGCGCAGCAACTGATTGTTCATCCCGTGACCGGACTTGTTCGCAATGTACGAGCCGATCAGCGGATGACCCACCACGTAAAGATCGCCGATGGCATCGAGGATCTTGTGGCGCACGAACTCGTCGCCGTAGCGCAGTTCCTCGTTGTTCAAAATGCGGTGCTCGTCGAGCACGATCGCATTGTCCAGGCTGCCGCCACGGGCCAGGCCCATCTCGCGCAGCGCTTCCACTTCATGCGCAAAGCCGAACGTGCGGGCGCGGGCGATTTCACGGACGTAGCTCGTGTCGGCAAAGTCGATCGAGAACGTCTGGCCGGTCTTGTCGACGGCGGGATGGCGGAAGTCGATGGTGAAGGCGAGCTTGAAGCCGAAGAACGGTTCCAGACGAGCCAGCTTGTCGCCCTCGCGCACTTCAACCGCCTTCTTGACGCGGATGAACCGCTTGGCCGCCGCCTGTTCCTCGATGCCCGCCGACTGCAGCAGGAACACGAACGAAGCCGCGCTGCCGTCCATGATCGGGATTTCCTCGGCGTCGACGTCGACATAGAGGTTGTCGATACCCAACCCGGCGCAGGCCGACATCAGGTGCTCGACGGTCGAAACGCGCGCGCCGTTCTTCTGCAATACCGACGCCAGGCGCGTATCGCCAATGGCACTGGCGGCCACCGGGATTTCCACCGGTTCGGGTAGATCGACACGCGTAAATACGATGCCGGCATCGGCGGGGGCCGGCCTCAGCGACAGCGTCACCTTGCGACCCGAGTGCAAACCGATGCCGACCGTCTTCACCACGGATTTGATAGTGCGCTGTTTGAGCATGACGGCCTCAACTATTATTAAAAGCTATTGGGCGAAATTTCCAATAACGCGATGCTACCACCACTCGGGATATTGCGCTGCACCACTTTGTGTCCGGGTGTTAGGCAATGTTAATGAAACGCCCAATACATCACATTTTTTGACACGCTTCGTGTCAGGCGCGCAACGCTTCCAGAATCGCCTCGGCGCTGCTGACCTTGAATTCGCCGGCTGCCTCGACGGCCAGATGCGTCACCACGCCGTTGTCGATGACCATCGCATAGCGCTTTGCGCGCACGCCCAGGCCGCGCTGGCTCAGGTCTTGATCCAGACCCAGCGCCTTGGCCCACTGGCCGGAGCCGTCGGCCATCATGCGGACCTTGCCGTCGGTCTTCTGCTCGCGGCCCCATGCGCCCATCACGAACGCATCGTTTACAGAGTGGCACCAGACCTCGTCCACACCCGCCGCGCGCAGCTGGTCGTTCAGCTTGACGAAGCCGGGCACGTGCTTGGCCGAGCAGGTCGGCGTGAACGCGCCGGGCAGACCGAACACCACGATCTTCTTGTCCTTGACCAGTTCGGCAACGGGGAACGCATTGGGTCCCAGCGCGCAGCCGCCGGTTTCCGCTTCAAAGAATTCGTACAACGTGGCGTCGGGGACGCGCTGGCCAACGGCGATCATGGGAACAGTCCTCTAGCGTGTATCGAAAAACCTGCCTGCATCATAGACCGAATGCCGCCGCAACCAAGCGGTGCGGCCAGGCGGGTGCAGCAGGAAATACCTGGGAGTTGAAACGCCGCGCGGCGCG
>NZ_JBYOJV010000016.1:123280-162246 GCF_057798835.1 Cupriavidus sp. 291-E7
TGGATAAACGCGCCGCGCGGACGGAGACATCCCGCCGCCGGGGGCGGGAAACCAGTCCGGGGAGGCGGCCGATGGCCTGCCTGCCCGGCAACGGGATGCGACGAACGACATGCGGCATGGCGCGGCGCGCAGCCGTGCAAGCTGACGGGTAGCGTCAGTCCAGGCAACCGCCGGGCGGATAGGGAGCGCCCTGGCGATGCGTGACGGACCTCTGACAACCTGCCAGGCGCACGGCCAATGCCGCCGCCCTGCCGGAACCCAACTCAGTCTGCCTGCTTGCGCAGGAAGGCCGGGATGTCGTACGTATCCACACCCTTCTCCTGCAGCGCCGCGACGTGAGCCGATGCCGATTCACGCGAGCTGCGCCACACTGCCGGCGTGTCCAGGTTGCTGTAGTCCGGCGAAGCATGTGCCGGGGCAGCAGTCAGGCCAGCCATCATCTGCACCGGAATGTTGTCCGTACCGGTCTTCAGCAGCGTCATCGGCTGCTGCTTCTTGGCCGAACGTCCCAGGCCCGTGGCAACCACGGTCACGCGCAGCGCGTCGCTCATCGAATCGTCGTACACCGTACCGAAGATCACGGTCGCGTCTTCCGCGGCATAGCTGCGGATCGTGTTCATAACTTCCTTGGTTTCCGACAGCTTCAGCGAGCGGCTGGCCGTGATGTTGACCAGCACGCCGCGCGCGCCGGACAGGTCCACGCCTTCCAGCAGCGGGCTGGCGACAGCCTGCTCGGCAGCCAGGCGGGCGCGATCCACGCCGGACACGGTCGCCGTGCCCATCATGGCCTTGCCTTGCTCGCCCATCACCGTCTTCACGTCTTCAAAGTCGACGTTCACCAGACCGTCGACATTGATGATTTCGGCGATACCGGCCACGGCGTTGTGCAACACGTCATCGGCGCACTGGAAGCACTTGTCCATCTCGGCGTCGTCGCCCATCACCTCGAACAGCTTTTCGTTGAGCACAACGATCAGCGAGTCCACCGACGATTCCAGCTCGCCCGAGCCATGTTCGGCCACCTTGGCGCGGCGCGCGCCTTCGAAGTCGAACGGCTTGCTGACCACGCCCACGGTCAGGATGCCCATTTCCTTGGCCACCTGCGCCACGATCGGCGCGGCACCGGTACCGGTACCGCCGCCCATGCCGGCAGTGATGAAGACCATGTGGGCGCCGCGCAGCGAATCGGCGATCTGCTCGCGCGCCTGCTCCGCGCAATTGCGACCCACTTCAGGCTTGGCACCGGCGCCCAGGCCGGAATTGCCGAGCTGCAGCACGCGCGAAGCGGTAGAACGCTTCAGTGCCTGAGCATCGGTATTCATGCAGATGAATTCCACGCCCTGCACGCCACGGCTGATCATGTGCTGCACGGCATTGCCGCCCGCGCCGCCCACGCCCACCACCTTGATGATGGTGCCGTCCTGAATCTCCGTTTCGATCATGTCAAAGTCCATCACTGCCTCCGAGAAAAATCAGTCCCCAAACGCTGCAGCCTCCCCGCCGCAACCCTTGGTTCCTGAACAAGAAACCATCAAAGAACTACTAGCCAATAAATCAACAGAACTGCTTGAAACTGCTCAACGTGCCACGATCCGATCCGCTGACTGCAATCAGGATCGCCGCACTGAAAATTCCTGACACGCTTTCGGCTCAGAAGTTGCCGACAAACCATTCCTTCATGCGTGTCCACACCTGCTTGACCTGGCCGCTCTGCACCGCCACCTTGCGGCCGCGCATGCGCTGCACGCAGCCTTCCTGCAGCAGACCCATTACGGTCGAATAGCGCGGACTCTTTACCACCTCGTGCAGGTTGCCGCGATATTCGGGCACGCCCACGCGCACCGGCTTCAGGAAGATGTCCTCGCCCAGCTCCACCATGCCCGGCATCATCGCCGTGCCGCCGGTAATCACCACACCCGACGACAGCAGCTCCTCGTAGCCCGATTCGCGCACCACCTGGTGCACCAGCGAATAGAGTTCCTCGATACGCGGCTCGATCACCGCGGCCAGCGCCTGCCGGCTCAGGGTGCGCGTGCCACGGTCACCCACGCCAGGCACCTCGATCATGTCCTCCGGATCGGCAATCGCCTGCTTGGCAATGCCGTACTGGATCTTGATGTCCTCGGCGTCGGGCGTCGGCGTGCGCAGCGCCATCGCGATGTCGTTCGTGATCTGGTCGCCAGCGATGGGGATCACGGCCGTATGGCGGATCGCGCCTTCGCTGAAGATGGCGATGTCGGTGGTGCCGCCGCCGATGTCGACCAGCACCACGCCGAGTTCCTTCTCGTCCTCGGTCAGCACGGCCAGGCTCGATGCGAGCGGTTGCAGGATCAGGTCATGCACTTCCAGGCCGCAGCGGCGCACGCACTTGACGATGTTCTGCGCCGCGCTGACCGCGCCCGTGACGATATGCACCTTCACTTCCAGGCGGATGCCGCTCATGCCGATGGGCTCGCGCACGTCTTCCTGGCCGTCGATGATGAATTCCTGCGTCAGGATGTGCAGGATCTGCTGGTCGGTCGGGATGTTCACCGCCTTGGCGGTCTCGATCACGCGGGCCACGTCCGTCTGCGTGACCTCCTTGTCCTTGATCGCGACCATGCCGCTGGAATTGAAGCTTCGGATATGGCTGCCGGCAATGCCAGTGAACACCTCCGCGATCTTGCAGTCGGCCATCAGCTCGGCTTCTTCCAGCGCACGCTGGATCGACTGCACGGTGGCCTCGATGTTGACTACGACCCCTTTCTTCAAACCCTTGGACTCTGATTGGCCCATCCCGATGACCTCATAGCTGCCGTCGGGGCGCAGCTCCGCCACCACGGCCGCCACCTTCGAGGTGCCGATGTCGAGACCGACCAGAAGGTCCTTGTATTCCTTGCTCATCGAGTTTTCTCCGCGTTCTTACTCTTGAGTCGCGTCGGATTGTTGTTGGTGTTACCGGCCGAAGCCGCCTGTGAACCGCCCGCTGCCGCCTTTGCCGCCGCCTTGGCCGCGGCCTGCGCCTGGGCCTCGGTCAGAAAGCGCACGCTGGCCGTGCGGATTGCGAAGCCATTGGGATAGCGCAGATCGGCGTATTCGATCTGCTTGCCCCACTGCTGCGTGAGCTGCGGCCACGACGCCACGAAGCGCTTGACCCGCGCTTCCATTGCGGCGCGATCCTCGTCGTTCTGCTCGCGGCCGAACTCGATCACCATGCCGTTGGACAACTTGGCGCGCCAGGCATAACGGCCGGACAGCGCCACCGCCAGCGGCTCGGCCTTCATCGGCTTGAACCACTCGCGCATCGTTTCCAGCTTCTCGACCACGTCTTCCTCGCTGTCCTGCGGCCCGTCCAGTGCCAGCAGTTGCGCGTCTTCCTCGGCCTCGGCCGTGTTGGCGACGAACACCTCGCCATAGGTATTGATCAGCCGGCCGCTGTCCGATCCGCCCCAGGTACCCAGGGCCTCGTGCTCTTCCACCTGCACGGCCAGGCCGTTCGGCCATTCGCGCCGCACGCTGGCATGGCGAACCCAGGGCACGGACTCGAACGCCTGGCGCGCGGCATTCAGGTCCAGCGTGAAGAAGTTGCCCGACAGCTTGTTCAGCGCGTTGGCCCGCACGCTCGGTGCGTTCACATGGCGCAGCTGGCTGCCGTCCAGCGACGTCAGTTCCACGTGGGTGATAGCGAACACCGGCCGCTGCGCCAGCCATAGCAGGCCGGCGCCGAGCGCCATGAGCGCCACCAGCGCATAGAGCGCTGAGGCGATCAGGTTGAGCAGGCGCGCGTTGTGCCACATGGTCGTTGGTCAGGCAATCAGCCGGTTATTATTGCGGTTACTCGGGTTTCCAGTGCTCGTTCGGATGCAGGTCCAGCGTGGCTGCCGCCAGTACCTGCATCACGAAATCCTCGTAGCTGATGCCCTGCGCGCGCGCCGCCATCGGCACGAGCGAATGGCCGGTCATGCCGGGGGACGTATTCATTTCGAGCAGATACGGCTTGCCGGCGCGCGTCAGCATCACGTCCGCGCGGGCCCAGCCACGGCAACCCAGCACCCGGAACGCTTCGACGGCCAGCGCTCGAACTTCGTTCTCCAGCGCTTCAGGCAAAGTTGAAGGGCACAGGTATTGGGTAACGTCAGTAAAGTACTTATTTTGATAGTCGTAGTTCGACTCGGGCGCGACAATCTTGATAACCGGCAGCGCTTCCGCCGTTGCACCCTCGCCCACGACCGGGCAGGTCAGCTCGTCGCCGTCGATGAATTCCTCGGCAATCACGTCCGCATCCAGGCCGGCGGCCTTCTCGAACGCCTCGCGCATCTGGCCGGCCTCGGTGACCTTGGTCAGGCCGATCGACGACCCCTCGCGGGCCGGCTTGACGATCAGCGGCAGCCCCAGTTCACGCACCACGGCGTCGAAATCGGTGTCGGCGTGCAGCATCGCAAAGCGCGGCGTGGCCAGGCCATGCGTCATCCACAACCGCTTGGTGGCCTGCTTGTCCATCGCCATCGCGGACGCCAGAACGCCGCTGCCGGTGTAGGGCAAGCCCAGTTGTTCCAGCAGGCCCTGCATCGTGCCGTCCTCGCCGTAGCGGCCATGCAGCGCGATGAACACGCGGTCGAACTTGGCCGCGGCCAGCTCCGCCACGGACTGCAGCGCAGGGTCGAAGGCATGGGCATCCACGCCACGCGACTTCAGCGCGGCCAGCACGCCGTTGCCGGACATCAGCGAAATTTCGCGCTCGGCCGAGCGGCCGCCCAGCAGCACGCCAACCTTGCCCAGCGACTTCGGATCGATATTGGGATGGGTCACGAAGCTCATTGCTGACCTCCTGCCTGGTGCGACACCAGTTGTCCCGGTACGGCGCCGATCGTGCCGGCGCCCATCGTCACGACCACATCGCCGGGCCGCACGGCATTCAGGATCGACTGGGGCATGTCTTCGATCTGTTCCACAAAAACGGGTTCTACCTTGTTGGCCACGCGCAGCGCGCGGGTCAACGCACGGCCGTCGGCGGCCACGATCGGGGCCTCGCCGGCGGCATAGACTTCGGCCAGCAACAGCGCGTCCACGGTGCCGAGCACCTTCACAAAGTCCTCGAAGCAGTCGCGCGTGCGCGTGAACCGGTGCGGCTGGAACGCCAGCACCAGGCGGCGATCCGGGAACGCGCCGCGCGCGGCGGCCAGCGTGGCGGCCATTTCGACCGGATGGTGGCCGTAGTCGTCCACCAGCGTGAACGTGCCGGCGCCATCAGGCGTGGCCACTTCGCCGTAGCGCTGGAAGCGGCGGCCTACACCGTGGAATTCGCGCAGCGCCTTGACGATGGCGGCGTCCGGCACTTCCAGTTCCGTGGCGATGGCGATGGCGGCCAGCGCGTTCTGCACGTTATGCACGCCGGGCAGGTTCAGCACCACGTCCAGCGGCGGCTCGGCATGGCCGTTGAGCTGGCGCAGCACGGTGAAATGCATCTGGCCGTCCACGGCGCGGGCATTGATCGCGCGGATCTGGGCGTCCTCGGCAAAGCCGTAGCGCACCACCGGCTTGGACACGAACGGCATGATCTCGCGCACGTTCGGGTCGTCGACGCAGACCACGGCGATGCCGTAGAACGGCAGGCGCTGGGTAAATTCCACGAACGCCTGCTTGAGACGGGCAAAGTCATGCCCGTAGGTGTCCATGTGGTCCGCGTCGATGTTGGTGATGACTTCCATCACCGGGAAAAGGTTCAGGAACGACGCATCGGACTCGTCGGCCTCGGCCACGATGAAGTCGCCGGTGCCCAGGCGGGCGTTGGCGCCAGCCGAATTCAAACGGCCGCCGATCACGAAGGTCGGGTCGAGCCCACCCTCGGCCAGTACCGAGGCCACCAGACTCGTGGTGGTGGTCTTGCCGTGGGTTCCGGCAATGGCAACGCCCTGCTTCAGGCGCATCAGCTCGGCCAGCATCACAGCGCGCGGCACCACCGGAATGCGCTTGGCGCGCGCGGCCAGTACCTCGGGGTTGTCGTTGGTCACCGCGGTGGACACCACCACGGCGTTGGCGCCTTCCACGTTGGCGGCATCATGGCCGTGGCACACGCGCGCGCCGAGCGAGGCCAGGCGCCGCGTGGCAGCGTTGCTGCCCATGTCGGAGCCCGAGACCTTGTAGCCCAGGTTCAGCAGGACCTCGGCGATGCCGCTCATGCCGGCCCCGCCGATACCTACGAAATGGATGTTTTTGACGATATGCTTCATTGAATCTGCTTCATTTATCCCCGGCCATCTGGCGGCAGATCTCGGCGACGCGCCGGGTTGCCTCAGGTTTGGCCAGGTTGCGCGCAGCGCGCGCCATGTCCTTCAATTGGCCGCGGTCCAGGCTGGCGATCATTTGTGCCAGGCCTTCCGCGGTCAGTTCGCTCTGTTTCACCAGCAACGCGGCGTCCTGCTTCGACAGGAATTTCGCGTTGGTGGTCTGGTGGTCGTCCACCGCGTGCGGAAACGGCACGAACAGAGCAGCCACTCCCGCGGCCGCCACTTCCGAAACCGTCATCGCGCCAGCGCGGCAGATGACCAGGTCGGCGTCGGCATAAGCCGCCGCCATGTCGTCGATGAATGGCACGGTCTCGCCGGCCACGCCCGCCGCCGCGTAATTCGCGCGCAGCAGGTCGATCTGCTTGGCGCCGGCCTGGTGCTTCACCGTCGGCCGGGTGGCCTCGGGCAGCAATGCCAACGCCTTCGGCACGACGTCGTTCAGCGCGGCCGCACCCAGGCTGCCGCCCACCACCAGAATCCGCAGGGGTCCGGTGCGGTCGTCGTAGCGCGATGTCGGCTCGGGGATCGTCGCCAGTTCGGCGCGCACCGGATTGCCGGTCCATTCGCTGTTCGGCAGCGCATCGGGGAACGCGCACAGAACACGGTCGGCCACCTTGGCCAGGACCTTGTTGGCCAGCCCGGCGATCGAATTCTGCTCGTGCAGCACCAACGGGCGGCCCAGCAGCGACGCCATCATCCCGGCCGGGAACGTGATGTAGCCGCCCATGCCGAGCACCACATCCGGCTTCACGCGGCGCAGCGCGCCGATGCTCTGCCAGAACGCGCGCAGTAGGTTCAGCGGCAGCAGCAGCTTGGTGACCAGCCCCTTCCCGCGCAGACCGCCAAACTGGATGTACTCCATCGGGATGTCGTGCTTGGGCACCAGCGTGGCTTCCATGCCGGACCGGTTGCCCAGCCAGACCACGCGCCAGCCCTCGTCGCGCAACGCGCGCGCGACCGCCAGCCCCGGGAACACGTGTCCCCCGGTGCCGCCAGCCATGACGAGCAGCGTGCGGTCGGTCATGCGATACCCCTTGCGATGCGATGCGTGGTCATACCTTCCCCCCGCGCATCAGCACCCGATTCTCATAGTCAACGCGCAGGACAATCGCCAGCGCCACGCAGTTCATCAGGATGCCCGACCCGCCGTAGCTCACCAGCGGCAGCGTCAGCCCCTTGGTGGGCAGCAGGCCCAGGTTCACACCCATGTTGATGAAGGTCTGCCAGCCGATCCAGACACCGATGCCCTGGGCCACCAGTCCGGCGAACGTGCGGTCCAGCTGCAGTGCCGTGCGGCCGATGTTGAAGCAGCGGCGCACGAGCCAGTAGAACAGCGCGATCATCACGAGCACGCCGATAAATCCGAATTCCTCGCCGATCACCGCCAGGATGAAGTCGGTATGCGCCTCGGGCAGGTAGTGCAGCTTCTCGATGCTGCCGCCCAGGCCCACGCCGCTCCATTCGCCACGCCCGAAAGCGATCAGCGAGTGCGTGAGCTGGTAAGCCTTACCCAGCGCGTTGCTCTCTTCCCACGGATTCAGGTACGCAAAGATCCGCTCGCGGCGCCACGGCGAAGCCGTGATCAGCAGCGCGAACGCGCCGACGGCCACGCCCACCAGCCCCGCGAACAGCTTGCCGTTGATGCCGCCCAGGAACAGGATGCCCATTGCCACGGCCGCGATCACCAGGAAGGCACCCATGTCCGGTTCGAGCAGCAGCAGCATGCCGACCACCACCACGGCCACACCCATCGGCAGGAAGCCCTTGGACACCGTCTGCATCCATTCCTGCTTGCGTACCGTGTAGTTGGCCGCATACAGCACCACGGCCAGCTTCATCAGTTCCGACGGCTGGAAGTTCATGACGCCCAGCGGAATCCAGCGCCGCGCACCGTTCACGCCCTTGCCGACGAACGGCACCAGCACCAGAACCAGCAGGACCAGCGCGATGATGAACAGCTTGGGCGCGTACTTGTCCCAGACCTTGACCGGGATCTGGAATGCCACCAGTCCCATCGAAAGGCCGATGAACAATGCAAACGCGTGGCGCATCAGGAAATGCACCTCGCGGTAGTTGGCGTAGCGCGGCGAGTCGGGCAGTGCGATCGATGCCGAATAGACCATCACCAGGCCGAACGTCAGCAGCACGATAGCCACCCAGAGCAGGGGCTGGTCGTACTCCATCATGCGCGAACGGGTCGGCTTGACGCCCGACACCGCGTCACGCAGGCCACCCCAGGCGTTGCCGATGGTGGCGCCGATGAATCCACTGCGCTTGACCTGCGAATCGCTCATGGCATGATCCCCCGGGACAAGGCCAGTTCTTCCACGGCGCTGCGGAACACCTGCGCGCGGTGGACGTAGTTGCGGAACATGTCGAGGCTGGCACACGCCGGCGACAGCAGTACGACATCGCCCGATTCAGCCAGGCCCGCCGACTTCTCCACCGCGTCTTCCAGCGAAGCCGCGTCCACGATCTGCGTGCCGGTCGCGGAAAGCGCCTCACGAATCACGCCAGCATCCTTGCCGATCAGCACAACCGCGCGCGCGTACTGAGCGACCGGCTCGGCCAGCGGCGAGAAATCCTGGCCCTTGCCTTCGCCACCGGCGATCAGCACCACGCGCTTGTCCAGCCCGTTCAGCGCGGCCACGGTGGCACCCACATTGGTGCCCTTGCTGTCGTCGAAGTACTCGACTTCATCGATCGTCGCCACCCACTCCACGCGGTGCGGCTCGCCGCGATATTCGCGCAGGCCATGCAGCAGCGCGTTCAGCGGCAGATCGATCGCGCGGCACAGCGCCAGTGCGGCCATCGCATTGGTCGCGTTGTGCATGCCACGGATGTGCAGGGCGTCGGCAGGCATCAGGCGCTTGTGCCGTACCGGCACGGCTTCTTCGACGACTTCGTCTTTCTTGCGGCGGCGCGGCTTCTGTTCCGACTCGGCTTCGTGATCGGGTTCGGCAACGATCAGCCACGGCATGCCACCGTCGCGCAGCACGCCATAGCTGCCGACCGTCTCCGGCAGGTCCGTGCCGAACGTCACCTGCATCGCGCCCTTGCGGGCCATGTCCAGCGTGAGGCGGTCCTGGCGGTTCAGCACCTGCAAGCAACCCTTGCCGGCCGGGCCGAAAATGCGCGCCTTGGCGGCGGCATAGGCTTCCATGCTGCCGTGCCAGTCCAGATGGTCCTGCGTGACGTTGAGCACCGTGGCCGCGTGCGGCGCCAGCGAGAACGTGTATTCGAGCTGGAAGCTCGACAGCTCCAGCACCCAGACGTCGGGCAGCGTGGCGCTGGCGATGCAGGCCGACAGCTTGTCCAGCGCCGACGGGCTGATGTTGCCAGCCACGCCTACGGTCTTGCCCGCGCGCTCGATCAGGCGGCCGGTGAGCGCCGTCGTCGTGGTCTTGCCATTGGTACCGGTAATCGCCAGCACGCTCGGCGCATAACCGGCCGTGGCCTCGAGATAGCCGAGCGCCTGTGCGAACAGTTCGATCTCGCCCCAGACCGGGATGCCGCGCGCCTGCGCCGCGTCGAGCAGCGCCTTCGTGCCGGGGTCCAGCGGCGACAGGCCCGGGCTGATCGCCACCAGGCCGATATCGTCGAGCAGGCTTTCGGCGAACGGGCCGCCGACGAACTGCGCGGTGGTCAGCTCCGCCTGCAGAAAGGCAAGGTTGGCGGGTACCTCGCGTGTGTCGGCCACGCGCACGCGGCAGCCGTTCAGGCCGCACCAGCGTGACATGGCCAGCCCCGATTCACCGAGGCCAAGTACCAGCACATGAGGTTTCTGCAACGCGCCAAACACTTCGATTTCCTGCCTTTTCAGTCCGTAAGTAATAAATCCAGCCGCTTAGCGCAGCTTGAGCGATGACAACCCGATCAGCACCAGCAGCATCGTGATGATCCAGAAACGCACGGTCACCTGCGTTTCCTTCCAGCCGCTCAGTTCAAAGTGGTGATGCAACGGCGCCATGCGGAACAGGCGCCGGCCTTCGCCATAGCGCTTCTTCGTGAACTTGAACCAGGTGACCTGCATCATCACCGACAGCGTTTCCACCACGAAGATGCCGCCCATCACGAACAGCACGATTTCCTGGCGCACGATCACGGCGATGGTCCCGAGCGCGCCGCCCAGCGCCAGCGCGCCGACGTCACCCATGAACACCCGCGCCGGATGCGCGTTGAACCAGAGGAAGGCCAGGCCCGCGCCGGCCATCGCCGAGCAGAAGATCAGCAGCTCGCCGGCGCCGGGGATATGCGGGAACAGCAGGTACTTGCTGTAGACCGCGTTACCCATCACGTACGCGAACACGCCCAGGCCGCCGCCAACCAGCACCACCGGCATGATCACCAGGCCGTCCAGGCCGTCGGTCAGATTCACCGCGTTGCTGGAGCCAACGATCACCAGGTAGGTCAGCACGATGAAACCGGTCACGCCCAGCGGGTAGCTGATCTCCTTGAAGAACGGGACGATCAGGTTCATCTTGTACGGCACGTCGGCGAACATGCCGCCTTCGATCCAGCTCAGGAACAGGCTCCACACGCGCACGTTGCTGGCCTCGGACACCGAGAACGCCAGATACACGGCCGCCACCATCCCGATCAACGTCTGCCAGAAGAACTTCTCGCGGCTCGACATGCCGCGGGGGTCCCGGTACACCACCTTGCGGTAGTCATCGACCCAGCCCACCGCGCCGTAGCCAAGCGTCACCAGCAGCACTACCCAGATAAAGCGGTTGCCCCAGTCGCACCAGAGCAGCGTCGAGACGCAGATCGAGATCAGCACCAGCACGCCGCCCATCGTCGGCGTGCCCGACTTCACGAGGTGCGTCTGCGGACCAATAGTGCGCACAGCCTGGCCGATCTTCAGCTCGGTCAGGCGACGGATGACCCACGGCCCGAAACCGAGGCCGATCACCAGCGCGGTGAGGTTTGCCATCACCGCGCGGAAGGTCAGGTAGTTGACGACCCGCAGGAAGCTGTAATCGTTTTGCAGCCACTGGGCCAGAGCCAATAACATCGTCTTTCTTTCTTAGTGAGCGGAAGGTGATGCGACCAGCGCGTCGACCATCCGTTCCATGCGCATGAAGCGCGATCCCTTCACGAGCACGGCGGCCGCACCGGCCACCACGCCCTCCCTGTCTGCCTGCAGCGCCTGTGCCAGGTCTTCCGCCGTTGCAAAGTGACGCGCACCCGCGCCGTACGCCTGCACCGAATGCGGCGCCAGTTCGCCCGTTGCCCAGAGCGTTTCGATGCCACGCTCGCGGGCGTACGCACCAATTTCCCGATGGAAGGCCGGGCCTTGGTCGCCGACTTCGCCCATATCGCCAATCACCAGCAGGCGCGGGGCGGCAAAGCCGGCCAGCACGTCAATGGCGGCGCGCATGGAATCCGGATTCGCGTTGTACGTGTCGTCGATCACCACCGTGCCAGCCGGCGTGTGCTTGACCTGTAGGCGGCCCTTCACGGCCGAGAAGCCCGCGATGCCGCGTTGGATTGCGTCGACAGAAACACCGGCGGCCAGTGCGCATGTCGTCGCGGCCAGCGCATTGCGCACGTTGTGCGCGCCCAGCACCTGCAGCCGCACATCGAATGCCTGACCCGGTGCGGTCACGTGCAGCACCTGCACGCCGTCGTCGAGCGATACCGTCGCCCGCACATCGGCCGAAGCATCGGTCCCGAACGCCAGCACGCGGCGATTGCCAGCGGCTTGCCGCCAGATCGCGGCATGTTCGCCGCCGCTTTCCGTATCGACCGGAAACACAGCCACCCCATCGGCCGGCAGCGCCGCGATGGCACTGGCATGTTCGTGCGCCACCGCTTCCACGCTGACCATGAACTCCTGGTGCTCGCGCTGCGCGTTGGTAATCACGGACACTGTAGGCTGGGCGATACCGGCCAGGTAGACCGTCTCGCCGGGGTGATTCATGCCCAGTTCCAGCACGGCCAGCTTGTGGTGCGCGCGCAGGCGCAGCACGGTCAGCGGCAGGCCGATGTCGTTGTTCAGGTTGCCACCGGTGGCCAGGCGATCGTCCTCGCCCACGGCCGCGGCAAAGATCGCCGCGATCATTTCCTTGACCGTGGTCTTGCCGTTGCTGCCCGTCACGGCCACCGCCGGTGGCGTGAACTGACGGCGCCAGCCAGCGGCGAGTTCGCCCAGGCCGATGCGTGTGTCCGCCACGATCAGCGCCGGCACATCGAGATCGATGTCCCGGCTCACCAGAACTGCGGAGGCGCCGCGCGCCACCACATCGGCCAGGAAGTCATGCGCGTCGAAGCGGTCGCCCTTGAGCGCCACGAACAGATCGCCGGGCTGCACCGTGCGGCTGTCGGTATGCACGCGCAGGAACGTGCGCGTGGCATCGCCGGAAATACGTGCGCCGGCCATCCAGCCGGCGGCTTGCTGCAAATTCGTCATCTGGTGTCCGTTCATGCCGACACCCCTCGCGTGCCCAGGGTCAGGCGCACATGTTCGCGGTCCGAGAACGGCCGCTTGCGGCCCTGGATCTCCTGCGTGGCTTCATGACCCTTACCGGCCACGAGCACCACGTCGGCCGGGGCGGCGTGCTTGATTGCATAGAGAATGGCAGCGGCCCGGTCCTCGATCAGACGCACCCGGCTGCGGTCCTGCATGCCGTCGGCAATCTGTTCGAGGATGTCGAGCGGGTCTTCGCTGCGCGGATTGTCGCTGGTCAACACCACATCGTCGGCCAGACGCTCGGCCACGCCTCCCATCAGCGGGCGCTTGGTGGCGTCGCGGTCGCCGCCGCAGCCGAACACGCACCAGAGCCGGCCCTGGCGTGCATCGGCCACCGGGCGCAGCGCGGTCAGCGTCTGCACCAGTGCGTCCGGGGTGTGAGCGTAGTCGACCACGGCCAGCGGCGCGTCATGGCCGCCGAACAGTTCCATGCGGCCATCGACCGGCGTCAGCGTGCGCAGCGCGGCAATCGCGGCATCCCAGGCCACGCCTTGCGCAAGCGCCGCGCCCAGCACGGCCAGCAGGTTGCTGACATTGAAGCCGCCGATCATCGGCGTGCTCACATCGGCGCTGCCGAAGCTGCCGTCGACGTGAAACGCCGTACCGGAGGCGGTGGCGCGCACGTCGGTCGCGCGCAGCCATTGGCCGCGCGCCGCCGTGGCGCCGGCCTTGCCGTCGATACCGTATTCGATGACCTGCGGCGCGCTCACGGCGGCGGCGTTGCCGGCCAGCAGCCGGCCGCCCATCGCATCGTCGCGGTTGATCACCGCGGCGCGCAGGCCATCCCATTTAAATAGCAGCGCCTTTGCCGCCTCGTACTCGGTCATGGTGCCGTGGTAGTCGAGGTGGTCCTGCGTCAGGTTGGTCAACACGGCCACGGCAAACCCGGTGCCGGCCACGCGGCCCTGCTCCAGACCGTGCGATGACACCTCCATCGCAATCGCGCGCGCGCCGGCATCGTTCAGTTCGGCCAGGCTGGCCTGGAGCTGCACGGCGTCGGGCGTGGTGAAGCCGGTGAGCTGAAGCGCATCGGGAAATCCGGTGCCAAGCGTGCCGATCGTGGCGCAGGGAGTACCAGTGGACTGCAGCAGGCGCGCCAGCCATTGCGAGCACGACGTCTTGCCATTGGTGCCGGTCACACCGGTGATCGCCACGTTTCGTGCGCCGATGCCATACCAGCCGGCGGCGATCGGACCGGCCAGCCAGTGCAGTTGCGAAACGGGCAGGTGCGGCACCGCATCGCCGTGGGGCCAGTCGAAGCCGTCGGCCTCGTAGATCACCGCCGATGCCCCGGCGGCGATTGCCTTGTCGATATGCGGACGGCCGTCGGTGGCCAGGCGTTCGTTGCCGAGCACATAGGCAAAGAACACGTCGCCCCGCTGCAGGCGGCGGGTGTCGCCGGTCAGCTTCGCGCCCGCCGGGGCGTGCGTACGCACCCAGGCCAGCGCATTGCTGGCCTGGGTGGACACCTCGATCGGGAGCAGCGGCTTGGCCGTCATGGCGTGGCGCTCCAGGGCGGTTCACTTTCCTGAACCTTGTCGGTGACCATCAACTGGCGGATCGGTGAATCGGGTTGCACGTTCAGCGACCGCAGGGCGCCGCCGGTGATGGCCGAGAACACCGGGCCGGCCACCGCGCCGCCGTAGTGGCTGCCGGCCGTCGGTTCGTCGACGCTGACCGCCACGATGACTCGCGGGTTGGACATCGGCGCCAGGCCGATGAACGACGCGCGGTACTTGCTGCGGTCGTAGCCGCGGCCTACGTGCTTGTATGCGGTACCGGTCTTGCCGCCCACGCGGTAGCCCATGACCTGGGCTTCCGGTGCCGTGCCGCCAGGGGCGGTCACGGTTTCCAGCATGCCGCGGACGTCGCGCGCCACCTGCGGCGACAGAATGCGCTCACCGGTCACTACGCCATTGGTCTTGAACATCGACACCGGAATCAGCTCGCCGTCGTGGGCAAAGATCGTATAGGCGTGCGCCACCTGGAACAGCGACACGGATAACCCGTAGCCGTACGACATGGTGGCCTGTTCGATGGGTCGCCAGCTCTTCCAGGGCCGCACGCGGCCGGCCACGGCACCCGGGAAGCCGAGCTTCGGCGCCTGGCCCAGGCCCACGCTGGTGAACATGTCCCACATTTCCTGCGGCTTCATCATCATCGCGATCTTGGTCGTGCCGATATTGCTCGACTTCTGGATCACGCCGCCCACCGTGAGCGTGCCGTAGTTGTGGGTATCGGAGATCGTAGCGCCTTCGAACGTGAACTTGCCCGTGGTCTGCACCGTCGTGGCCGGCGTCACGCGGCCCAGTTGCAGCGCCAGGCCGATCGTGATCGGCTTCATCATCGAGCCAGGCTCGAAGGTGTCGGTCAGTACGCGGTTGCGCAGCTGCTCGCCAGACAGGCGGCTGCGGTCGTTCGGGTTGTACGTGGGCCAGTTGGCCAGCGCCAGCACCTCGCCGGTCTGGGCGTCCAGCACCACGGCGCTCGCGGCCTTGGCCTTGTTGCGCTCCACCACGGCCTTGACCTCGTTGTAGGCCAGGTACTGGATCTTGGCGTCGATCGACAGCTGCATGTCCTGGCCGTCGCGCGGCGTCTTCAGGATGCCGACGTCCTCCACTACACGGCCCAGGCGGTCCTTGATCACCTGACGGGCGCCCGGATTGCCGGCCAGCACGCCTTCGCGCGCCAGTTCCACGCCTTCCTGACCCTTGTCCTCGACGTTGGTGAAGCCGACGATGTGCGCCATCGCCTCGCCTTCCGGATAGAAGCGCTTGTATTCGCGGGTCTGGTGCACGCCCTCGATCTTGAGCGCGGCGATCTTGTCGGCGGCGTCCGGCAGCACCTGGCGCTTCAGGTAGACAAAGCTCTTGTCCTCGTTGAATTTCGCGCGCAGATCCTTCTCGGACATGTCGAGCAGCTTGGCCAGCTGGCGCATGCGCTGCGGCTCGAGGTCGTTGGGGACGTCCTCGGGCACGGCCCAGATCGCCTTGACCGGCAGGCTGGTGGCCAGCACCAGTCCGTTGCGGTCCAGGATCTTGCCGCGCGTGGCGGGCAGTTCCAGCGTGCGCTGGAAGCGCTTCTTGCCCTCCATCTCGTAAAACTGGTTACCCGGCCCCTGGATCCACATCGCGCGCGCGGCCAGCGCGGCGAACGCGGCGAACATCAGGAACACCACGAACTTCGAGCGCCACATCGGCAGGCGCAGGCCCAGCACCGGACTGGCGGAGAACTGGCCGGTGCGCGGGCGCGCGGCCTCGCCACGGGATTTGTTACCGGAGCGGGCGCGGTTCAGGGTCGGGCGGGCCAGGCTCATTTGGCGGCTCCCCCGGCGGGTTGCTGGGCATCGGGCGGTGTGTCGGGCAGCACCACGCCTTGCAGGTACTGGGTGCGGCCGGCCATCGCCGGTGCCATCTTGAGCTGCGCGCGCGCGGAATCGGCAATGCGCGCGCTCTTGCTGAGCGAGCTTTGCTGGTACTGCAGGCGCGACCAGTCGATATCGAGCTGCTTCTCCTCGGACTGCCCGCGCTCCAGCGCCACGAACAGCGTGCGCGCCTGGTGCTGTGCGCTGACCAGGGACAAGGCGCACAGCATCAGTGCGGCAAGGAGGAAGAAGGTCAGGCGGTTCATGCCGGCTGGCCTCCCAGCTTTTCAGCCACGCGCATCACGGCGGAACGCGCGCGCGGGTTGGCGGCCACTTCCTCGGCGCCGGGCTTGTAGCGGCCCAGCAGCTTCATCGTCGGCTGCGGCAGGTCAGCCGCGCGCAGCGGCGCACGGCGCAGTGCCGGGTCCGCATCGCGCTCCGGCTGGGCATGCGCCTGCATGAACCGCTTGACGATGCGGTCCTCGAGCGAATGAAAGCTGATCACCACGAGGCGGCCTCCGACCTGCAGCAGTTCGTACGCCGCCTTCAGGCCTCTTTCGAGGTCCGCAAGCTCTTGATTGATGTGAATCCGTAGAGCTTGAAAGGTGCGGGTCGCAGGGTCCTGACCCTTCTCACGTGTCTTGACGGTTTTCGCCACGAGCGCGGCAAGCTCTGAAGTAGTGGCGATTGGTCCGCCATCGCCGGGTTCGCGCCGGCGAGCAACAATCGCCTTTGCAATCTGTACAGCAAACCGTTCTTCCCCATAGTCTCGTATCACCCTGGCAATGTCCTGCTCGTCCGCCTGTGCAAGCCACTCGGCGGCGGTGAGGCCGCGCGTGGTGTCCATGCGCATGTCCAGCGGGCCTTCGAAACGAAAGGAAAATCCCCTCGCCGCCTCGTCGATCTGGGGCGAGCTGATTCCCAGATCGAGCAGCACGCCAGCCACGGGCGGACGCCCGGCCAGCCGGGAGCCCATTTCCGCAAAGCTCGTGTGCTCAATGGAGAAGCGGGCATCCTTGATGGTGCCCGCTTCTGCGATTGCTGCCGGATCCTTGTCGAAGGCGACGAGGCTGCCGGCCGGACCCAGCCGCGCCAGCACGGCACGGCTGTGACCGCCTCTTCCGAAGGTGCCGTCCACGTAGGCGCCGTCGGGCCGCCAGACGAGCGCGTCGACGGCCTCGTCCAGCAACACGGTGCGATGGCGCAGGGTGGTGGTCCCCGGCGTTTCGGTAGGGGTCATGACCTCTTCAGAAAGAGAAATTCTTCAATGCATCCGGCATGCCTTGCGCCATCGCAGCCTGTTCCTTGGCTGCGTAGGTGGCGGCATCCCAGACTTCGAAATGGCTGCCCATGCCGAGCAGCATCACTTCCTTGTCGAGCAAGGCGGCACTGCGCAATTCCGGTGCGATCAGCACGCGGCCCGCGCCGTCCATATCCACATCGGCTGCGTTGCCGAGGAAGATCCGCTTCCACCAATGGGCATCCATTGGCAGCGCCGCGATGCGGCCGCGGAAAACTTCCCATTCGGGCCTGGGAAAGAGCAACAGGCAGCCATCCGGGTGCTTGGTCAGCGTCACCCGGCCCTCGGCCTGCGTTTGCAGCGCTTCGCGATGCCTGGCCGGAATGGACATCCGGCCCTTGGCATCCAGCGACAGCGCCGATGCTCCCTGAAACAAGCTCTTTCCCCCGGTAACCGCCAGCAATTACAGCTTTGGCAGGTCGATTCGTCCTTGTCCAAAACCGTCCGGTCCGATGTGAATCATCGCAGACACAGTCCGGTTTATCACACAAAAATACACTTCCTCACACTATTTCCCACTTTAGAGGAAGCATTTTGGGCGGTCAAGGCTCGGAATAGGGCAAAAATCAGGGTTTTTTTAATCAGAACAAAGACTTAGCGCGCCAACTTCACGCACCGCAACAGTGAATCCTTAATGAAATGAAGCACTTGGGGAGGAAAGCAGAGAAACCACCTGAGAACTATCTGAGGGAGGACTGCTGACAGCGGGAATTGCATCCGCATCTACGCCGTCGGGAAGGATACAACGTTTTGCCGCCAGCCCCGCCCAAACAAGGGCTGGCGGCGGTTTTCCACAGCTGCGTGAGGCAGCGTTCAGGTACACGTCGAAAATGAAAATGGCGACGATACGTACACGCTCGTCGCCATTCCATTACGCATGCGGCAGGACCCGATACAGCTAGATGCGATAGGCGGTGGTGGTCATGACCTTCGATGCCGCGCGCATTAGCGACCGGACCAGACTCGGCAGCGGCACGCCGCCCGCATCGCGCGCAGCGTCGCCGTGGCGTATCTCGTCATCACGCATCTGTTCGAGGATGGCACGCGAACGGCCGTCGGCGGCGGGCAGGCGGTCGAGGTGTCCGTTCAGATGGTGCTCGACCTGCTGCTCGGTCTCGGCCACGAAGCCAAGGCTGACCCGGTCACCAACGCGGCCGGCCACGAAGCCGATGGCAAAAGCCCCGGCATACCAGAGCGGGTTAAGCAGGCTGGGCCGCGACCCAAGCTCACGCAGCCGCTCGGCGCACCACGCCAGGTGATCTTCTTCCTCGCGCGCGGCGGCATCCATCTGCGCGCGCACCGGTGCGCTGTGCGCGGCCAGCTTCTGGGCCTGGTACAGGGCCTGGGCACAAACCTCGCCGACATGGTTGATGCGCATGAGCCCAGCCACGTGCCGGCGTTCCTCGGGACTCAACTGCTCGGTATCCGGCGTTAGCCGGTCAGCCGGATTATCGCGTCCGGCGCGGGTTGCCCCTGCGATGGCGCGCAGCGCGACATCGAATTCTCGAATCAACGTGTCCATGCGTGTCAAAGAATGGTCTGCGGATGCAATGCCTGCATGCCCCACTGATGGGTAGAGCTTCCCCTCGACATCTTTTCGGGATTTCCCGCATTGTACCCGCGCGATTTTGTGCAGGTTTGCGCAATTTCCCGCAATGGCGCCTTTTCGCTAAGGCCGGGTCCCCAATAACCCTGAGTTGTGAAAACCAGACAAGACGTTTACCACAGGGTCAAAAAAATAGAGCTTTTGCTAGAGTGATCGGCAGCTTCCAAGGAAGTCAAGCACGGAGGGATGAAGAGGGCTGACAGGAGGTCCTTCCGCATAGCTTCAACTAATAATTCTTAAGTGGAGATCACCCAGCATGAAAAAATCGCTACTCGCGCTTGCCGCGATGAGCGCTTTTGCCACGGCTGCAAATGCGCAAACGAGCGTGACCCTTTACGGCGTTGTCGACCTGCCAATTGAATACAACAACAACCTGGCACCCGGCTTCAACACCAATCCCGCATCCTGGGGTCCGAACGGACGCCCGCCTTCGCTGCCCGGTGGCGGCAGCCGCGTCGGCCTGCAAACCGGCGGCGGCCTGTCCGGTTCGCGTTGGGGTCTGCGTGGCACCGAGGACCTGGGCGGCGGCCTGAAGGCACTGTTCGTGCTGGAAAGCGGCTTCGGTCTCGACAACGGCGTTTCGCAGCAGGGTGGCCGTCTGTTCGGCCGTCAGGCTTTCCTCGGCCTGCAGAGCGATAGCTACGGCCGTCTGACGTTCGGTCGCCAGTACACGACGATGTTCGATATGTTCGCGAACTTCTCGCCTACCGGCTACGCAACGATCTACGAACCGGTGGTGGCACAGCTGGGCACCAACTTCCGTTCGGACAACACCGTCAAGTACACGGCCGTGTTCGGCCCGGTCACCGCCGAGGCGCACTGGAGCTTCGGCACGGGCGTGGCCGCGATCGGCCCCGTGCCGCTGGCTGGCGCTGGCGCTGGCGAAACGCCTGGCAACTTCAACAACAACGCGGGCGGCGGTGCCGGCGTGCTGTACATGAGCGGCCCGCTGGGCCTGACGATCGCGTACGACGAATGGCGTCCGACGATCACGATCGGCCAGCCCGGCCGTTCGCGCAAGGTGGGTACCGCGGCCAGCTACCAGTTCGGCCCGGCGAAGGTCATGGCCGGCTACCGTTATGGCCGCACCACCGACGCCAACGACAACGAACTGCTGCGCGACAACTACTACTGGTTCGGCGTGAACTACCAGGTCACCGCGCCGCTGGGCCTGACGCTGGCGTACTTCTACGACGATGTGAAGACGATGCGCGCATCGTCCGCCTTCGTGCAGGACAACCCGAAGAACCCGTGGCAGATCAGCTTCGTGGCCGACTACAACTTCTCGAAGCGTACCGACGTCTACCTGACGGCCGGCTACGTGAAGAACTCGGGCCTGAACTTCGACACCTCGGCCGTGAGCTTTGCGAACGGCTACCCGCTGCAGCAGGGCAAGACCAGCCAAGTGGGTGTGGCAGTGGGTATCCGCCACAAGTTCTGACCGTCAGTTCGTTCGACATTGTTCCTTTTTTCAAGGCGCCTCCGGGCGCCTTTTTTCATGCCCGCGCGTGAATGTCTCAACGGGTTTCACCTCATCCGCGAAGTGGCGCGCGCCCGACTAGAATGGCCTGCAGACCGGAACACCCGGCCGCCTTACCTGGAGACATTGCCATGTACCAACCTCGCCGGCGCACCCTCGCGCTGCTTCTGTCGATCGCCTTCGGGCCGCTGGCCGTGGCGTCCGTCCATGCCAGCGATGCCTATCCGTCCAAGCCGATCCGGCTGGTCGTGCCGTTCCCGGCTGGTGGTACGACCGACATCATGGCGCGCGCGGTGTCGGCGGAATTGTCCAAGCTGCCCGGCTGGAACGTGGTGGTCGACAACAAACCCGGCGCGGGCGGCAACATCGGCTCCGATATCGTGGCCAAGTCGGCGCCCGATGGCTACACGCTGCTGATGGGCACCGTGGGCACGCACGGCATCAACCAGTCCCTGTACGGCAAGCTGCCGTTCGATCCGATCAAGGATTTCGCGCCGATCACCCTGGTGGCCGCGGTGCCGAACGTACTGGTGGTCAACCCCGCGTTTGCCCAGCAGAACAAGATCAACTCGGTCAACGATTTGATCGCCTATGCACGCGCCAACCCCGGCAAGCTGAACATGGCATCGAGCGGCAACGGGACGTCCATCCACCTGGCCGGCGAGCTGTTCAAGACGCAGACCAAGACCTTCATGGTCCATTTCCCGTACCGCGGCAGCGGCCCGGCACTGACCGATTTGAGCGGCGGCACGATGCAGCTCATGTTCGACAATCTGCCGTCGTCGATGCAGCTGATCAAGTCCGGCAAGCTCAAGGCACTGGCCGTGACCAGCGCCAAGCCGTCGCCGGCCCTGCCCGGCATTCCCACGGTGGCACAGGCCGCCAATCTGCCGAACTTCGAGGCCAGCTCGTGGTTCGGGCTGCTGGCGCCGGCCGGCACGCCGCCCGACATCATCCACCGCATCCAGCAGGAAGTGGCCAAGAGCCTCAGCACGCCCGCCGTGCGCGAACGGCTGATGGCGCAAGGCGCCGATCCGGTAGGCAACACGCCCGAGCAGTTCGCGGCGCTGATCCGGTCGGAAACCGTCAAGTGGGCCAAGGTCGTCAAGGATTCGGGCGCCAAGGTCGACTGATCGTCCGGACTTGATCGATCCGATAGGGAGAAGAGCGGGCAGCGCATATACTTGAGGCATCAAATGTTCGAGCTGCCCGAATCACGATGCCCAATCCTTCCGCCGCCAGCAGCGCCGCCGATGACACGCAGGTCGATCTGGAGACCAGTGCCGGCGACTCGGAACATGAGGCGCTGCGGCTCTGGCTGCGCCTGCTCACCTGCACCACGCTGATCGAAGGCGATATCCGCTCGCGCCTGCGCCAGGACTTTGCCGTGACGCTGCCCCGCTTCGACCTGATGTCGCAGCTCGACCGGCACCCCGAAGGCCTCAAGATGGGAGAACTGTCACGCCGCATGATGGTGACCGGCGGCAATGTGACCGGCATCACGGACCAACTCCAGCACGAGGGCCTGGTCACGCGCGAAGCCTTGCCCACTGACCGCCGTGCCTATCTGATCCGTCTGACACCGGCGGGCCGCGAGGCTTTCTCGCGCATGGCGAGCGCCCATGAAACCTGGGTGGAACAAATGTTCTCGGGACTTGCCGAAACCGATCGGCGCGCCCTTTTCCGACTACTGGGCCGCCTCAAGTCCAGCCTGATCACACCATGACCCGTATCGCTTACCGATGGATTCCCGCGCTGTGCGCCACCGCGCTGGCCTGCGCTTGCAGTAGCACCCCGGCGGGTCCGCAGATCACGCCGGTCAACGCCACGATCAAGCTCGGGCGCGTGACCGAGAAGACGTTCCTGTCCCGCATCGAGGTGCCGCAAGGCGGCAGCTATGGCGGATATGGCATGGGAGTCGGCGGCGTGGCCGCTGGTGGTGGTGGCGGCGGCGGAGGTGTGGGCGTGGGATTCTCGGTGGACCTGACGCGGCTGCTCAATCCGCCGCCACCGCCGGCACAGGTGGACGTGTACCAGTACAAGGTCAGGACCACCGATGGCATGGTGGCCCAGGTCAACGGCCCGGCAGCCCCAGGGCTGGAGCCAGGCACATGCGTGCGGCTGATCTATCCGGATGGATCGACTCAGCCGCAGATGGCGCCGTCGAACGAATGCTGAGTGACTCCGCTTTCCCGCGTGCGGGAGAGCGGAGCAAGACTGGCCGAATCGGCTGACTTACGCCGCCTTGCGGCTATCCCGCAACTCCCGCCGCAGGATCTTGCCGACGTTGGTCTTCGGCAGTTCGGTACGGAACTCGACGTACTTGGGACGCTTGTAGCCGGTCAGTCGGTCCTTGCAGAACGCGATCACATCGGCCTCTGACAGCGCCGGATCCTTCTTGACCACGAACAGCTTGACCACTTCGCCCGAGTGCTGGTCCGGCACGCCGACGGCCGCGACTTCGAGCACGCCCGGGCATTCGGCGACCACGCCTTCCACCTCGTTCGGATACACGTTGAAGCCCGACACCAGGATCATGTCCTTCTTGCGGTCGACGATCTTCGTGTAGCCGCGCTCGTCCATCACGCCGATGTCGCCGGTCTTGAAGAAGCCGTCCGGGGTCATGACCTTGGCGGTCTCGTCCGGGCGATTCCAGTATCCGGCCATCACCTGCGGGCCACGCAGGCAGATTTCGCCCGGCTGGCCCAGCGGCAGTTCGTTGCCGTCGTCGTCACGGATCGACACCTCGGTCGACGGCAGCGGCAGGCCGATGGTGCCCGAGAACGCATCAGAATCGGTCGGATTGCAGGTGGCCGACGGCGACGTTTCCGACAGACCGTAGCCTTCGATGATCGGGCAGCCAGTCTTGGCCAGCCAGTTCTTGGCCACCGCTTCCTGCACGGCCATGCCGCCGCCGTTGGCCACGCGCAGGCCGGAGCAGTCGATCTTGCCGAAGTCGGGATGGTTCAGCAGTGCGTTGTAGAGCGTGTTCACGGCCGGGAACATATGGAACTTGTACTTCTGCAGTTCCTTGATAAAGCCCGGAATGTCGCGCGGATTCGGAATCAGGATGCTCAGGCCGCCGCTGCGCATGCCCAGCAGGCAGCAGACCGTCAGCGCGAAGATGTGATACAGCGGCAGCGCGGTAATCGTCACCACCTGGTCGATATGCGCGCCCTTGGCCAGGGCCGGCTGCATCCAGGCTTCGGACTGCAGCACGTTGGCCACGATGTTCCGATGCAGCAGCGTGGCGCCCTTCGACACGCCCGTGGTGCCGCCCGTGTACTGCAGGAACGCGATGTCGTCCGGGCCGGTGCTCACCGGCTTGAGTTCCATCTTGCGGCCCTCGGCCAGCACATCGTTGAAGCGTACGCAGTTGGGCAGTTCCCAGGCCGGCACCATCTTCTTGACGTTGCGCACAACGAAATTGACGATGGCGCCCTTCAGCCCGCCCAGCAAGTCACCCATGCTGGCCACCACCACGTGTTTGACCGGCGTGGCCGGCAGCACCGCCTGCAGCGTGGACGCGAAGTTTTCCAGGATGACGATGGCCTCGGCGCCGCTGTCCTTGAGCTGATGCTCAAGCTCGCGCGGCGTGTACAGCGGATTGACGTTGACCACCACGTAGCCGGCGCGCAGCACCGCGGCCAGCACCACCGGGTATTGCAGCACGTTCGGCATCATGATGGCCACGCGCGCGCCGGGACGCAGGCCGCGCAACTGCAGCCACGCGGCAAACTGACTCGACATCTGGTCCAGTTCGCCGTAGGTAATGGCCTTGTCCATGCAGATGAACGCGCGGCGGTCGGCGTAGGTACGGAACGAATGCTCGAGCAACTGGGCCAGCGAACGGAACTGGCTGGCGTCGATCTCTGCCGGTACGCCTGCCGGATAGTTTTTCAGCCACAGCTTTTCCATACCGTCTCCTGAATTTCTGAATGGTCGTTCGATTTTTTGGGAATGCTAAACGCGGGGCCTATGTAAAGACAACCCGTTAGACGAAGTCCTCCACGAATTGGACCGTCGAAATCGTGAATTATGCGCCACCCATCATGGGAATCGAGGGAATACCCTGACCTACTTTGCGACGAATGTTGCAAACCTTGGCAATGATCAAGCCGGGGGCAGCACCAGCTTCATCATGTTCTGCGCCAGCTCCTGGGCCAGCACTTCCGGGTCCATGCGCCCCGGCTCGTGCCAGGTGTACATGAAACCGATCACGCCACCCATCGAATGGGCTGTCACCCGCGCATCGCCGAACGCGAATACACCGGCAGCGCGCCCTTCCTCCAGCAGCACGTAAAGGTCGCGGTAGAAATCGCGCGCCATCGTGTTGAGCCACGCCACGGTATCGGGCTTCAGGTACTGGTTGTCACGAAAGCTCAGTGCCGCGGCCACATGGCATCTGACGCAGCGGCGTGCCATTTCCAGCAGGCAGGTGTGCAGCCGTTCACGTACCGGCAGCGACGGATTGGCCGTTTCCCGGATCACGGGCAGGCAGGTCTGCGCCGATTCACGGCACAGGATGTCGAATATCTCGTACTTGTCGGCGAAGTAATAGTAGACCGCCGGCTTGGTCACGCCCAAGGCCCGGCACAGGTCGTTCATCGTCATGCCCGGATAGCCCTTCGTGTAGAAAAGCTGCGCGGCCGTATCCAGGATCTGACGGCGGCGTGCTTCCTGGCGCTCGGCAATATGCGAGCGCGCCGGTCCGTCGTCGCTCAGCGTGGCGGCTTCGGTAGCGCGCGGCGGATTGCCGGGTTTTCGGGGGGCATGAGACATGGCCGCCATTTTCGCATGCGCGGCGAGCGTCACCATTGGGAAACTCCCGTGTCAGGGTTTCGCTGTATCGACTGCGGCACCGCCGCGCGCGGTCAGCGGCGTGACTTCCGTGGCGGGCGGCGCCAGCTTGCGCAGGGCGGCGTCGCGCTGCGCGGGCGGCAGATCGCCAATCTTGCGCGCGGCGTCATAGAAACGGTCCCAGTCGCCACCCGACTGCGCCAGCAGTGCCGTGAAAGCCGGCACCCACTGCTGGTATGTGGCCACGGCGGCCAGGTGGGCGTTGGTCAGCGGCTGGTCGAACCAGCGGTCGTAGCCAGTATAGCCAGCCCATTCGACCTTCAGCGCCGCGTATTCCCGGCGCAGTTCGTCGAAGATCCGCGCCTTGCCCTGGCGCTTGGCTTCATCGTCGAGCGGAGACTTGTACAGCGTCACGAGCTTGTCGCGGGTGCCGAGCAGCATCTCGCGGAACTGGCGGCGCCGGCCATCGTAGATCCTGTAGCTGGCGCGCGCGTCGACCGAGCCGTCCTGCGCCAGCCAGCGCTCCACGCCGGCCACTTCCACGGCCGTGGCAAACGACTCGTTGAACGCGGTGTCGTTGCGCACGTAGACCACCTGGTGCGCCAGCTCGTGGAAAATCAGTCGCGCCAGTTCGCCCTCGGGCTGGTAGACGAAGGTATTGAGTAGCGGATCGTCGAAATAGCCGAGCGTCGAATAGGCCGGGATACCCGCGACATAGGTTTCGAAGCCTTCGCGGCGCAAACCCTTGGCATAGTGATCGGCATCGTCCTGGCTGTAGTAGCCGCGATACGTGATGCAGCCCACGATCGGGAAACACCACTTGTGCAGATCCATCGACAGCTCGGGCGTGGCAAAGACGCTCCACACCACGTAAGGCCGATGCAAATTGGCGTAGCGGCGATAACTGCCGTTGTCGGGCAGCTTCAGCTCGCGCGACGCGTAGTCGCGGATGCGGCGCGCCAGTTCCAGGCGCTGTGCCAGCCTGGCATCGTTGGCACCGTTCGCGGTGGCGATCGCATCGTCGAGCGACTGCGCCGAAGCCATCACGCCCAGGTGGCCGCCGATCGACTGATAGTAGTAACCGACCGTATCGCAGCCGGCCGCCAGCGCCGCCAAGGCGAGTACCGCGACGATACCCGCCAGGCGCCGGGAGGCCGGCCGCCGTTTCATGACGCCAGCGCCTCGGCCCGCACCGCCTCCACTTCCACGAGGCAATCATAAAAGACCGGCGCGCGGCCAAGATCGGTCAGGTACTGGCTGGTCAGTTCGTTGGCGTTCTTGCCGTCCGGCGCCAGCTTCTTCCACCAGATCGACAGGCCCACCACCAGGCCCTGCCTGGCGCGGTCGGTCACGCGCGCGCGCGCCTGCATGCTGCCGCGGCCGTTGTAGGCGCGGACCAAATCGCCGTGGACGATGCCGCGCGCCGCGGCGTCGGCCGGATGAATATCGAGATGCGGCTCGCCTTCCGTGGCGCGCAGGCTGTCGACATTGACGAAGGAGCTGTTCAGGAAGTTGCGCGCCGGCGGCGAAATCATCGCCAGCGGGTATTTCGCCGCCAGTTCGGGGGCCGATGACGGCGCCTCATATGGCGGTACATAGGCTGGCACGGGGTCCAGCCCATCGCGCTGCATCGCTTCCGAATAGAACTCGCACTTGCCCGACGGTGACGGGAAGCCCCCTTCGGCAAACGGCGCGGCGGCAATATTGAGGCGCTGCCAGCCCTTTTCCTTCAGCGTTTCCCAGCTGATGCCCTCGGCACGCTTGTCATTGCGCAGGATCGCCTGTCCGGCAATCGTGTCGTCGCTATCGGCAAAGCACGGATCGGTGAATCCCATCCGTGCGGCCAGCCGGCGGAAGATCTCGGTGTTCGGCAGCGCCTGGCCCAGCGGTGCCACGGACTGGTTGTTGGCCATGAAGTACACGTGACCGTAAGTCTTGTGCACATCCACGTGTTCCAGCTGCGTGGTGGCCGGCAGCACGATGTCCGCGTGGTCAGCGGTGTCGGTACGGAAGTGTTCCAGCACCACCGTGAACAGGTCTTCGCGCCCGAAACCCTGTGCCACCTTGGTCGATTCCGGCGCCACCGCCACGGGATTGCTGTTGTAGACCACGACTGCCTCGATCTTCGGGCCATTGCCGCGCGTGCCATCGTCCAGCAGCGCGTCACCGATCGTGCTCATGTTCACGGTGCGCGGCACTTGCGGCCAGTTCGGCAGCAGGTCGGGGCGCTGCAGCGTTGCATTGTCGACCGGGAAGAAACCCGACGTGGACAGTTGCAGGCCGCCGGCCGCATGGCGCCACGCCCCTACCAGCGACGGCAGGCAGGCCACGGCACGAACCGCCTGGCCGCCACCGCGCACGCGCTGCACGCCATAGTTCAGGCGGATGGCCACGGGCTGGCGCTCCGTGACCGCGAGCTGGCCGTACAGGCCAGCCAGCCATTCGATGTCCTCGACGGCCACGCCGCAGATCTCCGCCGCGCGGGCGGGCGGGAAATCCATCGCGCGCTCACGCAGCGCGTCGAAGCCCACCGTGTGCTGCGCGATGTAGTCGTGGTCCAGCAGGCCGTCGCGGATGAGGATATGGATCATCGCCAGCGCCAGCGCGCCATCGGTGCCGGGCATCGGCGCGATATGGCGGTGGCACTTCTCGGCCGTCAGCGACCGATACGGATCGATCGCCACCAGCGTGGCGCCACGGCGCTTGGCCTCCTGCGCACGGGTCCAGAAGTGCAGGTTCGATGCAATCGGGTTGCCGCCCCAGATGATCACGAGCTTGGCATCGACCACCTGCTCCATGTCCATCCCGACGCTCGCGCCGTAGGTGTAGCGCAGCGCCGTGGCGCCGGCATTGGCACAGATCGTGCGATCGAGCAGCGACGCACCAAGCTTGTGGAAGAAGCGCGCGGCCATGCTTTCGCCCTGCACCAGGCCCATCGTGCCCGCGTAGCTGTACGGGACAATGGCTTCGGGGTTGCGAGCGGCGATGGCCGTCAGCCGTGTGGCGATCTCGCCGAGCGCCTCGTCCCACGAGATCGGTTCGAACTTGCCCTCGCCCTTCTTGCCGACCCGCCGCAGCGGGGTCAGCACACGGTCGGGGTGATACGTACGCTCGGTGTAGCGCGACACCTTGGTGCAAAGCACGCCTCCCGTATTGGGATGGTCCGGGTCACCCGCTACCTTGGTGGCCCGGCCATCCTCGACGGTGACGAGCAGGGCACAGGTATCGGGACAATCATGGGGACAAGCGGCACGAACGATGCGGGTGGCCATAGCGGAGGGGCGGGCGATCAGGCTGTGGGGGCGCCCGGTGCGGGCATTGAGGGGCGGATGGCCTGCGCGCTTGTCAACGACGACTGTGGCGCAGTGGCCTCGGCCGAACATTCCGGACCGGGAGAAATTGTTTGGCTCCGATTGTATTCGATTATGATGTGCCGGCGCAGTCCGGGCCCGCCCGGTTCTGTCCGGCTCAGTGGGCCGGGACCCGTACCGGCACAAGATCCGGACGGGGTCCGCGGGGTCCGAAAGCAGCAATAAGCAACGATAAACGTTTTACGGATTTTTGACGGGGATTCACATGGGTTTCACTTCTGGGGTCCAGCGCCGGCAGTTTGTCGGCCTGATGATGGCGGCCGCGCTCGCGGCCGGTGGCGCGTCTGGCGCCGCGTTTGCCGCCAATACCACGCCCGCCGAGGCCGGCGTGACCGCCGACACGATCCTGCTGGGCCAATCGGCCGCGCTGTCCGGCCCCACGGCCGTGCTGGGCAAGCAGATGAACGCCGGCGCCCGCCTCTACTTCGACTACATCAACAGCCACGGTGGCGTGTTCGGCCGCAAGATCGAACTCAAGGTGCTGGACGACGCCTATGAACCCGACGACGCCGTCAAGAATACGAAGAAGCTGATCGAGGAAGACCGGGTCTTCGCACTGTTCGGATACGTGGGCACGCCCACCAGCCAGGCCGTGCTGCCGCAGGTCAACCAGGCGCGCATTCCGTTCTTTGCGCCGTTCAGCGGCGCGCAGACGCTGCGCGCTCCGCACAGCCGCTATGTGTTCCATGTGCGCGCGGGCTACGAGGAAGAAACCGCCGCCATCGTGCGCCAGATCCGCACCACGGGTCTGAAGCGCATCGCCGTGGTCTACAACGACGACGGCTACGGCAAGGCCGGCCTTGCGGGTATCGAACACGCCGTCAAGGCGCTGCCCGCCGATAGCGGCGTAGTGCTGGTGGCCCAATCCAGCGTGGTCCGCAACACCGTGGAAATCGGCGACGCGATGCAGGAGGCCATGAAGGCCAAGCCCGACGCCGTTGTTCTGATCAGCGCATACCGCACGGCAGGCTCCTTCGTGAAGGAGGCACTGCGGCGCGGCTATAGCGGGCAGTTCTACAACGTGTCGTTCGTCGGCACGCAGGCGCTGGCCAAGGAAGTCGGCCCGCAAGGCAGCGGCGTGATCATCTCGCAGGTGATGCCGCATCCGGGCAATGCCACGCTGCCGGTCGTGCGCGAGTATCTGCGCCTGCTACAGGCCGCCGGCAAGCAGAACGAGTTCGACTATGCCAGTATCGAAGGCTTTATCGGCGCCAAGGCGTTCGTGGAAGGCTTGCGTCGCGCCGGTAAGGATCTGACGCGCGACCGCTTTGTGACGGCCGTGGAAAGCATGCGCAACGTCGACCTGGGCGGGTTCATCGTCCAGTTCGGCCCCGATAACCACGTGGGCTCGAAGTTCGTCGAAATGACGATCATCAATTCGCGTGGCGTGGTGATTCGCTGATTGGTGAGTTGCTGTCGTTGTACTCCCCTCTGCTATGCAGGGGGGAAGGGTTGGACGAGAGGGCGTGGCAGTTCAAATCTTGACTCGTCGTTGATGGAACGGTCTTGCTGGCTTCGCCCTCTCCCCGGCCTCACCTCAGGTCATGTCATTCAAATGGCACGCCGACCACCTTAGCGGCGCGATCTCCTTCAACACCGGCTGTTCCTCCTTGCAGCGCGGCATCGCGTGCGGGCAGCGCGGATGAAAGTGGCAGCCCATCGGCGGATTGAGCGGTGACGGAATTTCGCCGCGAATCGCCACATACGTCTTCTTGCCGACCTCCAGCTTCGGTGCTTCCGCCAGCAATGCCTGCGTGTACGGGTGATTCGGGGAGGAAAAGACTTCCTCGGTCGGGGCCGACTCCACCACGCGACCCAGATACATGATCACCACCCGGTCGCTGATGTGCTTGACCACGCCCAGGTCGTGGCTGATGAACAGATAGGTCAGGTTCAACTCTTCGCGCAGGCGCATGAAGAGGTTCAGGACCTGAGCCTGGATCGACACGTCGAGCGCCGCCACGGATTCATCGCAGACAAGAAACTCCGGCTTGACCGCCAACGCCCGCGCAATACCGACACGCGCCCGCTGCCCACCCGAGAACTGATGCGGAAACCGTCGCAGCACCGTCGGGTCCATGCCCACCCGCACGAGCATGTCTTCCACGTAGGCCTGCTGCGCGCCCTTTTCCACCATGCCATGCACCACGGGCGCCTCGCCGACGATATCGAGCACGCGCAGGCGCGGGTTCAGCGACGCATAGGGGTCCTGGAAGATCATCTGGATCGCCAGTTGTTTCTCGCGCCGCTTGTCCGGCGGCAGGCGGTCCAGGTCCGTGCCGCGCCAGAGCCGCTCGCCTTCGGTCAGCGAATGCAGGCCCACCGCCATGCGGCCGAGCGTCGATTTGCCGCATCCGGATTCGCCGACCAGACCGACCACCTCACCGGTGCGGATGGCCAGGTCCACCTTGTCGACGGCGTGCACGACTTCCATCTTTTGCTTCGCACCAAACACATTGGCGATCTTGGCCGCCACGTCGAGCGTTTTGACGAAGCGCTTGGAAACACCGCGCAGTTCCAGCAATGGTGCCGGCGGCGTGGCCGTATCAGTGGCCACGTGCGATGCGGCAGCGTTCGGCGTATCGATTACTGGGGTACTCATGCGGCCTCCTGCTGGACATGCACCGGGTGGAAGCAGCGCAACTGGCGGCCGTCTGGCGAAATCTCCAGCGGCGGGTCGGTCTTGCAAACATCCGTGGCATAGGGGCAGCGATTGCGGAACGAGCAGCCGCCCGGAAGATTCAGCAGCGAAGGGGTCATGCCGGGAATCTGCCGCAGTGGTGCGCCGCGCGGGTTACGCGACGGCGCCGAGCCGATCAGCCCGTGCGTGTACGGATGCTCGGGACGCTCCAGCACCTGGCGGACATCGCCCGATTCGACGATCTTGCCCGCGTACATCACGCAGACCTTGTCGGCCAGGCCGGCGACCACGGACAGGTCATGCGTGATCCAGATCAGTGCCGTGCCCGACTCGCGGCACAGCGTCTGCATCTCGTAGAGGATCTGGCCTTGGATGGTCACGTCGAGCGCCGTGGTCGGCTCATCGGCAATGATCAGGTCCGGCTTGTTCAACAGCGCAATGGCGATTGCCACGCGCTGGCGCATGCCGCCCGAGAACTGATGCGGATAGGCCTGCAAGCGTTCGTCCGGCGATGGAATGCCCACGCGTGCCAGCGCGTTGCGCGCGCGCTCGCGTGCGGCGGCGCGGCTGACGTCGTCGTGGGCGCGCACTGCCTCAATCATCTGGGTGTCGATGCGCAGCACCGGGTTCAACGTCATCATCGGATCTTGAAAGATCATCGCGATGCGGTTGCCGCGCACGTCGCGCTGCTGCGCCGGCGTCAGCGCGCGCAGGTCGCGCGTCACGCCATCGCGGCTGGTGAGCGCGATACGTCCGTCGACGACCTTCCCCGGCGGATCGATCAGACCCATGATCGAATAGCCGGTCATCGACTTGCCCGAACCGGACTCGCCGACCAGGCCCAGGATCTCGCCGCGGCCGACCGAGAACGAGACATCGTCCACGGCCTTGGCCACGCCGGCGCGTGTAAAGAACTGCGTCTTCAGGTTTTCAACGACCAGGGTTGGCTGTGTCATGTTGGCGCTCCTGGTTGCTTATTGCGTCTGCAGGCGCGGGTTCAGCACATCGCGCAACTGGTCCGCCACCAGGTTCATCGCCACGATGGTGACAACGAGCGCGATGCCCGGAAAGAAGCTGATCCAGTACTTGCCCGACAGCATGTACTGCTGGCCATTAGCGATCAGCATGCCCAGCGACGGCTCCGTAACCGGCACGCCCAGCCCCAGGAATGACAGCGTGGCTTCGAGCGTGATCGCCGAGGCTACCTGCAGCGCGGCAATCACGATCAGTGGCGGCAGGCAATTGGGCAGCAGATGCCGGAACATGATGCGCTGGGGCGGCAGGCCGAGGCAGGTGGCCGCCTCGATATATTCCTTGCGCCGCTCCACCAGCGCCGCACTGCGCGTGGTGCGAGCGTAGTACGCCCATTGCACCGCTACCAGCGCGATCACGATATTGCCGATGCCGGGGCGCAGAAACGCCAGCAGGATCAGGGCCAGCAGAATGGGCGGGAACGATAGCTGCAGATCCGCCACGCGCATGATGAATGCCTCGGTCCGGCCGCCGATAAAGCCCGCCAGCAGACCCAGCGTGGCACCCAGCAACAGCGCGATCACGGTGCTGACCACGCCCACGCCCACACTGATGCGCAGGCCGTACATCACCGCGGACAACATGTCGCGGCCCTGCTCGTCGGACCCCATGACGAACGTCATGCCGCCGCCCGACTGCTCGCCCGGCGCCAGACGCGCATCGAGCACATCGAGCGTGGCCAGGTCATAGGGATTCTGCGGCGCCAGCAACGGCGCGAAGATCGCGATCAGCACGATCAGCAGCAGCGTCACCAGGCCCAGCACGGCCAGCTTGCTTTCAAGGAACTGCCGTGCAAAGCGGCGCCGTGGCGTCTCTTCCTTGGCGGACTTCGCGGGTTGAGCGGGTGCCTGCTCGGGAATGGTCGATGAGCTCATGGCTTACCCCTTGTTGTCGGCGATGCGCACGCGCGGATCGAGCATGCTGTAGACGATGTCCACCACGAGGTTGATCAGGATAAACAGCGTCACGATCACCATCAGGTAGGCGACGATCACGGGGCGGTCCAGCAGCTGGATCGAATCGATGATCAGCTTGCCCATGCCCGGCCACGCGAAGATCGACTCGGTGACGATGGCAAAGGCGATGATCGAGCCGAACTGCAGCGCAATCACGGTGACAATCGGGATCAGGATGTTTTTCAGTACGTGGACGCCGACGATCCGCGTGTTCGACAGCCCTTTGGCACGCGCAAACTTCACGTAGTCCTGCAGCATCGCTTCCTGCGTGCCCGCGCGAGTGAGCCGGATCACCATCGCAATGTTCAGCAGCGACAGCGTCACGGCCGGAAGAATGAGGTGACGTATGCCGTCGACGGTCAGGAAGCTCAACGGCACGCCGAGCACGCGGATCGTTTCGCCCCGGCCATTCGACGGCAGCCAGCCCAACTGCACGGCAAAGACCATGATCAGCATCAGCCCGACCCAGAACGTGGGCAGCGAAAAGCCCAGGATCGACACGGTCATGATGGTCTTGCCAGCCACTCTGTTCGGTCGCAGCCCGGCCCAGAGGCCTAGCGGAATGCCGAGCACGATAGCCAGCAGGATGGCGCACACGGCCAGCTCCATCGTGGCGGGCATGCGTTCGAAGATCAGCTTGAGTGCCGGGGTGCCATGCGCGAACGACGTGCCCAGGTTACCGTGCAGCGCGTTCTGCAGAAAGATCCAATACTGTTCCCAGAGCGGCTTGTCGAGGCCCAGCGCGGCGATGGTGCGCTTGATGTCTTCCTGGTCAGCCTGAGGGCTGATCAGAATGTCGATCGGATTGCCGATTGCAAACACACCAAGAAACACGAGCAGCGACATGACCAGCAGCACAACCACGCTCTGCATCAGTCGCCGGATGATGAAGACCAGCATTTTCCAGACGCCTATCCTTTCGCCGGCGCGCTGTGACGCACTACCGGCGGGTTCGCGGCCCACGGGGGACATCGTGGGGAAACCGCCCCGGCTTCTCGTGGAAGTCCGGGGCCGCGATCATACCGGAGCCGCCATCAAACCGCGGCGGCCCCGCCTAGCCCGGCTGGCTTATTGGGCAGGCTTGAACAGGTGCGCGTAGGTGCGTTCGTCGGTACGCGGCACGTACGTGATGCCCTTCTGCGTGGCCCACGTGGTGACCTGATGGTGAACCGGGATGATGCCGCCGTCCAGCACCACGATGGCCGTGGCCTCCTGCAGCAGCTTGGATCGCTCGTTGTCATCCACGGTAGCCAGCGCCTTTTCCAGCACCGCATCCATCTTCGGATTGCAGTACTCGCCCCAGTTGGTCGTGCCGAAGCCCTTCTTCGAGTCTTCGCAGGCCACCAGCGCGCGCAGCGGCGAGCTGACCTCGCCGGTCTGGGCGCCCCAGCCGACCAGACCGAACGACCACTCGTGCTTGATCGCCTTCGACGAGTACGTGGCCATCGGCATGCCTTCCACCTTGGTGTTGATGCCGATGCGCGTGAGGTTCTGCGCGATGGTCTGCGCGATCTTCTCGTCGTTGACGTAGCGGTTGTTCGGCGTATGCAGCGTCAGCCCGAAGCCGTTCGGATAACCCGCGTCAGCCAGCATCTTCTTGGCTGCCTCGGGATCGTACTTGAGCGTCTTCAACTGGGGGTTGTGACCGAACAGCGTAGGCGGCACCAGGTTGTTGGTCGGCTCGGACAGGCCTTCCATCAGGCGGTCCTTGATGCCCTGGCGGTTGATGGCCGTGCTGATGGCAATGCGCACGCGCGCGTCCTTCAGCGGGTTCTTGTCCATCGGCTGCCCGTCCTTGGTCGTCACGAACGGCGACTTGTCGCGCTTGACGTCGAAGTACAGGTAGATCACGCGGTGCGAGATCTTCGAAAAGAACGACAGCTTGGGATCGTTGCGCACTTTCGGCAGGTCCGGCGTGGGCACGTTCTCGATCGCCTGCACGTCGCCCGACAGCAGCGCGGCCAGGCGCGTGGCCGGGTTGGGGATGAAGCGCAGCGTGACCTTGTCCCAGGCGGGCTTCGCACCCCAGTAGTCCGGGCTCCTGACCAGTTCCACCCGGTCATCGCGCGCATAGCTCACGAACTTGAACGGCCCCGTGCCGATCATGCCCTTGCCCTGTGCGAAATCATCGGAAGACAGGCCCTGCGTGGCCTTCTTCTGGACCATGAAGACCGACGTCAGGTCGTTGAGCATCAACGGATACGGCTGGTTCGTGGTCACCTGGATCGTGTACTTGTCGATGATCTTCTTGTTGATGATCGCCTTGGTGTACACGTCGAACTTGCCCGGGCTGTTGACGATGGTTGCCGGGCGATCAAGCGACCAGGCAACGTCCTCGGTCGTCAGTTCGGTGCCGTCATGCCACTTCACGCCCTTGCGAAGCTTGAATTCCCACGTGAGGTTATTGACGAGCTTCCATGACTCCGCCAGTCCCGGCACGACCTTGCTGTCCGGGTCAAGCTTGATCAGCGTGTCGAACACGTGCTCGGACACGTTGATGTTCGAGAAGAGGTTGTAGAAATGCGGGTCCATTGAGGTCGGCGGCGAACTCATGGCGATCTTGAGATCGGCCGCCTGGGCCTGCACGGCCAGGCCGAAGCCGAGGGCGCCGGTCAGCAGGACCGTACCGACAGCCTTCCTGAGGTGACGAAGGGACATCGCGCGATTCTCCCTGTGGAGTCTTGAAATGGCGTTTAGGATCAGCCGCGCATGACCTTGATTCCGGTTGTCTTCTCAAGCAGAACGAGCCGCATTTTGGTGCGGCATTCTGCGTGGCAACGTGGCGCGCGACCGGCCGGGCACTTCAAGCATGAACTGTTCCAGCAGTACAAGGCGTCCGCCATGCGGGGAAACCCACCCGCTTTTGGCCAAGCCTCGATGCTGCATTGCGCCACTATCGATATGCGTAGCGTGCGGCAAATGTATGCCCGCCTGACATCGACGGCGCGCTGCAATGCACGGCAATCGATCCGCGCGTACCGGTGACGCCTTGTTTTGGCGCTTCGTGGATAGCCGTCGTATGATCGGGGGTATCCAACTGCCCCATTCGCCTGGACTGGCACCATGAAGCTCATTCCCGAAATCCTGCAAGCGCAAGCCGAAATCCGAACCATCCGACGTGACATCCACGCGCATCCAGAACTGTGCTTCGAGGAGCAGCGCACGGCCGATGTGGTCGCAAAGAGCCTGGAGTCGTGGGGTATCGAAGTCCATCGCGGACTGGGCACGACCGGGCTGGTCGGCGTCATCCGCAACGGCAACAGCAATCGCGCGATTGGCCTGCGCGCCGACATGGATGCGCTGCCTCTGCAGGAGGCGAATACCTTTGGTCATCGCTCGCAGCACGAGGGCAAGATGCACGCATGCGGCCACGATGGCCATACCGCAATGCTGTTGGGCGCCGCGCGCTACCTGGCCGAGCATCGCAATTTCGACGGCACCGTGCATCTGATCTTCCAGCCTGCCGAAGAAGGCGGCGGCGGCGCGCGTGAAATGATCAAGGACGGTCTGTTCGATCGTTTTCCGTGTGATGCGGTGTTCGGCATGCACAACTGGCCGGGCATGCCGGTCGGGTCGTTCGGCACCACGGCCGGCCCGCTGATGGCATCGAGCAACGAATTCAAGATCACCGTGCGCGGCAAGGGTGCTCATGCGGCCATGCCGCACAATGGCTGCGACCCGGTGTTCACCAGCGCCCAGATCGTATCGGCACTGCAGGGCATCATCACGCGCAACAAGCGGCCGATCGACACCGCCGTGATTTCCGTCACGCAGTTCCACGCCGGCGATGCCACGAACATCGTGCCGAACGAAGCCTGGCTGGGCGGTACGGTCCGTACCTTCACCGTGGAAGTCCTGGACCTGATCGAGCGCCGCATGGAAGAAGTTTCGCGCGCCGTGGCGCAGGCATTCGATTGCACGATCGACTTCGAATTCCACCGTAACTACCCGCCGACCATCAATAGCGCCGCCGAGGCGGAGTTCGCGGTGGGCATCGCCAGCGAGCTGGTAGGCGCGGACAACGTCGACGGCAATGTGGAGCCGACGATGGGCGCCGAGGATTTCTCTTTCATGTTGCAGGAGAAGCCGGGCTGCTATCTGTTCATCGGCAACGGCGAAGGCTCGCACCGGGATGCCGGGCACGGCATGGGTCCCTGCATGCTGCACAACCCGAGCTATGACTTCAATGACGAACTGCTGCCGGTAGGCTCCACGTTCTTCGTCAAGCTGGTGGAGAAGTGGCTGGCACCGGCCTGAGGGCCGGATCGGGCAATGATCTGACCATACCGGGCGAGGCACGATGACCCATACGCGGCTCGATGACGCTACGGCGGAGCGCTTTGCGCAGGTGGCGCTCGACAACATCGTGCGTCCGTATCCGTACAAGGTCGACCATCTGATGGCGGATGTGAACGACCTCGCCGCGCCGCTCGTCCTGCATCCGGTCTTCTACGGCAGCTATGACTGGCATTCGTCGGTGCATATGCACTGGCTGCTGGTGCGGCTGCTTGCCTTGCGGCCCGGGCTGGCTGTCGCCGGACGGATCCGGGATACGCTCGATGCCCAGTTGCGACCGGAAGCCATCGCCACGGAGCTGGCCTATTTCGAACGGCCCGGTTCACGCACCTTCGAGCGGCCGTACGGCTGGGCGTGGTTGCTGCGTCTCCAGGCCGAGTTGGAGGCACTGGGGCGCAAGGACGAGCAGGCCGCCCGCTGGGCGGCGGCTTGTGCGCCGCTTGCGAATCATCTTGCGGAACGGCTCATCGACTACATCGATGTCGCTGGAGCGGCCCCACGTATCTGAGGACACAAGGACTCTCTTAAAATAAGGGATAGTGTGCGACACGAAGCATGAGGCCGTTGGTTAGGCGCAATGCATGCTCGTTTCATCATTGTTCAACTGCATGCAGTCTGGTGCGGTAGTGAACCCGCCGTGCGACCGGCGGTAGCTTGGGAGCGCGTGCATCGCTGGTAACGGCGTTGTGCGAAGCCGCTCCGACAAAGTGTCCGTAAGCGCGCAGTGTCGCGAGGCACTGCGTGGAAGCTCCGAGCAGCAATGGGGCTGAGATGCGAAGCTGGCTGACATGGGCAACACATGTGAATCGCTGATAAACGTCGTTATTATTGACATGCCAAAGCTGCTGTTAGGCATGACCCAAAATGGGAAGTGGCCGGATGTTGCTCTGCTATCAAGCAACACGTCGCCGTAAGCGCCACCGGCGAAGAGGCGGGTCCTTACTCAGTCGTGTGATGAAACGGGAACGTGGTAAGCCCGTACCGTTGCCCTCGTGGCAAGCGAGCCGTGAGGCAAGCTGTTGACTGTGCGGGTATGAGAAGGCGGAAAACGCGAATGCCGCGCCGTAATCGTGTGGATAGGGGCTGCAACATCGCCTCGCGCGAAAGCGAGCAGACTTCCGCTAGGTTCTCGAGCGCAGAAACTTGGTCTGGGTTCAACGAGGGGAAGCATGGAAGAGCGCCAGCTATGGCGTCTGCACCTCTCGGCGCTTGCGCTGAGCGACGACCGTTCATCGATGCGTAGGCTCAATTGAAGTCGAGAGCCGACTGTTTATCCATAGACAGTTTTTCGAGAGCGTGAGCCGTATGCGGGGAAACTCGCACGTACGGTTCTTAGGGGAGGATGCGCCGGCGACGGCGTGTCCTTACCCGATCTTGTG